>JASFNW010000088.1:0-21315 GCA_050116835.1 Desulfobacterales bacterium
GCGGTTGTCAGGTTTATAATAATATCAAGCTGTTACAAACTACTCTGGTGCTTGTTAACGAATATGACAAACGGAACATATTTATGACAACCGCTATAGCATATCTGCAATATGGGTGAAGTCGTGATATTTGGCTTATTGACCTGATATCTGTAAAATTGCAAAGTTGTAATATTCATTTTATATCACAACTCAAAGGGGTGAATCCAAACCTGTAGATTTGCCTATTCATTTTCTCAAATCCGCATTTTTCGGGCCTGCGGTTTGACACCAGATTTAAAAGTGCGATACGGTTTCATATATCCATATCATATCTGAAATTTTGCAAATTACGGATCAATGTACAAAAATTTGACTGCATCCTCAAAGATCGATAAAATTTTTTGGAGAAAGAAACAATAATCGTGGGATATGATGTTTATTGGCAATAAAATATATCATCGTGCTATTATTACGTTTTCTTGTTTATGGTCTCTTTGTGCAATAGTTTCATTATCTGGTTGTAGTAGCAACATCCCCTCGGCAAGTAGCCTGGTAAGTAGTGAGGTAACGCTATCTTGGGACGAAGTTCCGGGTGCAATCTCATATAACGTTTATGGGTCTACATCACCGGGTGTCACTAAACTAAGTGGTTCAAAATTCCGCAACGTGCCCAATCCTTTCACAATCACTCAATTACAGCCTGGCAAGACCTACTATTTTGTCGTTACAGTGTTGACCGAATCAGGGGAGAGCAAAGAATCAAAGGAGATGTCCTATACAGCAGATGCCAATACGGCAGGGCATATTCAATTTGGTGATATCGTGAGTCCTTCAGCGCCGGATGCTGCAGATCCAGAGTCAGAGGATATAACCCCCCCTTTACCTTCAGAGTCAGCGCTGGAGGTTAGCTCCGAACAGCAGGAACGCCAACAGACACCGACGCGATCCAATACCAAAAAGGCAAAGCCGACTGTTAAAGACGCTCCCCCGAAAACAGTCGATGTTATGCTGGCTTGGGATGATGTACCCAATGCAATTTCTTATAATATTTATTGGAGTGATAAACCGGGAGTTACCATAAAGAACGGAACCAAAATATCAAACGTAAAAAGTCCGCACAAAATTTCGGGGTTAATTAAGGGGAAAAAATATTATTTTGTTGTTACAGCCGTCAATGCTTCTGTCGAAAGTGAAGAATCCGAAGAAATGTCATTCACCGTCGGACAATGAGATTTATGTTAGCTATTATGTTTTGAATGCTTTTTGAGGTTTATAAAATCTATTATATCTAACATACCAGTACTTTTGAACCCTCTAAAAAAAGTTGTGATACTCGTTTTATCTCCCAACTGCTATAACCCGTTGATTCCGAGTCTTTTTAAGATGTTTTATTATTGGTTGCAATTATTACTTTGGCCAAATTTTGAATTGCGGCTATGAGGGGCCAACTGTTATTCATTACATATATCATCAGGTAGCCTGAAATATTTTCAAGCCTTAAAATTGCATGTTTCTTCAGGTGTCGAAAAAGGTATCGATTGAAGGCAACTTTTCAATAAAACCGATGAAGTTTTTATCCTACTCTAAACTCAAAAGTATTTCCCTTATTGCTTGATCATCGCTTTGAGTTGACCGAGTGTTTCCTCGGGCATTTTGAATGAATGTTCCGGTCCTGGAAAACTCACATCCTGAACGTCTTTTTTGTAGGCCTGCATGGCCTCCAGGATAATCGTTCGAATCTGGGTATATTGCTTGACAAATTTGGGCACGAATTTATCAAACAAACCGACCATGTCATGGGTGACCAGCACCTGGCCATCCACATCCGGCCCGGCGCCAATGCCGATGATCGGAACCGTGACGGCCTCAGAAACCAATTTGCCAAGGGGGGCCGGGACGGCTTCCAGAACAATGGAAAAGACGCCGGCATCTTCCAGGCCTCTGGCGTCTTCGATGATTTGCATGGCCGCCGCCGCATCCTTTCCCTGCATTTTGAAGCCACCCAGCGCGCTGGCCGTCTGGGGCGTTAATCCGATGTGGCCCTGAACCGGAATGCCGGCCTTGATGACGGATTCGACAGTCGGGACAAAATTCAGACCGCCTTCCAGCTTGATGGCATCACAACCGCCTTCTTTCATCAGGCGGCCGGCGTTATGGATCGCTTCGCGGATCGAGGTGTTATAGCTCATAAAGGGCATATCACCGATCACCAGCGGTCCTTTACAGCCCCGCACAACGGCTTTGATATGATGGATCATATTGTCCATGGTCACTTCAACCGTGCCGTCTAAGCCCATAACGACCATGCCCAGCGAATCGCCCACCAGCACCATGTCGATTTCGGCCTGATCGGCCAGCAAACCAATCGGGTAATCATAGGCCGTGAGCATCACCAATTTGCGTCCTTCGGTCTTGGCCTGCAAGATGTCCGGTATCGTTACGTCCTTGCTCATTTTTTTGCTCCCTTTCCATTTTTTTGATTTCATTATTCAATGCTGCTGGCTGCTGGCAGCTGGCGGCTGGCTAAACCGAATCGTCTAACAATCAGAAAATGCCAGGAGCCAGAAGCGAGGAGCCAGTGGCTCTGCATATGGATATTGAGTACATATAGAGCCTCAGTGTCGGTAATGTTCTTCCATCGTTTGGACTAACGCGGTTAGGGTCCGGTTGATCGGTGCTTCAATTCCAACGCGTTCCGCTGCGCGCACCACAAAACCATTAATGGCCTTGATTTCAGTCGGGCGTCGCTGGTCCACATCCTGGCCCATTGAGGAGCGGTTGGCAGCGGTGGCAGCCGCCACCTCAAAGACCTGGTCGGCCGCATCTTTGCGGATCTCGATTTCCTGAGCCTGGGCAACTGCGGCCGCTTCCTCAACTGCCGCACGGCTAAGCTCACGGGTTACCGCTAGATCCAGAATTTGACCGTTCTTGATGCCGGTTAAAGCCGTAATGGCGTTTATGCCGATATTGATCAGCAGCTTACCCCAGATAACCGGACGAACATCTTTGACGGCACGGGTTTCAATTCCAGCCTGTGTAAATTGATCGGCGATTTGTCGTACGGTTTGCAATTGCGCCTCATCACCGGCCCACATCCCGACGGTTGTCTGACCGACACCGGCGTGTCGGATCGATCCGGCTGCCAGCAGGGTGGCCCCATGCGCCGTCGTACCCACTATGATCCGGTCGGAACTGATGTGCTGTGCGATTGATTCGGCGTTACCCATGCCGTTTTGCAGCGTCATAACCAGGCCACTGGCGCCTGCCAGTCGCACAGCTGTTTGTGCGGCGGCTTCGGTCTGGGTGGCTTTAACAAACATCAGCACGAGCTCTGCTTCTCCGATTTGCAACGGATCATTGGTGGCATTCAGCCTCACGCTGCGGGTTTTGCCTTCAAACTCGATTGTGACCCCATTTTGATTGACCGTATCAATGTGGTCCTGCCAGATGTCACAGAGCCAGACCAAATGGCCACCTTCGGCAAGAAGCGCGCCAAATAAGCTACCCATCGCGCCGGCACCCACGATCGCTATTTTCATCTCTTCCCTCCATTACTGCACAATCCAATAGCAAACCAAAAAAAATATCACGAAAACACGAAAAAACGAAAACGAGAAAGGTAAAAATTAAATTTCGTGCGCTTCAGTTTTCGTGTTTTCGTGGTGAATATATGTGGTTGCAAAGGCCATATTAAAAATTTACAGGCCCCGCCCTTCGTTCAGCCAGCAGGCCACCAAATGTTGCTTGTCGACCTCTACCAAAGACGGTCGTTCGATCCGGCAGCGCTCGAATGCATGCACGCAGCGGGGATGAAATGCACACCCCGGCGGGGGGTCAATCGGGCTGGGCACATCACCTTCCATGGGAAACGGCTCGCTTTGGCGGTGCGGATCCGGCATCGGCACGGCCCGCAACAGTGCCGCCGTATAGGGATGACGCGGCGTGCTGCTGAAATTTTCGGCCGGCGCCAGTTCGACAATCGCTCCCAGATACATTACCGCGATGCGGTCGCTGATATGTTCGACCACACTCAAATCATGGGATATAAAAACATAGGACAGTTGAAACTCTTTTTTAAGATCTGCCAGCAGATTGATGACCTGGGCCTGAATGGATACGTCCAGGGCGCTGACCGGCTCGTCGGCCACGATCAGCTCCGGACGCACGCACAGCGCCCGTGCAATGCTGATGCGCTGACGTTGCCCGCCTGAAAATTCGTGTGGATACTTGTCAATATCAGATGCCTGCAGCCCGACTTTTCCGATCAGTTCGGCTGCGATCTTTTTCCGTTCGTTTTTGGTGAGATTCTGTATGGCCTGCAGCGGTTCGGTGACGATGGCGTCCACTTTCATGCGGGGGTCCAGGCTGGCGTAAGGGTCCTGAAAAATGATCTGCATGCGTCGTCGCAGCGGGCGCATCTCTTTATAGCTCAGATTCCGTATCGGTTGACCGTCAAATTCGACATCCCCGCCGGTGGGCTCGGTCAACCGTAGAATCAGGCGACCGAGCGTGGTTTTGCCGCAGCCGGATTCCCCCACCAGGCCGAAGGTTTCACCGCGCGATAACGTGAAGGATACGCCGGCGACCGCCTGCACCCGGGCCCGTGGTTTTGAAAACAATCCCCCGCCCAGCGGAAATTCCTTGACCAGGTTGTCTACCTTTAACAGAGGTGCTTCAGGCATTCGGCTTCCTCCGATCCGGATGATGCTTTAGCCAGCAACGTGCTCGCTGGCCGTTGGCAATCCGAAACCGTTCGGGCTGTTGTTGGCGACAGACCTCAAACGCATGCGGGCAGCGATCGGCAAATCGGCAACCGATTACGGCATCCGTCAGGGCCGGCACGGTTCCGGGGATTTCGTGAAGGCGCGGGGCATGCCCGTCCCGGCGATCCCCCAGTCGCGGCATTGATTTCACTAGACCCTGGGTGTAAGGATGAAAGGGCCGATTAAATATGTCCGTCATATGGCCTTCTTCGACGATCTGACCGGCGTACATGACCACAACCCGCGAGGCCATCTGGGCCACGACTCCCAGATCGTGCGTAATGAGCAGCAGCGACATGTTCAATTCCGATTTAAGACTCAGCATCAGGCTCAGAATCTGGGCCTGGATGCTCACGTCCAGTGCGGTGGTCGGCTCATCGGCGATCAGCAATTTGGGCCGACACACCATCGCCATGGCGATCATGACCCGCTGACGCATGCCGCCGGACAGCTGGTGGGGGTAATCGTCAAGCCGTTTGCGGGCGGCCGGGATTTTCACATGATCCAGCCATTCAGCCGCTTCTGCCAATGCGGCCGATCTGGAAAGCGCTTTATGAACCCTTAACGGTTCGGCCACCTGCCGCCCGATGGGCAGCACCGGGTTTAGGGAGGTCATGGGCTCCTGAAAAATCATTGAGATTTTGCGGCCCCGAATTCGGCGCAATCCCTCGGCGTTCAGGCGCAGCAAATCCTGTTTTTCAAACTGGATGCGGCCGGCTTCAATCCGGCCCGGCGGAGACGGAACCAGGCCCAGAATGCTTAAGGCGGAAACACTTTTGCCGCAGCCGGACTCCCCCACCAGTCCCAGCGTTTCACCGGCCGCCAGCTCAAAACTGATACCGTCCACTGCCCGTGCGATTCCTTCGGGAAGATGGAAGTCTACGCAGAGGTCTTGTATTTCAAGCAGTTTAGCGCTCATAATATTCAATATTCAATCGAGAATATTCAATGGATATCTGTCGGCCATAAATACTGCAAAGCAGTCAACGCATATATTTTAGCTGTTTCAACGAGTTGATCCAGGTCGACCCATTCGTCGATTTGATGAGGGACCTGACGATCGCCAGCGCCCATGGTGACGATCGGTATACGTTTCATCGACCATAGAAAGGTCCCGTCGGTTGCCCCAGGCACCCCGGCGTAAACCGGCGGCTTACCGCTGACAGTCCGGGTGGCCCAGGCGGCGGCCCGAACGATGGGGTCGGTCTCATCCGTCAACGTACAGGGCCTGTCGGTTAAAATATCAATCTGCACGGTCAGTTCGTGACGCCGGTGCAGACCCAGCAGATCGTCGTACTGCTTGTAATGTTCCCCAACCCTGCGGGTGACATGTTGGGACAGGTTGTCCAGATCCGCAATGATGTCTTGATGCTGTTGCGCAGGCGTGGTGCGAACGTCCACCAGCACCCTGGCTTCTCCGGGCATGACATTAAGCTGAGGCGTCCCGGCAGCCGGTGCCTGAATAACCGTTGGGGTGAAGCTGGGCCATCCCAGATGCGGATCACATCCGACAGCTTCGGCCGCCCTTTTTTCCAGATCGTGCAGGCCCTCGATGAGGCGGGCGATGGCCGGTGCACAGTTCAGACCGGATAGCGGCATGGCTCCGTGGCTCATGCGGCCGGTGATCCGATAGCTGGCGCGAACAGCTCCTTTCTGGGACGTACAGATCAGGCCATCCTGAGGCTCGCAGATCACCGCTGCGGTGACATTATCGGCATGCCCCTTCTGGATAAAATCGGTCACCCCGATCATCTGGTCTTCTTCATCGCACAAGACGCCGCCGATTACCGAACCGGACAGCTCGATCGCTGCTTTTTTTAGCGCTTTCATTGCCACCAGCATTGCCGCCAGATTACCCTTGGTATCATTGGTGCCGCGGCCATACATCCGGCGACCCACAATTTCGGCACCAAAAGGGTCATATTGCCAGGCCGAGACATCTCCCGGTGTAACGACGTCTGTATGGCCCTCAAACATGAGGGTGCGTTTTCCCGGGCCGCGCAACCCGCTGATGATGATATTGGGCCGGTCCGGGGCAACCGGATCGATTTGAACGTCAAATCCCTGCGCTCGCGCCCAGTTGGCGACCTTTTCGCCCACGGCCTGTTCACTGGTGCCGGCCACCGGATCCCACACCGAATTGATGCGCACCAGCTCGGTTGTCAACGCGATCAATTCATCCGGGTCGATTTCGTTCAACACTTTCTTTATGGTTTCAGCAGGAATCATTTCCAACCCCATAATCATTAGCGGAATGAATTATGCAGCAACTGCATTCGCGAAATACACCCAGCATTCAGTTATCTTGTTCTTATCATCTTGGGATCTAAAGTATCCCTGAGTCCATCTCCCAGCAAGTTGAATCCCAGCACCGCCCAGGCGATGGCCAATCCGGGAAAGACGGCCATCCATGGCGCATGCGACATAAAGGTCTGCGCCTCATTGAGCATCCGGCCCCATGAAGCGGTGGGCGGTTGCGTACCCAGTCCCAAATAGCTGAGCCCCGCCTCGGCCAAAATGGCTACGGCAAATTGAATCGTGCCCTGGATCAGCAACGGCGAGAGGATATTGGGCATTACGTGGCGCCAGGCGATCGACCACTCACTCATACCGGCCGCCCGGGCGGCGACAATAAATTCGCGTTTCCAGACGGTCAGTGCCACGGCCCGGGTCAGGCGGGCGAATACCGGAATATAAAAGATGCCAATCGCCAACATGGCATTGATCATCGACGGTCCCAGAATTGAGGTGATCAAAATGGCGGTCAAAACGGCCGGAAAACCAAAAAGAAGGTCCGCAAGCCGCATGATCGCTTCATCGACAAACTTACCGAAGTAGGCCGACGCCAGACCCAGCATGACACCGCTGCTTAATCCGATGGCCACCGTGACCAGTCCCACGATGATCGAATTGACCGCTCCGGTCATCACCCGCGACAAGGTGTCGCGACCATACTGATCTGTTCCCAGCGGGTGCGCCCACGTAGGTCCCTGCAAACGTTCGCGGGCATTCATTTTGTTGGCGTCAAAGGGTGTCCAGACAACACTCAGCAATGCCGCCAGAACAACGACGGCCGACAGGATGAAACCAACCCTGAAGTTCAGATTATTGAAAAATCGTTTCACTTAAATTTGCTCCGCAAATTTAACTTACTCCAGCTGAATTCTCGGATCAATATAGGCATAGGCAAGGTCGACGACAAAGTTGACAACCACCACGGCTGCGGCCATGAACAGCACCACATCCCGCACCACGGGCAAATCGCGCTGTCCGATGGCATTGAACACCAGACGGCCGAGACCCGGCAGGTAGTAAACATTTTCGATTATAATGGCACCGGCCAGCAACTGGCCCAGCTGCAGCCCCATGATCGTCAGCACCGGGACCAGGGCATTCCGCAGGGCGTGCGTGTAGATGACCGTATGTTCGCGCAGCCCCTTGGCACGGGCGGTGCGAACATAATCTTCCTTCAGGACTTCGAGCATGGATGAACGTGTTAGACGCGTCAGAATGGAAGCCCGGATCACACCCAGAGCGAAAGCAGGCAGCAAAAGTGCCTTGAGTGAGCCCCAGCCGTCCGCCGCCCAGCCGGGAAAACCGCCGGCGGCAAACCAGCCCAGCTGCACCGACAGCAACAGGATCAACAAAATTCCCAGCCAGAACTCCGGTGTGGCCAACCCCAGCTGGGTGAGAAACATGACCGATACGTCGGCCGGCCGGTTTTGATGACAGGCGGCGTAGATTCCCAGCGGCAGGGAAATAATGACCGCAAAGACCATGGCCAGCAGGGCCATCGGGCCGGTTACGGCCAGCCGGCTGACGATCAAATCATATACCGGCAGATTGTAATTCAGAGAGCGATTTCCCTTGCCGCTGATCAGATTGGCTATCCAGTTCAGGTACTGGGCCCAGAAGGGCTGATCGAGGCCAAGTTCGGCCCTTAGATTCGCCAGGGTTTCAGGGGTGGCATTTATGCCCAGCATGATCTGGGCTGGATCGCCGGGCAATACGAAAAGTACGGAGAATACGGCAATGGAGACCAGCAACAGCAGCAAAATCAGTGTGATCAACTTTTTGACCAGGTAGCGGATCATGAGTTTATTTGAGGCAGGCGATTTCTAGTTTGATGGTTTTGCTTTTTGGTATTCACCACAAAGAACACGAAGATGCACGAAGTAAAAAATAAATGAAATTCTTTGCTTCGTGTCCTTCGTGAACTTCGTGGTAAAATACATGCACCCGTAAAAAATGGAGGTGCCATAAATAATAAACTCCACTTTCCAATAAGTTTCCGATTACTGTTGCAACCATACCTCGGTGACATCCAGGGCGATCGTTGGATAATTCTCCCACCAGTTCATCACTTCGGCTTTCATCACCGGCAGGCTGGGTGCTGAAAACAGGTAGCCATTGACAGCATCATCGGCGATGATTTCCTGACAGCGACCGAACCATTTCGCTTTTTCTTTTTCATTGGGCGCCTTGAGAGCCTTGGCATAGGCATCCCGAAACTCCTGGGAGTCATACTGGAAATAATAATCCGGCTTGGCATATATGCCGATATCCCAGGCTTCCACATGTCCGATCATGGTCAGATCAAAGTCCTTTTGCTTGAAGATGCGATCCAGCCAGTAACCCCATTCGACCACTTCGATCTTGAGCTTGATCCCCACCTGGCCGAGCATATCGGCAATGACCTCGCCGGCTCTGCGGGAATATGAATAGATCGCCGGCAGCTTGATGGTGGCCTCAAATCCGTTGGGATATCCGGCCTGCTTCAGCAATTCTTTGGCTTTTTGGGGGTCGTAGGGAAATTTTCCCGTCAAATCCTCGTAATAGGGGGTTGACGGTGACCAGTGAGAGCCGATGGGCGTGCCGTAGCCGAACATCACCAGATCGATAACGGTCTGCCGGTCGATGGCATAGGCCATGGCCTGGCGAACCAGCTTGTTATCGAAGGGCTTTTTCTTGTTGTTGGTGGACATGATCACCTCGCCGGTGGTGGTGCCCGCATACACCTTGAAACGCTTATCCTTGGCCATTTCGGAGGCCTGCTCGGGAGCGGCGATATAGCCGATAACATCGATGTCTCCGGCTTTGAGTGCCGCAATCTGTGCGCTCGCATCGCCGATAAACTTGAAAGTCACTTTGTCCAGATAGGGCAGGGCGGGATTCCAGTATTTTTCGTTGCGCACCATCTCCACCCGATCCCCGCGAACCCAAGAGACGAACTTGAAAGGACCGGTGCCGATTGGCTCGCTGGCGACGTTTTCATAGCCCTGTTGGGGCAGCATGACCGCATCACCTTCAGCCATGTGGGCGATAAACAGGGCATCGACATCCTTGAGGGTCACCACCAGAGTGTTGTCGTCCGGTGTTTCGATTTTTTCGATGCCGCGGAAAAATTCCGGGTGCGCGTTCTTGGTGCTCTCGGCGGCGCTGCGTTCCAAATTCCACTTGGCTGTCGCCGCATTGAATGGTTGCCCGTTGTGAAAGGTAACATCTTTGCGCAAATTAAAGGTGTAGACCTTGCCGTCCGGGGATACGGTCCAGGCGGTTGCCAGGCCGGGCACGAATGCCCCGCTGCGGTTGACCTTGACCAGCCCTTCGTAGATGTTGGCAAAAACGACACGGTCGATGGCAGCAGCCGTATTGGCGGTGGGATCCAGGCCCGGCGGCTCTGCCGGTTGGCAGACGACCAGATGGCCCCCTTTAACCGGCGTAGCCGCGGAAACCGGGTTCATCGGAAGGATCACTGCCATTGCCAGCACGATAAAAATAAATCTTCTCATCATTCCTCCTTTTATTGATATGATTGATACCAAATGTAAGTACACGTTACGTCTTTTTAACGGTCCTTGAGGTCGCAAAAAGCCTTCATGCCGGTAATACTCCTGGCTTTGAGGATAGCCGTTATGATGGCCCTTGACATGCAGTCCGCAAGGGCGTGTCCCATGTCGCTAACGCCCTGCGCGCGTGAAGCGCTGAAAAATCCGGGGATTTCCGGTAATTCGCGTTTGCCGGTGGCCATACAAAAGACAGTGTCGCCGTCGAACATCGTATGGGCCGGCCGAATCGCCCGGGCCAGCCCGTTGTGTGCCATCTGGGCGAGTTTTTGCGACTGCGCTTTGGTCAGGATGGCATCGGTTGCGACAACAGCAATAGTGGTGTTTTGAGCCGGAGCGGCCTGGGGCAGCGGCGGCAGTTGAACAGCGCGTTTCCCCTCCCGGCCAAATTCCTGTTCAACTTCCAGCTGAATTTCCCAGGGCCGCCCGGTGCCCGGATTAATGACCGATCCTCCCGAATTTACGGCGGCTAAAGCCGCTACGGTGATGCCGGAAGATAGAATGCGGCTGGCGGTTCCAATCCCCCCTTTGATGCTGCCGGCCCATGCACCGGTGCCGGCCCCCACACATCCGCAGGCTACCGGGCCGCTATCGGCTTCCCGGCAGGCTTTTTCACCCCATTCTGCGCAAATAGGCGGAACAAAGTCGGTCCCGCGATCAAGGTCGTATAGAACAGCGGCTGGTACGATCGGGGCCACATGTCCCTTGTCGAGCGGAAAACCGAAGCCTTTTTTGGCCAGCCAGCGCACTACGCCGTCTGCGACTGCCAGACCAAAAACCGAACCGCCTGAAAGCACCACCGCCTGAGCCTTTTCGACCACATTTGTCGGTGCAAGCAGATCGGTTTCCCGGGTTCCGGGTGCAGAGCCGCGCACATCCACGCCGGTCACGGCGCCTTCGGCACAAATCACGACGGTAACGCCGCTGGCGGCATCCTTGTCAGTGTAGTGCCCCACCAGAATACCCTCTACATCTGTTAACGCATTATATTTCCCGGGTATCGGCAAATTATACTCCAGCGGCCGAACGATGCATTGCGGTTGTTCGGCGAAACAAGAAATTTGATTGTGTTCTTTATAACCAAAAGTTAACCCAATTGGCAATAGCCGTTGAGCTGTCACGAGATAAAAAGCAACATTAAGGTTGACTAAAACCCAAATCCTGAGATAAATATCCAAATTTACCCAAAACGGGTTCAAAAGGACTTCAATTCGATGATCCGGTTAATTCGAGGCTTTAAAGATATTCTTCCCGGCGAAGTGGAGCTTTGGCAGGCAGTTGAAAAGGTTGCGCGCGAGCTTCTGGATGATTTCGGCTTCAAAGAAATCCGGATTCCGATAATGGAGCGAACCGAGCTTTTTGCCAGAAGCATTGGTGAAGATACCGACATTGTCGAAAAGGAAATGTACACCTTTCCGGACCGTAAAGGGGATCTGATTACGCTGCGTCCGGAGGCCACTGCTTCGATTGTGAGAGCCTACATCCAGCATCGGATGCATGCCAAGGACCCGGTCCAAAAATTTTACACAATCGGCCCCATGTTTCGCCGCGAACGGCCACAGAAGGGCAGGTACCGGCAGTTTTATCAGATTAATGCCGAGATCTTCGGGGTTCAATCCGGACTGGCCGATGTTCAGCTGATTTATCTTCTGGTGACGCTTTTTGCGCGACTGGAAGTCGCAGATGTTACGGCGCATATCAATTCCCTGGGTTGTGCGAAATGCCGGCCGAGGTTTAAAATCGCTCTATCGGAATTTTTAGAATCCGTCACTGATCAGCTGTGCGCTAATTGCAAGCGACGCAAAGATCGTAATCCGCTGAGGGTGCTGGATTGCAAGGTGCCGGATTGCCGGACGGCGATGGCAGATGCCCCCTCCATCATTGATTACCTCGATGCGGAATGCAAAGCTGATTTTGATGAAGTCCAACGGATGCTGCAAAAACTGAAAATTCCCTTTGTGGTCGATAAAAACCTGGTCCGCGGTTTGGATTATTATGCACGCACTACGTTTGAGATTCAGACCGAATCATTAGGAGCGCAGAATGCGGTTGCCGGCGGCGGCCGCTATGATGGGCTGGTCGGTGAGCTGGGCGGGCCGGATATCCCGGCGACCGGTTTTGCCATCGGTTTTGACCGGCTGACTGAATTAACCGGTCTCAGCGCCGATCAATTTTACCGCCAACCGGATATTTTCGTGGCCGCTTTGGGCGAAAAAAGCCGCCTGCAGGCCTTCGAATGGGTCTGTGCTCTGGGAAATGAAGGCATCAATGCGGAACTGGATTTTGGCTCAAAGAGCCTGAAAAGCCAGATGAAGCGCGCCGACCGGCTTGCTGCAGCCCATGTCTTGATTGTCGGCGACGATGAACTCGAAAAAGGTGAGGCCATCCTGCGAAATATGGAGACCAAAGAGCAGTCCTCCGTTTCCTTCGAAGGTCTGCTTGACACAATTAAAAAGCGAATTGCCGACAAGTAGTTTCATTCGTTGATAATGGGTTATCATAATTTGAGCCTATTTCAAAAAGTGTAGATCACGCCCAGGGGCAAGGCGCAAGCCAATTCAAAAGTGGAGCATACACGTTAGTATTCGAGCATTTTGAATTGGTTTGATGCACACCTTCGTGTTTTTAAAAATTAGGTGTGTAATCCATTTATCCTGGATAACACAGCCCATGGGTGTTAGATGCATTTTTTGAAATAGGCTCTTGAAGAAGGAGATGATATTGCCTGATAAACTTGGAGACATGCGCAGAACGCATCATTGCTGGGAACTTGGCGCAGATGACGTCGACAAGGAAGTTGTTTTGATGGGCTGGGTCCATCGGCGCCGGGACCACGGCGGAGTCATCTTCGTTGATCTTCGCGACCGGGAAGGCATCACCCAGGTGGTCTTTAATCCACTCGTCGACAAACAAATTCATGCCAAAGCGCATTCGATCCGCAATGAATATGTGCTGGCCGTACGCGGAAAAGTCGAACCCCGCCCGGCGGATATGGTGAACCCTAAATTAAAGACCGGCCAGATCGAAGTTTCGGTAACGGAACTCAAAATTTTAAATGCCGCCAAAACACCGCCGTTTTTGATCGAGGATGAGATCGATGCCTCTGAAACGGTCCGGCTCAAATATCGCCATCTGGATCTGCGGCGACCCGTAATGCAAAAAAATCTTGTCCTGCGGCACCAAACCATGGCTGCGGTCAGAGAGCATCTCGATAAAAACGGCTTTCTTGATCTGGAAACGCCTTTTTTAACCCGCAGCACGCCCGAGGGTGCCAGGGATTACCTGGTTCCCAGCCGGGTCAATCCGGGCCAGTTCTATGCTCTGCCGCAATCGCCGCAAATATTCAAACAGCTTTTTATGATTTCCGGTTATGACCGCTATTATCAAATCGTGCGCTGCTTTCGCGACGAGGATCTGCGCGCCGACCGTCAGCCTGAGTTTACCCAGATCGATATCGAAATGTCTTTTGTGGGCGAAGAGGATGTCATGAAACTGACCGAGGGTCTGATGGGCCGGGTTTTTAAAACGGTTCTCGGCGTGAAGCTCAAACGGCCCTTTTCACAATTAAGCTATGAGGAGGCTGTCGGCCGTTACGGACTGGATAAACCCGATACGCGTTTTGACCTGGAACTGAAAGATATTTCCGACATCGTTGCCGGTTCCAATTTCAAGGTGTTTGCCGATGCGGTCAAAAAGGGCGGGATTGTCAAGGCTTTGAATGCCAAAGGGTGTATTCATTTTTCGCGCAAGGAAATTGATGATTTGACCGAATTTGTGGCCGTTTACCGGGCAAAGGGGATGGCCTGGATAAAGGTCAAAGAAAATGAGTGGCAATCTCCGATTACCAAGTTCTTTTCGGATACCGAAAAACAGGCCTTGGCCGAACGCATCGATATGCAGCCCGGCGATCTGATATTTTTTGTGGCCGATCAGGCCAAGATCGTCAATGAGGCGCTGGGTCATCTCAGAAACCACCTGGGCAGGACCCTGGGGCTGATCGATGAAAATGACTATCATTTTTTGTGGGTCACCCGCTTTCCGATGTTTGAATATGATGAAACCGAAAAGCGGTTGCAGGCGCTGCATCATCCCTTCACCTCCCCTGTGGAGGAGGATTACAAACGTCTCAGGGATGAACCGCTTGCCGTCAAAAGCCGGGCATACGATCTGGTTCTGAATGGCTTTGAGATCGGCGGCGGGAGCATCCGGATCCATCAGCGCAGCATTCAGCAAAAGGTATTTAAAGCCCTGAATATGGATCAAAAGACCTATGAGGGCAAATTCGGTTTTTTGCTCGATGCGCTGGATTCCGGGGCACCGCCCCACGGCGGCATTGCCGTCGGTTTTGATCGACTGGTAATGCTGATGTGCGGCGAATCTTCCATTCGGGATGTGATCGCATTTCCCAAAACCCAGAAGGCGGCCTGTCTGTTGACCGAGGCGCCGTCAGAAACGAGCAAAAATCAGCTGGATGAACTCTACCTCAGGCTAAAGCCCATTACGAAATAATGGATTTTAATGCTTTGCAAATATAACAAAGGCCCAATCCGTATGGATTGGGCCTTTGTTTTTTTGCGTCTCATCGGGGATGCAAAGCGAATCAAAATCTGAATTTGCGATTCTGCAAACTGTTTTCCCGATTGCCTGATGATACCTGAGTTAATCACATCTTATCTGAAGTATCAAAAGGATCCCAGGCCTTTTCCATTTCCATAATTTTGTTATGATGCTCCATCTGCATGTCACCTTGACCCTGCATGCTCATGTCACGCAGCACCTCGCTCATCTGGGACATGTTCTCACCCAGTTTTTGCTGGGACATGGCGTCCATTTTACCCATGCTTAATTGCTTTGACCATTTTGACATCAGATTCGCGATATCATTCAGATTTGTCTGCATGCTAGAGTCTCCAGCGATGGCAAAGCCACTGGAAATTATCAGGGTATAGATAAGAAATATGACGAGCACCGATCTTTTTATGGTTTGCATAGATGTTTTTTTCATGGCTGCTCCTTTCTTGGGAAATGATCATTTTTAGGTGGCTGCAGGTTTCAGATTAATGCAGCCATTTCAGTTGCAAATCGTCTTTCAGACGCTTCCGGGCGCGGTGAACCATCACATAAAGGTTGTAAACACTGATATTCATGAAGTCACATATTTCCCGGCTACTCAACTCTACTACTTCGCGAAGAATAAAAGCCTGAGCCATGCGGTCGGGTAACTCCGACAACGCATGCTGAATAATTTTCAAAAATTCTTTTTGCTCGTAAACTATTGACGGATCGGAAAACCAGATGCGAGATCTTGCCGCAGGCATTCGGTCGCTATCAAAGACATCATTCCTTGAGCGCTTCCTCGGAAAGTTTATTTTAAACTGCTTGTCCCGGCTCATTTTGCGGAAATGGTCGTAAATCTTTCTTTTTAGAATGCCAATCAACCAGGTTTTTTCGGAAGCCAGACCCCGGAACCTTTTCCGTGATTGAAGGGCAGCCAAGAAAGTTTCCTGAATGCTCTCTTCAGCCAGGTCAGCATCCCGCAACCGGGCAAGCGCATATTTAAAAAGCGTTTCATGATACGCATCATTCCAGATCTGGGGATTGACCGTATTCGATGAGATTTTAGCCTTGTGATCCATTTGTTTATAACCTGTTTGGGTATCACACTATTTTACGGTGCCCAGGTAAGTTCCCGCTTTCTTCAGGGCGTCCTCCATTTCTTCGATCGTAATTTTGGAGGACTCATAATACACGGTATTGATCTCTTTAGCGTTATGAAATCCTTTTTCAATCCGCTTAATCCCGTCCAACCCCTCCAGGGCGGCCGCACCGACATCGTATCACTGAACATAAAAGACAGCGGTGGATAATTCCGGGTTCTCGGCATGAGCCGGTCGATCAGCATTAACCAGCGGCAAAGTGATCAGGAAAAGTATCGGCAATAAACCGATGCAGAATTTTTCAAACGTTGGCATTGTCGTTTTCTCCTTTTATGAGTTATTTGCTGTGATTTTATATACATATTTAACCCAGTCACCCCCATAATAATCCTGTGCTACAACCCGTAGGGGAAATCCGTGCCGTTTGGGTAATACGCTGTCATTTACACCGTAGGCCAAAAACACTTTGTCTGCGAAGATGTCCTCGATGGGAAATCGCTCGGTTTTTTCATACCCTCTTTTCGGACCGCTGAAGCTAACATGGGTCACACCTGAGCCTATTCCGGCTTTTTCTAACAACTGGGCCACAGAAATGCCTTTCCAGCGTGCATGATAAGCAAAAAAGCCAGGACAGATTAAAAGAACATTTTTTTCAATCGATGGCATTGCTACTATTTGATCATAACTGAATTTCAGCGAGCGCTGAACCTGACCGGCTATTTCCAGTCGCCACTTTTTTAAATCGACGTCATGATCGCTTAATCCCATGGTGCCGAACGCTTGCATCGGCGTCAGCTCTAAATTGCGGGTGTCCAGGGTGGCGGGGTTTTTACCCACAAGGCTGTGCATGGGCGTGTCTTTGGGTAAGATTATTTTTTTTACTTTTGCGAAAACAACCCGGATCCCATTGGCAACTGGGCTGAATACCAGGCCCAATCCGCTTAAAAACCCCAATATTAGGTTGATGAATTGTCGTCGTGTTCTCACAGCTTTGCCTTTCTTTTCTTTGAAAGTGGTTTGGTTTCGCAGTGGCTTCTAAATCTCTTTTGTCCGCATTTACCATCCGACGTCCCTAAGTTAATCGAACTGATTCACGAGGTCATCACGAAAATATCACTTTTTTATAACAAAAGACTGCAAACTTATCTCCAAGGCGTTTTTGAAATGGCTGATAATGTGTCGTCCCAGAAATGATTGGCAAAAGTAAGAGCGCGTTGTCTGGCAAATTGAGCGCAGGCAGCTTCTGGTTGCGATCCGGAGGATATTGTAAATTATTACTGGGACAAGATCCTATAAGCGGGGCATTCAGGCAGGGTGATAGACAGGCAAGAAAAAGGTAAATGCGGTTCCGGCTCCGGCTTTGCTTTCGACCGTTATGCTTTTGTTGTGTAACTCAAGTATACGCTTGGTAATGGCCAATCCGAGCCCGGAATATCCCGACTTGATCTCTTGAGTTCTGTCTCTATGATAATACCGGTCAAAAATATGAGGCAAATCCTCCTCGGCAATACCGTAGCCGGTATCCCTGACACAGACGGATATATCCCCATTCTGGATACCGAACGTGAGTCGAATGGAGCCGCCTGGAGCGGTGTGACGCACCGCATTGTCCAATAGGTTTTCGATGACTCTTTCAATCATGGCGATGTCGGCACTTACAAACGGTAGCTTTGGATTATGGTCGATTTGAATGCTGATTTGCCGCTCTTCAGCCGATAAATTAAACTTTTGCACCACATCATGAGCTAGCTCGTTGATATTAAACGGCTCGCTCTGGACGTCAATCTCACGAGAGTCCAGTTTTGCCAGTTCGAATAGCTCATCGACCAGATTGCCGAGCCGCTGGCAGTGCTGGATAGCAATTTCAAGGTGATGCTTGCGATCTTTCTCCGTTAGGCCTTTATTTTTCAGCAAAAGCGTCTCGACATAACCCTGTAAAGTCGCCAGCGGTGTTCGCAAATCGTGGGACACGTTGGCCACGAGTTCTCGGCGTAACCTGTCGGCCTGTTTCAGGTCTTCCATCTGAACCTGAATACGCTCAACCAATTGTCTGAAGGTAAAGGCCAGACGGTCAATTTCATCGCCGTGCTGCCCGTTTTCTTTATGAATCGATTGCAATCGGGAAGTTGCCAGTGTCATGTCAAGTGAGTCCATGACGATCGCCAGGCGTTTAAGCCTGCGGGTCAGATAGGCAAATAACAGCAATCCTGTGACCAGGGCAAAAAGCAAGCTTGCCATGATCCACCAGACGCTCAGCTGCATGATGTAGCTGCCCCTCAGTTTCTGGGCGATGCTGTCGAAAATCTCTCCGGCTAAGATAATATATAGATATCCCTGAAGTTGCCCTTGCTTGGGAATACGGGCCACAGAGAATACTTTTTTTTTGGCGGGGTTGCGGGGGTCATCACCGGTTAAGGGATAAACAATGTCGTCTTCAAACCACTTTTTTATCGGCGCCAGGTCTACTCGGTCCAATTTCACTTTTCCCGGTGGTGCTGAAAAAGCCAAAATTTTGCCACCGGGATCAAGAAGATATATTTCAATGCTGGGGTTGACCACCATGAGCATTTCAAAGACATCTTTAAGCCCCTTTTCGCTGATTCGATTATCCTCCATGAGGATCTTTTGAGCGACAATTTGTTCGGCCAAATTTCTGTTAAGCTTCTGGACAACCTCTTGCTGATACATGTCCGAAGCAAACTGGGTAACAATGAATATCGATATCCCCAGCAGACAAAACAGCACGAGCAATACGATTGCCAGCTTTGTGTATAATGATTTAACCATCGATGAATTCTTTTGAAATTTAGATATCGACAAATCTGTACCCCACTCCCCATACGGTCAGCACGTATGAAGGGTGGGTGGGATCGTCTTCGATCTTGGCGCGCAGCCGATTGATATGGGAGTTGACGGTGTGCTCGTACCCGTCATGCCCGTATCCCCAAACCACGTCCAGCAACTGTGAGCGCGTGAAGACCTTTCCGGGATTGCGCGCAAAATGCAAAAGCAGGTCAAATTCCTTGGCTGTGAGATCAACAGCTTGGCCCGCGATGTGAGCACTTCTTTTTGCCGGATCGATAACCAGGTTTCCGGCCCGAATGACGGACGGCAAGTCCTCTTTGGCCCCATCCGTTAATCCATCGACTCGACGGAAAATGGCTTTTACCCTGGCAAGAAGTTCCCTGATGGAAAAGGGTTTGGTAACGTAATCGTCTGCGCCGACTTCCAGGCCAACCACCCGATCCATTTCCGAAGATTTTGCCGTCAGCATCAAAATGGGCACATAGGAGGCCTTTCGACGCAGGCGCTGGCAAATTTCCACACCATCAAGACCCGGAAGCATCAGGTCAAGGATGACTAAATCGTAATTATCAGAATCCGCCTTGGCAAGGCCGTCTATTCCGTCAAATGACAAATCCACCTGGAATGACAAATCCCGAAGATGGCTTTCAAGGAGATGCGCCAAGTCGCGGTTGTCTTCAATTATCAGAATCTTTTTTGACATAATGTTTGCCACAAAAATGAGGCATTTTTAACGCAAAATAACAGTATCCAAATAGCGCATACACCACAAAATAACAAGGCGTCTGTATGTCAATTGAAAGCTCTGCCGATCTTGCCCGCTGGATTCCCAAATGAGCACGATACACTTAACCGGTAAAGAACCCTGAAAGCCGCTAAAATAACAGTAAAAATTCAGGTTTAAACCCTATAATTTTTTCTTGACATCAGCCCAATTCTTTATTAGATATGCAGGTTCAATTTGTCTTCCGGTAGCTCAAGTAGGCAGAGTCCCGCCACAGGCGGGATTAACCACCGGGTGCTGGTCAAGCACTGTTATTCACTGAAATAAAGTAATGATCCCCAGTAGCTCAGTAGGCAGAGCAGGTGGCTGTTAACCACCGGGTCCGCGGTTCGAGTCCGTGCTGGGGAGCCACAATAAAAAGGGCTCAATCCATCGAGATTGAGCCTTTTTCATTGGACATTTCGATGTCCTATTGGGTTTATATACGCCAAAGTCTATCAACCGGCAGATATTACTGCAGGTACAGCGATAATGTAGAGCGTCGCGTAAGCCAGCATAATGCTCCAGAATACCGTGGAAGCCGGACAAAAAAAGTCTTTAAAGGTCCAAGAAAAAACAATATGCAGACGCTGCTAAAAGCAGAATAAAATATTTGCAAACATTCGCCAGATCGTGTAGGAAAGACCAAAAAATTTTAATGGAGGAAGCCGTGAAAACACTTGTTACATACTACTCTGAAAGCGGAAATACGGAGAAATTGGCCAAGGCGATTTACGAGGCTCTGGGACAGACGGATAATGAGATCGAGAAAATCAGCGAAACCATAAATTTCGCGGCATATGACCTGATTTTTGTTGGATTTCCGGTTCATAGCAGCAGTGTGCCGTCAAAGGTGGAAAAGAGTCTGAAGCGTATCCCAGAGGGAAAAATGTTGGCCTTATTTGGCACCCATGGTTCTTTTCGTGGCGGTCTGCTGGCTATTTCAGCTTTCTACCATGCGATCACTCTGGCACCAAAGGCAACGCTTATCGGAACCTTTGGATGCCGGGGTGCAGTCAAACCCGGTCTTCTTGAGAAACTCATCCAAAATCCTGAATATAAATTCTGGGCAATGGAGGCGCAGAGCGCCGAAGGCCATCCCGATGACGCGGATCTTGAAGATGGACGGCAATTCGCCAAATTGATGTTCCAGAAAGCCAAACAGGCCTAACGGCGTCCAATCGGCCTTCATTTCCTGCAAAACCGCTCTCAATACCGGGGGCCTGAATGGCTCAGAGGGCTTTTTCAATCTGCCGGATTTCAATCTAAAGACTGCTTATTTTATTGTAATTATTGTTAATATGATAATTACAGATCTCAATTCGGGGTTTTGTTTTTCATTTCTACCCAGCCATCGAAGTTTGGCTTCCCATCCATATCCCAAACATTAAAAACAGGTAAAGATTTTGGTCATTTGGGCCGATAAAAATAATGCCTTCGACCGTTGTTTTTTTCACAGATAAAACTTGAGTGCGTCGGGCTGCATCACCCATTCAAAC
>JASFNW010000089.1:0-21075 GCA_050116835.1 Desulfobacterales bacterium
ATTCCCAAGGACGGTCCATCCGCTGGCATCGCCATGATCATGGCCCTGGCCAGTTTGTTCAGCAATCGCACCGTTCGCGGTGATGTCGGAATGACCGGTGAAGTCACCCTCAGGGGTCGCGTGCTTCCGGTGGGTGGCATAAAAATGAAGGTGTTAGCTGCCCACCGTGCCGGGCTCAAAACCGTCATTTTGCCCGAGCGCAACGCCCGTGATCTGGCCGACATTCCGGATGATATTCGCAAAAAGATGCAGTTTATATTCGTCGATCGAATTGATGAGGCGCTCGATGCCGGACTGTTTCCAGCGGGTCATGATAGCGATACCGATGCCGAAACGAATTCCGGTTTGCATTCAATACGAGAGAATGTCCTGGCGATGGTAGATTCTCCGATCCATTAGACGAAAAGAAGCGCGCATTTCCGTCGACCGGGTTAGTGCATTCGGCACGACGATCGACGCCGTCTGTAGCTGAACCAATTCAGTTTGAAATGCTATCTCAAAACGATCGGTCAAAGGTGCCATGTGCAGCGCTTTTGGAGACGTTTTAGGTGAGGTATAAGCTGTGCATGGCTCTCATTGGTGAAGTTTTTCCGGAGTGCTCTGGGAAAGGTTATAAGGATACCGGCCTTTAGATTGGCAGGATGCGGACGTCCATGTTGACACTTCCTGTCGCAAATACCGTTACTATTTGAGGCTTGCGTCCATTTTTTGCGGCGCACGGGCGACCTGACCTGCCTGCAATGTGTTCTGTTCAAATCCAACAGTCCAGACCTTGACTTTGCCGGTTGAGGTGGAGTAGGTCTGAAATCGCAGATTTCCACTTTCAGCAAGGTAAGCATAATCAAAGTTGGTTGAATGTATACCCAGTGTCTCGGCGACGTAAGGCTGCCAACTGATTCCATTGTTATAGCTGCGATGCAGTTTGTTGTGGCCGTCAACCGCTGTAAGGACACCGTTTGCATCAGTCAGAATTCGGGCGGGAATAGAGTCAAAAGGTAATTTCAACGGTGCCGACCAACCCATTTCCGGACGCCAAATTGACCACCAGGCCGTGTCGTTGCTGTTATTCGCAAAAGACACCGCCGGGTGCCCTTCTGCAGTCACCCCGACATAACTGGTATACCACAGGTTGCCGGCGCTACCCGTCCAATCAGGCCCGACAACGACATCTGCGCTGGCCAGGGTAATCGGCAGGGTTTCATACAGCGATCCGTCTGCACGTTTAAAGGTATCGCCACCGTCATCGGATGAGGCGTAAAGGACATGGGTGTGATAACCAGATGATCCATTGCCGTCATCGACGACCCAGGTAATGTGCATGCGATTGTTGCTGTCAAAAAAAATGCGCTGCCGGTAGGGCTGATAGGCTGTGCCGTCTGCCCCGGAATCATTCCAAAAAAACGTTTTGACAGCATGAATGTAATCCGTGCCGCCCAGCATGACCCAGATCCGGGCGTCGGCATCATAGCGGGCGATGGCAGCGGCCATTATGCCGGGCGACCATCCGGTTCCAAATTTTACGCGATGGCGAAAAGCAACATAAAGAACGCCGTTTAAATCCCGTGCAAAAGAAGGATACGTTATCCAGTTCCCCGGGATGGTTCGCGCCTTCTCGCTACCGACAAAGGAAAATGAAGAAATATCTTCCGGTTTATCGGATACGACATATTGCCAGGCGTAATCGTAGTATGGATTGCCCGTCTTGGGATGATTAAACGGAGAATGATGCATGTTACCAGCTACATGAATGTACCCGTTGCGGTCTATGCCCACAGACACGCCATTGTACCAGGCGTCCGGATCGGTTTCTTCGAAGATAACGCTTCTGGTAATGGCTCCATCCGCTGACTTTTTGACAATCAGGGTCTTCAATTGCCGGTTGACATAAACGTAGTAGATGGCATCATTGTAAGTGGCCAACGGCGTTTGCCAATCGCTGCCGGTTACCTTGGAAGCGTCGTTGAATTCAAATTCTTTAGTTATGGTGACGGTTTCCGGTGACTGTTGCCCCCATGCCGTCATTGCATATATACATAGAGCCACCGGAACCGCCACCAAAGCGGAATAAGATCGCCGCATAACCATTCTCCTTCTTACCACCTTCGCCGTTGATCCTTCTGTAGTTGTGGACCCGCAGCCTCAAAACGCCCCCGGCTATTGACTAGCTCCAAAATGTGAAAACGGATGGATTGGCGGCAATAGATGCCACTGCAAAATAGGTACCAACCGGGTTTTTCAATGCGCCTTCGCTCGAAAGCCAGATCACCGGGAGCAGATCGTTTCTGCTGGATCTTAAAACTTGTGTTTAATCACCTCCTTAGGTCTTTTTGAAATTCCAGGGCATCGACAGGTTTGTATGCGGGTAGAACTCATGATGCCAGATTTTTTTTTGCTGCCACTGGTCTGGTGTGCGATAAATTATACCTCTGCGTATACAGAATTATAAATATGAGGGATTACCGCTGATTAACATTAAATACAACTGTTATCGTGCGGCCGGCAACATTTGTTCTCTGGAAATTGATTGCTGTTCGTTTTATAATGTTGCTAATTTTTATATTTTGGGTGTAAAATTCAGAATCGCCGGTCCCACCTGTATTCTAAGATTCATTGTCGAAAAAAGTGTGGGGCCGCATTGTCATATTTAACTTGCCTTTCACCCATTCAAGGCGTCATTTAAATAATCTGGAGGAGGTAAAACGATGGAAGCTTATTGCGTTAAGTGTAAAGCCAAGCGGGAAATGAAAGACCCCAAGGAAATCACAATGAAAAATGGAAGGCCTGCGACCCAGGGTGTTTGTCCGACTTGCGGCACGAAGATGTTCAGAATCGGCAAGGCCAAATAAGCCTGACGGTCTGACAGTTTTTGTTGCCCTGGGTTGCGCCAGAGACCAAAACCGTCCCTGTTTGGCGCGGTAAAACCGTTAGGGTTTTACCGCGCCGGATAGGCGCTCCCTGCCCCCCTTGATCGAACCTTTTTGTATCATGAAAATCAAAATGAGATCCGAGATCAAAAAGACATTGATTTAAAAGGAGGATTGCCGATGGCTGCCTACATGATTGCCAAAGTAAACGTCACCGACTGGGACAAATACAGTGAATATATGCAGGTGACACCCGATATCATCGCCAAATATGGGGGCCGTTTTATAGTTCGCGGGGGTGAAGCCGTCACCTTAGAAGGTCCGGAGGAAAAGTGGCGCATCATTGTGGTTGAGTTCTCGGATCTTGCCAGAGCAAAGGAATTTTATCATTCGCCGGAATATACGGCCGCCAAAAATATTCGAGCGGGCGCCGCCGAGGCTCACTTTGTTGCCGTTTCAGGCGTAGAATAACTCCTGAGACGATGAGAGCATTAAACTTTCGCAATGTCCGACCGGACGAGTTGACGCAATTGCCGGCCTTAAATCAAGCCAATTGACCCCCTGCAGGATCCATTGATGCCTGTGCGCGCATCAATCACAAAGCCCTGATCAACCTGATGCAAGCGCTGATAAAGATGAACTCGGTCAATCCCATGCTATCCGTAGCTGGCATATGAAAAAACTGATGATACGCCTTCTGATTGTTTATCTGATCGTCGTATGCGGTATGTATTTCTTTCAGAATTTTTTTATCTACCATCCCGATCGCTCGAATTCTGAAACCATCGCACAACTGGCGCGAAATAAAAAGCTGCGCGTCTGGCCGGATACGATTGATACTTACCGCGGATTTGTATCTGAAGGCAAATCTGGTAAATCCCGCGGCACAATAATCGTATTCCACGGTAACGCGGGCAATGCTGTCGATCGGTTGTATTGTGCAACCGCGCTTAACCGACTTGATTATCGGGTGCTTCTGGCTGAATACCCCGGTTATGGCGCCCGCTCGGGGAAAACCGGAGAAGCTCAATTTGCAGCCGATGCTGTAGAAACCATCCGGCTGGCATCAAATGAGTTTGGCCCACCTATTTTTCTTCTGGGAGAATCTCTCGGCTGTGGCGTCGTGTGTGCAGCGGTAGCCAAGACGAATACCCCCATCGACGGCGTTGCCCTGATCACCCCCTGGGATACATTGCCAAATCTAGCCCAGGAGCAATACTGGTTTTTACCGGCGCGCTGGATTGTCAAAGACCGTTATGATAACGTGGCCAACTTGGCAAATTACCCGGGCCCGGTTGCCATCATGATGGCCGGACAGGATGAGATCATCCCCAACCGGCTGACCCGTCACCTTTACGAAGCCTTGACCGACCCAAAGCGCCTGTGGACGTTTGCAAAGGCAGGCCATAATAACTGGCCGGCCGGCCCGCAGGAGCCCTGGTGGGGCGAAATGATGGATTTTCTACAGCCATCGGCTGCCGGACAAGAGGCCGAATAAAAATTGTCGAATTGAGAATTAAATTTTACGTCGGGGTGCAACATCCCATTACCTTTTTTTGCATAAAGGAGATGGCTAATGAGTGCATTTAGTGAGCGATTGATTCAGTTAAGGGGTGAGAGCAAATTAAGCTTAACAGAAATCTGTCGGGGGGCCGGCATTCCGCCATCCCGCCTGGTAGAGCTGGAAAGAGGAATCCGCATTCCGACACCCGGCCAGATTGCATATCTGGAAAATTTCTATAACGTTAATCCAGGAGAGCTGGCCGAACTGGCCGTCGCGTTAGAAAAAACAGATTGAAGGAAATTTTCATGGCAATACCGCAATTTTACAGATTGACCGGGTGGGTGGCAACCGGTGCCATCATTTGTCTTTTGGCGATTGCGCCCGTCGGTGCATCCGAGATTCTCAAGCTCAATTTAGATCGCGCCGATGCATTGGGCACCATTGTTTCCGCTGATCAAAAGGTCAAGTTCGAAGGCAACGGTTCGATTCGCGTTTCAACTAAATGGCCGACCACCATCTGCCTGGATCAAATATCAGAATTAAATGTCGAAAATACCCGATTGGTTTATCAGGCAAAAATCAAATCAGAGAACCTGGAAGGCACCGCATTTCTGGAAATGTGGTGTAAGGTGGGTTCGGGCCAATACTTTTCCCGGGGTTTGGCGTCCACGGTATCGGGCACAACGGACTGGCAGACAATCAGCACGGCCTTTATTCTCAACAAGGGGCAAATGGCTCAAACCGTCACTTTAAACCTGGTTATCAATGGCCTGGGAACGGTCTGGGTTGATGACATTCGGCTCGCTGAAAAACCTTTACCGTAGCATCATTGTTTCACAGCCGACCGCATATTATTGAGCCAAATTCGCAGCCTGTTGAGCGGTGAAAAGGAAAGAATATGGCCAATCATCTTTTTTATCGACGTCCGCTTCCTTCCCAAGTTAAGCTCAAGCACGGCATGACCGCATCCGTTCAAGTCCGCTTTCATCAAGGCAGCATCATGCTTTGTTTAAGCGACATCAGCCGATAGGGGACCCGTTTAATTCCGCAATCGAAGCGCCCGCGGGTCGGGCAAATCCGATTGTCTTACATTTTTGGTAGTAATTTCCAAGATTTGTGGTATAATTAGGGAATATATTATCTGAGCTCGGTATTTTGGAGTAGATTTAATGGATTATGATTGGGAATTCAGCGAGCGCATTCAGTGCAGTGAGGCCGAAAGGAAAGAATGCATGACGACTGTCGCGGAGGTCGTTGCCATGGCCAACAAAGCCAAACGCAACGGACTGCTTTCCCTGGTGCAGGAAGCTGAAGAAACTCAACATTTCCTTTTACGCAAAGGACTTCAGCTGATCCTGGAGGGTGTCAATCCGCAGATGGTAGAAACAACTCTGCAGCATTATATCCTATCGGGTAAGCATCGCGGCAAAGAATTTTTACAGCGCTGCATCATCGCCGAAGGTGTTCTGGCCATTCAAAACGGTATCAATCCAAATATCATAAAAGAACTGCTACTGTCTTTATTTGGCGAAGAGAGCTATGCTCACTACGAGAATGAATACGGCGATGAAAAAGTCGACCGCAGGAAGGCCTTTTTTAGAAAAATTCAAAAAGCCAGGGCCGCTACACCGTTAAGCTCCAAACTGGGGCATACCATCCTAAAACTTAACGATCAGTCCATTCAACAATGCCTGAAAGAGATCAGCACCGTCGATCTGGCTCGGGCCCTCAAAGGAATCGACGGTAAAGCCCAGATAAAAGTATTCAAAAACCTGCCGAAACGCTCCGCGGCCATCTTACAGGAAACCGTCGAGCACCTCGATTTAATGCGCGAATCCGAAATGACCGAAGCTCAGGAAAAAATGCTACTGGTTATCTCCGATTTGGATAAGCAGGATAAGCTGCTCTCCCCCAATTAAAAAACGATCTTAAAAATGCATCTTGCGCCCGTGGGCCTTGTTGCAAAACCGATTCAAAATGGCCGAGGACAAACTCTTCATACTTCACCAGGGCGCCCTGGGTGATGTTATTTTAACCTTTGCGTCCATCATCGCGCTTCGCAAAAAATTTGGTCGCATCCATATTCTCTGTCAGGGTCAAATCGGGAAACTGGCTGTCAAGCTGGGCCTGGCTGATAAAACCTACCCGCTGGAGGCGGCCTGTTTTGCCACCCTCTTCTCCAAGGGGGTCGATGCAAAAATCAAAGATCTTATCAGCAGCTTCGAAACGATAGTTGTCTTTTCATTCTCCGCTGAACTCGAAAACACCATCAATCAGATGACCGACCGCCCGTGCTTGCGTATCCCACCCCGGCCGCCGGCCCAGGACAACATCCATGTAGCCGAATTTTTGCTTCAAAACCTTATCGCCCGCGGACTGATCGAAGCAGCGGGTGCAAATGATTTGGTATCCGACTGGCAACGACAACACATTCGCAAAGCGCGCCGACCCAGCGACACCCTAAAGGTCATCATTCACCCGGGCTCAGGCAGCATGCGCAAACGCTGGCCTCTGGCCCGATTTCTGGAACTGGCGGATGAGCTTGAAGAAAGAGGTTGGCAGCCGCAATTTCTGTGCGGCCCGGCGGAGTCGGATCTGGATGCAGAAATAGAAAACCAGAACCGACAGGTGCACCGTTTCAGCGATCTGACGGATCTGGTGGATTGGCTAAAAACCGCAAATCGGTATATCGGCAATGATTCCGGCATCAGTCATCTGACGGCGTTTCTGGGCATTGCCAGCGTGATCATATTCGGCCCGGCGGATCCAGAGCGCTGGCAACCGCCGGGGCCGCGGGTTCAGGTCGTGCGTCCTGCATTGGATTGTGACCCGTGTTTAGAAATTGAGCCACACAACTGCGCCCGTTCCGAATGCCTGACGGATGCAACTCTGGAATCGGTTCTCAACGCTTTTGGACAATTGCATCAAAACGCAAAACATTAGCCGCCATTTCAGCGTTCGGCCAATACAGTACCATAATTTGACCCGCTGGCGCACAATATGATATTTGCCTTTATCGATTCTGATGGAAAAAAAACGGTATGAACCTCAAGCGCAAGCTAACCGCTCTCGGTCAAATTTATGCGATTTACGATCATTTTATCTCGGCACTGGAACTGGCCTGTAAAAGGGGCTGCGCCCATTGCTGCACCACCAGTGTCACCCTGACAACGATCGAGGGCTACAAAATCATCACTCAGCTGCTGTCGAAAAACGATACGGATTGGACGGTCAAAATTCGCCGGGCATGCGAACAGGATCATTTCAAGCCCCAAATGACCACCAACCAGTTTGCCCGGATGTGTGCCGCAGGACTGGACCCCCCGGAAGAAAAACAGCCCAAACATCACACCTGTCCCTTTTTGAGCGACGACCTATGCCCCATATACACCTTGCGCCCGTTTGGATGTCGCTGCCTGGTATCGCGACACGATTGCGGTCGGCACGACTATGCGGACATCGATGATTTCGTGCTTTCAGTCAACACGGTTTTGCTGCAAACCATCGAGCACATAGATGCCGACGGCTGCAGCGGTAATATGCTCGATGTCCTTGAGGTTATGGCCGGGCAGGAAAATCGGCAGGCATACCAAGAAGGCCAATTGAATTGTGCTTCGACAGGGCTGATTAAAAATCAGTCCCTAAAAATCCTGATGATCCCCCCGGAGCACCGCACCCGTATGGAACCTATCCTGCAATCCCTGCGCGACATTCGTATCTGATTCTTCTAACCGCAGACACACGTCATAAGGCTTGCCTCCCTCGGTACAAGATGGCCGCGCAAAACGGCGTGCCTATCGGCCAAAAGGTCCGCGTCTGTCTGCGCGCGTCTGCGGTTAAATTATGACTTTACCTGAAAAAAGGACTCATCGAACTCGGGCCGGTCCTTGTAACGGTCGTAAAAAAAGCCCGGCAATTGCTCGATACTTTCAAACAGTTTCGGATCCGCATCAATACCGGCCTTATGAAGCGCCTTCAGCATCGCATCGGGCGATGGCGGACACCCCTTGACAGCAACCATCTCCTGGATGTCCGGGTTGTCTTTGTGGGCCCGGTACATGCATTTGCCCAGCAAAATGGTCTTTTTCATCCCGGGGCTGGGCTGCATGGATTTGCCGGTCAAAATCTCGACATCCTCCCAGGCTTTACCTTTCCAGGCAGCGCCGATGGCCGCCAGCACGGCTCCGTTTACTCCGGAGCAGTAAGTGCACATCGAAAGATCGTATTTGCGGTAATAAACGCCTTTGAGTCCCCTTTTGGCCAGTGGCAGGGGCAGGGTGGCGTCTTGGGAATCCGTATATTGAAAGTCGTGTTCGTGAAACCGGGCAAGGCCCTCGATGCGCTGGCCCCGGATGTCGATATCGGAAAGATCCACGGGTCGACGGCGGTTTTGGGCGGCATGCATCAGATGCGGGACCTGCTGCGGGTCATAACCGAGCAACTTAGCCCCGACCAGATCGGCTGCCAGCACATCGGATGATGCCACCAGCAGATTGCTGCGGTGCATGCGGCCGTCCGGGCCGGGCCCGCGCTCACAGGTATAAATCCCATCCTGTAATGTCAGCATGGGAGGCATTTTATCGGCCAGCTTGGCCACCCAGAAATGCAGGTCCTTTCCCGGAGCCATCGTATGGCATCTTTTGCGCGAGGGGATATCGATGGTGCCCTTTAAATTTTTAATTCCCAGACTCACCACGGTCTGATTGTGCGCTTTCATCACCGGCAAATCGACGACAAAGTCGCTGGATAAAATATCGCTGTTGAAGTTCAGCTCGACGCCATCGCCCAGATCTATTTTTTCAAAAGGCCTTTCGAAAATATTCAGGTAGCGGATGCCGTACTTTTGTTTCAAAACTCCGTATCCGAGGGTCTCAAAGGCATGGGCCGCGGTTGCGGTATCTTTGGGACGCATCGTAACCGTGCCCTCCCCGATGGTAATATCGTCAATTCCCCGCTCTTTAAGCAAAATGATGATATCTTCCACGACCCGGGAAGTGGTGATTACCCCCCACTTGGGGAAGGCAACGGCCCGGGTCCAGAATACGATGTTGGGTTTGATGAAAACCCGGGCCCCGGCCGGCATATGGCTCAGACCGGCACATAAATCTACCGCTTTGCGTACCGATTCGAGCGGCTCTTCGTATCGCACCACCGCAACCATGTACTTGCACATTAATCTTCTCCGAAAAAAATGTAATAAAAAAAGTCTGTGCACGTCTGTGTGGGTCTGTAGCCATTAATAAATGAATAACAGCTCAAGCAGCCACGTTGAAAAGCTTAGCGGCGTTTAAGCCGCAGATTTTTTCCATCTCCGCATCCGACAACCCGGCGGACTTCATCTCGTCAATATACCTTGCGGGCGGCAAAAGCGGAAAATCGCTGCCAAACAGGATTTTTTCCACCCCGACCAATTCAATCGCCAGGCGGTATACCTTCGGATCGTATAAGTAAGGCGAGGCGGCCGTATCGAAATAGACATGTTTTAAACGCTGTTTGACTTCCTTTTTCAAAAGACTGTAAAAAAACAGCCCGCCGCCCCAGTGGGCCAGAACAATTTTGTTTTGGGCAAAGGTATCAATCAGCTGATAGATTTGTGCCACGGTATTGCGGGTTTTACCGGGGTAGGTATGCCCGATGGGCTCATTGGTGTGAATCAGAACCGGCAGATCCAGATCTCTGCAAATCTGCATGACCGGCTGCAGCCGGTCCAGCGCAGAGTGATCAATCCCGCTCTGATAAAAGGCCAGCTCGCCGATGCCGGATAAATCGCCGTTCTCGAGACAGCGGTGCGTTTCCGCAGCAGCGTCCTTGCAAAAGGGGTCAAAACAGCCCAGCCCGATAAAGCGACCCGGACAACGGTTGACCACCTGGCTGATATAATCATTGTGCTTTTTGAAAAGGCCTTCATCTCTCCAGGGAAACCCAAAAATTACGGTTTTTTCCACCTGGTTTTCGTCCATTGCAGCCAGCATGTCCCTTGCGCCGATCAGCCGGGACTTGGGCGATTGATACAGCATTTTAAATGCAGGCTCTTTTGTAAAATAATCTTCCCGACGGGTGCGGATTTCTTTGGGGAAAATATGCGCATGAACGTCGATGATCTTCAAATGGCCCCTCCGAAGCGCTTACATTTGGTTATTCAGGCAAAGGGGTATTGTTATGGGAAAGGTCATCAAAATTCAAATAAAAAATAACGGCTAACCAGTTTTTTCTGATTAGCCGTTAAGGAGGAGAACAGATGAAGAAATTATTAGGCTGCACTTAATCGAAATGCAAAACCCTTGCCAAAAATGGAGTGGATTTCCCTATTTAATTTATTTTGATACAATTTATATAAAATTCAATAATTTATGTCTTAATACCCTCCCGCCACCTTCAACCAAAAAATTGCTGGAGTCAAAATAATGCGGCTTTCAGATTCATAATTTTTAACCGAAAATACCTAAATATTAAAAAACCTATTGTTTTTATACTATTTTTTTATTATGGGAAGAGGTTCAAAATTTTGAACCCGGCTGTTTATTAGCGTCAAAATACAGCATAACCAACTAAAATTATTTATAAAAATTCGGTTTATGACAATGAACCAACAGCTGGGCAGACAGTCAAAAAGCGCCAGCATAACCCTGACGGCAGCCCTCAATTTGCGAGCCGATAGCATGTAAGCATTTTGAAATACAGAGTTTATCAAAAATTACCGTGCCGAAATGTTTTTAAGCCTATATGTATAGCAATATAGAGCAATATCGAGGCCAATTATGTTCAACCGGAACTTTGTCACCATTGTTGAATGAAATCCGCAAAAGAAATCAAAAAAAAACCGATGTTTTGGTATCTGGCGGTGCTGACCATCTGCTCTACCATTGGCTTGCAGACCTGGCAAATCCTGTTCAACAATTTCGCAGTGGAAATTGCCGGCTTAAATGGTAATCATATCGGCGTTATTCAATCGGTGCGGGAAATCCCCGGATTTTTGGCTCTGCTGGCGGTTTATGCGATCATGATCGTCCGAGAGCATCGGCTTTCCGCACTATCGATTCTGTTGTTGGGCTTGGGCGTGGCCATCACAGGGTTGATGCCTTTCTATGCCGGGCTTATCGTGACCACTCTGATCATGAGCTTTGGCTTCCATTACTATGAGACCACCAACATGTCGCTGACGCTGCAGCACTTCGATGCCGCAAGCTCACCGTGGGTATTCGGCAAACAGCGCAGCTATGCCGCCGCTTCCAGTATTGCCGTGGGCCTGGCCATTTATATCCTGGCATTCTTTTTGAGTCTTTGGCAGATCTACCTGCTGATCGGCGCCCTTATCGTTGCGGCATCCGTCTGGGCGCTGACCCGCAAGCCGGCCCTTAAAGATGTGGTCCCCCAGCATAAAAAAATGGTGTTCCGCAAAAAATACGGTCTGTTTTATTTTCTGACCTTTATGGCCGGCGCGCGTCGCCAGATTTTTGTCGCATTTTCAGTTCTGCTGATGGTTCAAAAATTCCATTTTATGGTCCAGGAAGTGACCATCCTCTTCGTGATCAACAACCTGATCAATTATTATCTAAGCCCCATTATCGGGAAAAGTATTATCCGCTTTGGCGAACGCAAGGTGTTGTCCCTGGAATACGCCAGCCTGATTTTCATTTTCATAGCCTATGCCCTGACCGATGCGCGATGGCTGGTGGCGCTCCTTTACATTCTGGACCATATTTTCTTTAATTTTGCAATTGCCATTCGAACCTATTTTCAGAAAGTCGGCGATCCCCGGGATATTGCCCCCAGCATGGCCGTGGGCTTTACCATCAATCACATCGCCGCTGTTTTTCTGCCGGCCCTGGGGGGCTTTCTGTGGGTTCTGGATTATCGTATTCCGTTTTTGGGCGGGGCGGTCCTGGCTGTGGTTTCATTGCTGGCGGTTCAGGGCATTGACCGCAGCATCCGGTTTAAAAAAAAAGATGAGTACCTGTCTACGACAAACAAAAAATAAAACGCCAGCCGGTAACTTATTCCGGCTGGCGTTTTATTTATCCGATTAATCTTACACCATTCAAATGCTATTCAATCACATCTCAAACCTAACCCTTTAAGGGAAACTTCGGCTGAATACTATCATAGTAAGCCTGTTCAGATACGGTGCCCCAGGTGCCGACTATTTTTTGAAATTTCTTAAAAGATTCATTGACCTTTTTCGCCATCGGGCTCTTGGCAGCTTCCTCCTCACGAACTTCTTCGGCCAGCGGGCGTAGCCCTTCGAGCACCCCGTCCGGAAACTTGAACAGCTGCACTTTATGCTCATTGATCAACGTCTGCAGAGCAGCACCGTTGTGGCGGTCAAACTCGGCCAGAACCCAGTGCTCATTTTCCATGCAGGCCACGTCGACGATATGCTTCAGCTCCGTAGTTAGCGAATCGTAAGCTTTTTTATTGAAAAAATATTCCAGATAGGTACCGGGTTCGTGCCAGCCGGGATAATAGTAATACTTGGCGGCCTGGTAAAGACCCAGACGCAAATCATGGTAGGGTCCAACCCACTCGGTGGCATCGATGACACCGCGCTCGAGGTTGGTGAAAATCTCACCGCCCGGTGTCAGGACGACGGTTCCACCGGCCTTGGCCACGACCTTGCCGCCCAGTCCCGGGATGCGCATTTTCAGGCCCTTGAAATCATTGATGGTGTTGATCTTTTTATTGAACCAACCGCCCATCTGAACACCGGTGGAGCCGCCGGGACGCGGAACCAGGTTGAACGGTGCGTACGTTTCTTCCCAGAGTTTGAGCCCTTCTCCGTCGCCACCGTGAAACCAGGCAGACATGCCCTGGGCGTTCATGCCGAACGGCACCGCCGCAAACCACTGGGTTGCGGGTTCCTTGCCGGCCCAGTAATAAGAAGCGCCGCTGCCGACCTCGACCGTACCGTCGGAAACGGCTTGAAAACTTTCAAAGGCCGGAACCAACTCACCGGCCGCAAACACCTGAATCGTTAACTGACCATTGGTCATCTCACCGAGCCTTTTGGCCAGGCGCTCACAACCTTCCTGCAGCACTGGCAACTTGGGGGGCCATGTGGTCACCATCTTCCAGCGGTATTTTTTCTGGGCCAATACTGCGGGGGCATTTACGGTTGTGGCGGCTGCTGCTGCTGCTCCCAAACCTGCTTTCTTTAAAAAATCACGTCGTTTCATGAAAACCTCCTTTGCCGATTAAAATGAAATTGCGTATTCAGCTTTCCTGATATCGCAAGCCATTGCATTATAGGCTGCCCTTCCCGGTGTTTCAACTTCAGACCTGAAATCTTTTTTGGTTATTGGTAAGGACAGGCCCAAGGTTAGGTCCTTCTTTGATTAATCAAGGTTTAGTTATAAAATTAGCTCCCGTCAAGGTCCAAAAACCAACCTGGGTAGCCAGGTCGCAAGTTTCGGAAAGAAAACAACAATCGCCAGCCCGATGAGCTGAAAAAATACAAATGGAATAATACCGCGATAGATATGGCCGGTGGTCACCTCGGGCGGTGTCACCGCTTTTAGGTAAAACAACGAAAATCCAAAAGGCGGCGTTAAAAACGAAGTTTGCAGGTTGACGGCCAGCAGAATGCAAAACCACACCGGATCATACCCGAAATCGATCATGATCGGCGCCAGTACCGGTACGTGAATAAAAGTAATTTCAATAAAATCCAGAAAAAAACCGATGAAAAAAATCAGGAGCATCACAATGGCCAGAACCGCCGCGTGGCTGTACTGATGGGCTATCCCCCCCAGGAAATTGCGAACGAGGGTATCTCCGCCCAGGCCCCTGAAAACCAGCCCGAAGGCGGCCGCGCCGCACAGGATGATAAAAACCATGCAGGTGAGTCTGAGCGTCGTATGCATCACCTCGTGCAGAATTTTCATCGAAAACTTTTTATTGACCAGAGTCAAAAGGGTGGCCCCGACCGCACCGACCGCCGCCGCCTCGGTCGGGGAGGCAATTCCGGCAAAAATAGAGCCTAAAACGGCCACCATCAGAAATAAGGGGGGAATCAGCGCCTTGCCGACCCGGGCGGCAAGCTCGCGCGGAGAAATCGCCGCCAGTTCCTCTTTGGAAATAGCCGGCGCCACGCCCGGTCGCAGAAACGCAGCAATCAGGATATAGAGGATAAAAAGGCCGACCAGCAGCAGACCCGGCAGGACCGCCCCGATAAACAGATCGCCGACCGAGACACCGACAATATCACCGATCAGCACCAGCACGATACTCGGCGGAATGATCTGCCCCAGCGTCCCGGAGGCCGATACCGTGCCGGTGGCCAATTCCTTTTGATAGCCGCGCCTGAGCATGGTCGGCACGGCCAGCAGTCCCATGGTCACCACCGTGGCCCCCACGATGCCGGTGGATGCGCCCAGCAGCGCCCCGACCACGACCACCGAAATCGCCAACCCGCCCCGCAGGCGCCCGAATAGCAGCCCCATGGTATCCAGTAATTCTTCGGCCAAGCCCGATCGTTCCAGCATAACCCCCATGAAGACAAACAAGGGAACTGCCGCCAGTGTCACATTGGTCATACGGCCCCAGATCCGCAGCGGCAATAAATTAAAAAAGTCCCACCCAAAACCGATCAAACCGAAGGTCAGCGCGGTGCCCAGCAGCGTGAAGGTAACCGGAAAACCAGCCATCAACAAGATTGTCAGCGCCAGAAACATCCAGGCTGGAAGATATTCCATAGGGGCTATGTCTCCTTTTCCTTCTCAAGACCCAGAATCTGCATCAGGCTGTGGATACCCAGTGAAATCCCCTGGAGCAGCAGCAGGGTAAAGCCCACCGGAATGCAGCCCTTGAGCACAAAACGAAAGGGGATGCCCCCGGGATCGGGCGAACCCTCCATGATGGCAAATGCATTCAGCGTAAATTTCCATGAAGTGGTAATCACCATAATACAACCGGGTATCAAAAATAAAATAACGCCCCAAAGATTAATCCATGCCTTGGATTTGAGTCCTACGCGCTGATAGATGATATCCACCCGCACGTGACCATCGTGTAGCAGGGTGTAACCGGCACCGATCAAAAAAATAAAACCGAATAAATGCCATTCCAGTTCCTGGGTAAAAACGAAACTCGTATTGAATAGATACCGCATGACCACATCGACAAAGACCACCAGCACCAGTCCCAGCGTTACCCAGGCAACCCCCCGGCCGACCCACTGGTTCATTGCATCAATCCGGGCACTTAATTGCTTCAGAACGTTCATAATATGAATCTGCCTTAAGTTAATATGAATAAATTGATAAAAATAGACTTAGAATGTGCGACTATATGAAAATGGCTATTTGGAGTCAAGTTTTAATAAACTGCTTTAATTCGAAATGCAATCAAATGGATGGGAACAAACGTGTTGCTTGAAAGGCCCCGAGACGCGCTCTATTCGTCAGTGACGGCTGACAGGAAAAAGCCTTTAGTTCCAAACGCCGCTAATGTGATCGCCACATAAGGCGCACCGGCCATCTTTTGTCCGCACGGCACCCACCCGGAACCCCCAACGTTCGATGACCATCTCGCCGCAGCCGGGGCAAAAGGTGTTTTCAGCGGCATTACCGGGCACATTACCGGTATATACATATTTGAGTCCGGCCTGCAGACCGATGTCGCGTGCGTGCGTAAGCGTTTCCACTGGCGTAGCCGGTCGGTCGGTCAGTTTGTAGGTCGGATGAAACCGGCTGATATGCCACGGTGTGCCGTCACCCAGATCCTGCGCAATGAACTCGGCCAGTTGTTGCAGCTCGTCGGTGTCATCGTTGAGACCCGGCACGATCAAGGTGGTCACTTCGACAAAAATACCGGCAGCTTTCATGCGTCGCAACGTTTCCTGGACATGGGCAAGGCGCGCACCGCACAGATTTTTGTAATATTCATCTGTGAACGCTTTCAGGTCCACATTGGCGGCATCCAGAAAGGGACGGATCATTTCAAGCGCTTCGGCGGTCATGTATCCGTTGGTGACAAAAACATTGCGAATCCCGCGCGCATGGGCCATTTTGGCGGTATCATAGGCGAATTCAAAAAACACCGTGGGCTCGGTGTAGGTATAAGCAATACTGCTGCAACCGGATTCGGCGGCATCATCAACGACCTGTTGCGCACTGACGGCATCACCCATAATCCGACCTTTGTGATCTGTCGGCATCTGCGCAATATCGGCATTCTGGCAAAACCGACACCGGAGATTGCAGCCGACAGTGGCTATCGAATACGAAAGGGTGCCCGGCAAAAAGTGAAACAACGGTTTTTTTTCGATGGGATCCACGTGCCGGGCAATCAGTTTTCCATAAACCAGCGTTTGCAGCAGGCCGGCTTTATTTTCGCGCACACTGCACAGGCCCCGTCGGCCGTCTTTTATGACACAGCGATGGCTGCACAAATTGCATTTGACTTTGCTCCCGTCAAGCGGCTCATACAAATAGGCTTCCATTGATTTATTTCTTTCTGCGTTAAGAACTGGTTACTAAAATCAAATCCCACGGATGTGTTAGCCGGTTATCGCACCGCCCGGATCCCTTGCTTGGTAACGCATGGTCAATGGGCGGGTTCTAAATTTCGGAACCAGAGAAACCACCATCCCGGCAAAAGCACCGAACGGACAGCGTTGAATGATTTTAGACTGCTCCAGGCTGATGGCAATCTTTCCCGAGGGGGCCGGTAACTGGCATACAGTCCGCCAGGATATGGGCGTGTGGCCGACGATTTTACGGATGCGCTGCTTTAGTTCCCAGACACTGAAAAATTGTGCATGGTTAAAAATGGTCGCGGTAAACATGCCTTTGACACGCCGCTGAATTCCTTTGATGGCATAACGATTCAGCACACCGATAAAAATTCGATCTTTGGCGACCCGACAGGCCTCTTCCAGCGTTTTTTGCGGGTTATCGACAAATTCCAGAGTCGTAAATAAGCAGGCGTAATTAAAGGAATTGTCATCAAAAGGCAGATCTTCGGCATACCCCTGATAAAGGTCGGCGCGATTTGCCGCATTGCGAGCGGCGATGTCCAGCATATAGGTCGAGGGATCCAGGCCGGTGACCTGCAGGCCCATATCATAAAAGGCTTGCAGGCATGATCCGGTACCGCATCCGATGTCCAGCACCGTTTCGCCCCGCATGGGCTTGAGCAAGGTATGCATCAGCCGGGTTTCCAGCTCGAAGGCGGCTTTGCTTTCGGGTTTTTTTAGCCACCGCTCGTAGGCAAGAGCGTCTTTAAAATCAAATACACGGCCCATGGCAGATAAATTAAGTGAAAAATCGGACTTTAGCAAGGAAGAAAACCGCGGCCTGTCCATCAGTGTATCACCCGGAGCGAACGCCGCACGGGTCGTAATGCAGCCGGGCTTCAACGGTGATTGGCAGGCTTAGCGGACTTGGTTTTTTTAGCAGACCGGGAAGAACTCTTTTTTTTGTGTCGCGGTCTTTTTTTGGGGGCCGGCTTTTCCGAATTCTCCCTTTTAGCGGCGTCGGTGCCTTTGGAAGATTCAGGGCCGAAGCCAAAAAATGCGCCTGGAAAGGAACCCGCTTTGTCTTTTTTGGATGCGGCTGATGTCTGCGAGCGCTTTTTGGCCCTATGCTCGCTGCGCTTGCGGCCGGATCTTCTGAGGCGCGATCTGCGTTCAGGGGTAATCGGCTTTGATTTATCGGCAACAAACCAGTCGTTTCCGGGCCAGACCACGGGGATTTTATAGCCCAGCATTTCCTCCAACGGTTCCAGATGATAGACGTAGTCCTCGCAGGCCAGCGCAAAGGCCTTGCCGGTCTTGCCCGCCCGGGCGGTGCGCCCGATGCGATGCACATAATTTTCTGAATCCTGGGGAAGATCATAATTGATCACATGGCTGATATCTTCAACATGGATGCCGCGGGAGGCAACATCGGTAGCAACGAGGATTTTGATTTTGCCATCTTTGAATTGCTCCATTAATCGGAAACGCTTGCGCTGGGGCAAATCGCCGGTGATTCTTTCTGCCGGCCAGCCATTGCCTTTCAGTTTCCGGGTCAGCCAATCGACCCCGACTTTGGTATTTACAAAAATAAGCATCCGATTCCAGTCTTCTCTTTTCAGCAAGCCCAGCAAGAGTTCCAGTTTCTTTTCAGTTCCAACGTGAAACAGCTGCTGATCGATTCCATCAACTGTAATGGTATGAGGTGTGACCGATATAAATTCGGGCAAATTCATGTATTCATAAGTGAGTTCCATCACCCGATATGAAAGCGTGGCTGAAAAAAGCATGGATTGCCGTTTTTCGTAAGGGGGCAGTTTGCGGAGCAGATAGCGCATGTCTTTGGTGAATCCCAGATCAAACAATCGATCCGCTTCATCGATGACCAAAATTTTAATGGCTTCCGCTTTGAAAATACCCTGCTTATAATAATCAATGATGCGTCCGGGTGTGCAGATGATGATATCAGCACCCCGCCGCAAGATCTGAGCCTGGCGTTTGTAATCAACACCGCCGACAACCTCGGCGATCTTCAAATCCGTATGCCGACACAAGGTGCGAGCTTCCTCGACGATTTGATGGGAAAGTTCCCGGGTGGGTGCGATAATCAGAGCCGACGGTAAACGCGAATCGCGATCAGAGAGCATCGACAGGCGGGTAATGACCGTGACCAGAAATGCCGCAGTTTTGCCGGTTCCCGTCTGTGCCTGACCGGCAACGTCTCGACCGCACAATGAAATCGGAAGCGTTTGTTCCTGGATCGGAGTGCAGTATTCAAAACCGGCCTCATTTAAAGCGGATAATAATGGCGCCGGCAATTCAAACGAGTCGAATCGCGTTTTGCTCAAGAACTCCGGCTTTTCAGCCCGCGGCAAAGCAGTTGAAGATTCATCTGTTTCAGGCATAAGAATGGATCGCGTTTGTGATGAGTGGGTTTCGACACGCCAATTTTAATTTCCGCACGATTATAAACATTTATTGGATCGTTTGGCAAGAACAGAGGATAGATGACAGAAGTCAGAAGGTGGGCAGATATGATGATCAAAGCGCAAAAACTGACTTATGTCGTCTGTTCTCCGACATCTGTATTCTGACCTCTGAAACCCGCATTGAATTGCACCACACGGTATGCTAACAATACCATTTTGTTTTTGAATGCATTGAAACGGACAACGCGAAATAATGAAAGAATTCTTTAAGGTCACAGACTTAGAAACCGTATTAAACTATCGTAGCGCATTTGAGCGGGTCAGCGTGGAGAAGGTAGCCCTGATGGATGCGGTCGGCAGAGTTTTGGCTGAAGATATCATTGCCGAAGAAGATTTACCGGATTTTCCGCGCTCGATTGTCGATGGCTATGCGCTTCAAGGCGCTTCCACCTTTGGCGCCAGCGATGGCAATCCGGCGTATCTGAACATCACGGGCAATATTGCCATGGGCCAATCGCCGCAATTTGAAATTGCCCCCGGAAAAGCCGCCAGAATCGCCACCGGTGGAATGGTTCCCCGGGGCGCTGATAGCGTGGTCATGATCGAACACACGCAATTTATCGACGACACCACTATTGAAGTGTATCGCAGTGTCGCCCCCGGCCAGAATATGATAACCGTCGGCGAAGATATTAAAAAGAATGCGGCTGTGCTGAACAGGGGGCTGGTCATCCGTCCGCAGGAGGCGGGAATGTTGGCCGCTTTAGGCAATCAGCAGATAAGCGTTTACCGGAAGCCGGTGGTCGGCATTATTTCCACCGGCGACGAAATTATACCCATCAACAAAAAGCCGCGGATAGGACAAATCCGCGACATTAATAGCTATACACTTGCGGGCCTGATTCATGAAGCCGGTGCCATCGCCATGCCCTACGGAATCGTGCAGGATGATTTTGAGATGCTGCTTGAAAAATGCAAGCTGGCGCTTGACCATTGTCATATGGTTTTAATTTCCGGCGGCAGTTCAGTGGGCAGCCGTGATTATACGGTTGATGTGCTTTCCGCCTTGCAGGATGCAAAAATCCTCGTCCATGGCATATCCATCAGTCCCGGCAAACCCACCATTTTGGCCAGCGTTAAAAACAGGACGCTGTGGGGAATGCCCGGACATGTTGTCTCGGCCATGATTGTCTTTTCAAGGGTTGTCAGGCCCTTTGTTGAACATCTGAGCGGGCGGCTCGCTACGGGAGATGGCGTACTGCGGCTGCAGGCCAGACTGAGCCGCAATGTGGCGTCGAAACAGGGCCGCGTGGATTTTATTCGGGTCCGGCTGCGCCGTGAGGCGTATCGGTTATGGGCGGATCCGGTGCTCGGAAAATCCGGGCTTATCAGCACGATGGTCAATGCCGACGGTCTGGTTCAAATCGATATCAACACCGAAGGGCTGGATAAGGGTGCTAAAGTGGAGGTAATCCCTATCTAGTCAGAGAGTCAACAGAATGCAGGTATTAGATTTCAATCAACAGGTTCAAAGGTTCAGGGTTCAAGGGTTGTCAGATTGGATAACAGAAATCCGAGGTCAGACAAGTCTTTTTTTCTAGCAGTGATCTTACCTGTCTTCTGTCATCTGACCTCCACCTGAACACTGACACCTTATTTCTACAATAGGAAAAAGCAATGACATTTAAACGCAACGTTTACCTGAAGATGAAAACCCTGGCCGAAGCCCGAGATATTCTCTTTCAAACATTTTCCGACTTGCCAGCGCTTACAAGCGAAGAACTTGCAGTGCCGGATGCTGTCGGGCGAGTCCTGTCCAAACCG
>JASFNW010000090.1:0-20821 GCA_050116835.1 Desulfobacterales bacterium
CCAATGGCGCCGGACATCCATCTCATTCATTGTTGTCTGACCTCATGGCCATTCTTGCGCAATAAATCAACGACGCTTTCGGGTCCGACCAAATGGCCCGCACCGACCACAAAAAGGACGTTTTTATTCTGTCGCATGGCTTCTTCAACTTCCTTGACCCATTTTTGATTGCGTTGAATCAGCAGGCGATCATTCAGATTCGGATAATCTTTAAAGCTTCTGTGCAGCAGCTCATGCAGTTTATCGGCATTGCCGGATCTCCAACTGCTCACCAGATCACCCGCCAGTTCGCCGATCAGTTCCAAATCTTTAAGGGTCTGTTTTAAAAAATCGTTTTGATCTTTGTTGGCCATGTTGCCCAGCAAATCGATCTGATACTCGGGCGGTTCCAGGAATCCGATTTCTTTACCTCCGTTTTGGGCTTTGGCAAAAAAATAAAGATCTATTCCATATTGAGGATTGTACCCTAGGCGCTGCAATTCCAGTGTTGTCAGGGTTAGCGCGACGAACCAGGGCTTAAACCGCGAAAATGCCTCCGGGGGCAAACCGAGCGCGCTCATTTCTTTCTCAAGCTGATGTCGCGTGTCGGTCGCAATGTTGTCAAACAAATTCTGCTCAGCCGGATACATCCCCAGTTCAAGCATTTTGGCCTGCATGGCTGGAGTTTGCATGGCGGCAATATCGGTCTCAAAGACAATGCGCTGGCTGTTGGCATAAGCCTTTTCGACGGCGGGATCCAACGGATAGGTTTCTTGCTTGAGGACATGTATGGAACCCAGTAAATAAATTTTATGGGATTGGGTTTGAATCGACCACAGACAATTCTTTGTGCTCTGCTGAACAGAAGCTGTCTTGGCCGGCACCTCGGAAATCGCCGCCCATCCTGCGCTTAGCAGAACAATAACAAATAACGCAAAACGAAGCCCGAATTTTGAGAAATGTCGGTTTGGCATAGAACTTCCTTTCCAAAATCGATGATTTAATGACCAAAAGACGCCATGTCCAGTTGGGGTGGATCCGGATCGATGGTTTTTAGTTTATTCAGAAGCGCTTCTAGGTTCGCCATAAACGTCAGGCAATGGTGGTATTGCTGCAGAAGTACAAAGGCCTTGTGCGCAAGGCTTTGGGCTGCCTGCCGGTGATCCTGCTCCAGGTGGATATAAACACCGGCAGCTTTGATCAGGCCCTTTAAGGCCTGGCGCATGTCTCCGCTTGCAGATTTCCAGATGGCTTCCAGGTGATCGTGGAATTCAAAAAAAAGGCCCTGGTTCCAGATGATCAAGGCCTGTTGCAACGCGTCGACAATCTCGCCCGTTTGGATGGCATTAAAGACATTCTCGTACCGCAATAGACGGTCATCGATGTAGTCGGAATGCAACGACGACAGGTTTTGCTCCCGCCATTGCCGGGCAACACTCAGATATGCCGCACGATTCTTTGCGCCAATGGTTTTCACAAAGGCTTCGGATAGCGAATTGCGGATATCCCGTGCGGTTCGATCCGTAAACGGATCAAAGCTTTCAGGCGTTTTTATTCCCATTGCTTCAAGATCTCATTGACCATCTTCCCATCGGCCTGTTTGCCGAAATGTTTCATAATGGGGCCCATGGCCTGCATTTTGTTTTTGTATTCAGAAAAATCAATGTTGTCTTTAATCCAGGCAATAATTTCTTCGCGGCCGGCCATGCGGGGCAAGTACCGCTCGAGCATCGTAAGGTATTCAGATGATTGTTCCCCTTTGGCCTCCAGCACCATACGTTCCGATTTGGCCAACCCCTGAATAATTCCGACGATGTCATCGTCGGTGATCTCTTCGGCCGTTTTGAGCCGCGTTGATTTCTTTCCGCTTTCCAGGGTGATGGGAACTGTCAATTTCGGAAATTCAGCCATAATTTGCCGGATGGCACTGCGTGCTCCGGCGTCCTTTTGCAGCATGGCTTGCTTCAGGTCTGCCTTGAGTTTATTCAGCAAGGGCGTTTGCATCTCGGGATTCCATCCGTATTTTTCAGCTGGGACGTCGCTCATAGCTCTCTCCTATAGCCTACGGTTGAAATAAAAAGGTTTTTAAAGACAACCACGAAAACACGAAAGCAGTAAAGCATGAAATTTTTTTAGTTTTTCGTGTTTTCGAATTTTAGTGCTTTCGTGGTAAATTACGGCCCTGCTGTTGCATCTTATCGAAACAAAACCGTTAAAAACATTCAATATTTGTCAATTTGCAGCCTGCACAACATTTATTCTATAAACTTTGGGGGTAGCGGCGGGTCGGTTTCAATGGCCTTGCCGGGCAAAATGATCAGTGTCGAGGTCCCATGAGCCAGAACCTTGCCCTGTTGATCGGCAACGGTTGCGTCAGCATAACCGAGCGTCCGACCGACTTTAATCTGACGACCGCGGGCAATTAATTTGCCGGATACAGCCGGTGCGAGATAATTTAACTTCAAATCAACGGTGGTCATGCCAACATCCGGAAGCTCCACCCCGTAATAAACCGACCAAAAGGCGGCCGCATCGATGATCGAGGCGAACACCCCCCCATGAACCACGCCAAATGGCTGTAAGTGTTTTTGGGCCAACTCTATTTCAAGCGATGAATACCCGATTCCCACATCAACCAGCTTCATTGAAAGCAGATCAAAATACGGACAGCCATTTACGATTTCATTAATTCGCTTTATGTATTCAGGATTGGGTTTTTTCATTTTTTGAGTCGCTCATAAATGTAAAAATCGCATGGCTCACTGCCGGGAGCGGTAATGGTTCTGGATTCGATCACTCGAAAATCAGTGGATAGAATTTTCGGAAAATAGGTATCTCCGTCGATGTTCCTGGGTATGACCGTCAAATATATACGATCCGTCATGGTAAATGCTGCCTGATACAGCTGACCGCCTCCGATAATAAAGGCTTCATTTTCTCCTGGCGGACATCTTTTTAATGCCTGCGAAAGATCATGCACGACGATGCATCCTTCGGCAACATAGTCCTGCTGTCGCGTGACGATGATATTGGTTCTTTGCGCAAGGGGGCCTTTTAGGGATTCAAAGGTTTTTCTTCCCATAATGACCGCATGGCCGAGGGTAATTTGTTTAAAAATCTTCTGCTCCCCCGGTACCTTCCAGGGGATATTACCCTGCCGACCGATGACACGGTTTTTGGCCATCGCCGCAATCAATGAAACCAGCATTCGCGCTTGTCCTCCGATCTATTTGTTACTCACCGCAGAGTCGCAGAGGACGCAGAGATTATTATTTTTTGATTTGCCGCTGACCAGCCGTCGCTGAAGCTAAGGCTTGGCATGGAGATCGGCAAATCAAAATCAATCTGTCCTCTCTGGTATTTAATTTATTCGCTTAACAAAATTCCGCGATAGACAATCACATCAAAACCCACAGATTATCTACAAAAAATACTATCGGTAGAATTGTTACACAAAACCACCATTTATATGGATAGATTGCCCGGTAATCCAGCGGGCGTCATCGCTGGCTAAAAAAGCCACGGCGTCCGCTATATCCTCTACCTCGCCGATGCGGCCCAGCGCGGCCATTTGAGCCATCTGTTGAATCTGCTCGTCTGATTTGCCATCACGAAAAAGGTCGGTGTCCACCGGTCCCGGAGCAACCGCGTTAACAGTGATATGGCGTCCGCCCAGTTCTTTTGCCAGTACCTGAGTGATCTGATCGACGGCGCCCTTGCTGGCAGCATAAATAGAGTAGCCGGGCAGCATCATGCGCGTTACGGCCGATGAAATGTTGATAATCCTGCCGCCAGCGGAAAGTTGGCGCGCGGCCAGTTGACATGCAAAAAAAGTCCCCTTCACATTGATGGCAAACAGCCGATCAAATTCTGCTTCATCGATGTCAATAGCATTTTTGCTGATACGGATGCCGGCGTTGTTAATTAAAATATCGAGCCGGCCAAAGTGGTCAATGGTCCGATCAAAAAGTCTTTGAATTTCTCCAAGTTTGGAGACATCCGCCTGTAGCGCAATGGCGCCACCGCCGGCAGCCTTTAGTTTAGCTGCAACTTCTTCAGCGCTGTTTGCGTTGCTGACATAGTTGATCGCAACCGAGGCTCCCTCGCGGCATAACCGTTCTGATATCGCACGCCCGATCCCCCGGGAGGAGCCGGTCACCAGCGCAATTTTGCCTGTCAATTTTTGGGAACTCATCTAGATCTCCTTTTAAGGTTGCAAATTTAGTTCAAAATAGAAGGGATTATTAAGGGGATTGTAGCGATAGGGTTTTATGGGCCGAAAACCCAGCGAACGATATAATGCCTGTGCTGCCGTCATGGTTTCAACAGTATCAAGGCGCATCCGTTCATAACCGATAACATACGCCCGTTCAATGATGGCCTCTGCCAGCGCCCGCCCAATTTTTTGGTTGCGATAGCCGGGGGCAACATAAAGCCGCTTCATTTCGCAATTCCTCTTGCCCAGGGGACGCAGGGCCACGCACCCCACAAATTCTTGAGCACGTTTAGCCAGAAGAAGACAGCCTTTTGGTGGCGCATATTCTCCGGGAAGCGTCGCCAGCTCGCGGCTGAACCCCTGAAACTCAAGATCAAAATCCAGAGTGTCCGCGTACTGCTGAAACAGCAGACGTGCCTGTCGATAATGATCCTCGGTTTGCGCCGGGATGATTCGAATCATGGCTTTCTCGAAGTCGTCCCTCTGCGCTTGTTCTGATGATAGAACCATTTTTAACCGATTAGGTGTTGAAACAGATTTAAGTAATCATCCTTGGTCATGGGTCGCGGGTTATCGATATTGCTGCCGTTTTTAAAAGAATTGGCCGCCAGCTCTTCCAGATCGTTTTCCTGAACCCCCAGAGATCCAAACTCGGGGAGTCGGACGTCTGCAGCCAGTTGCTGGACGGCCATAACCGCCTGTCGGGCGCCTTCATCTATGGTCTTATATGTCAATCCCATGGCGACGGCAATTCGCGCATATTGCTCTTTGCAGTAGTCCATGTTATATTCCATCACAGCCGGTAATACCACGGCATTACAGACACCGTGAGCAGTGTCATATTTCCCGCCGAGCGCTTCGGCCACACAATGAACTGCGGCAACATCCGAATGGCTGAAGGCAATTCCGGCCAGCACACTGCCGAGCAGCATCCCCGCCCGGGCTTCCAGATTGTCACCAGCGGTAACAGCGTCTTTGAGACAGGCGGCAATCAACTCGATCGCATACAAGGCGGCAGCATCCGCCAAGGGTTCGGAGGCCTTGGCCGTGAAGGCTTCGATGGCATGCGTTAAGGCGTCCATGCCGGTCGCGGCCGTTAACTCCGGCGGCATGGTCAGCGTCATCTCCGGATCGACCAGCGCAACCCGAGGCGCAATTTTAGGATCTTTAATGCTGAATTTAAATTTCTCGGCGGAATCGGTAATCACCGAGCTGAAGGTCACCTCGCTGCCGGTCCCGGCGGTCGTCGGGACGGCAATCAACGGCAACACATCAGGACCGATTTTTCCAGGGCCCTCATAATCGCGGACGGCACCCCCCTGGCGGGCCACCACCGCAATGGCTTTGGCACAATCAATCGGACTGCCGCCCCCGACAGCCACCAGGCAATCGGCGTCAAACTGTCTGGCAGTTTTAGTGCCTTCTGCAACGTTATAATCTTTCGGGTTGGGTTCAACGCGATCAAATACTTCCCACTTCAAATGATGGGCATCCAGCACATCGGATACCCGCCTCACAAGGCCTGAACGCAAGACACCCTCATCGGTAACCAGCAAAAGGTTTTTGCAATTTTCATTTTTGATCACATCGGCCAGGCTTTTGGCAACGCCGACGCCGTATTCTATTTTGGTCGGCAACTCAAAGCTGAAACTGTTCAAGAGGTTCATGGGTCAATTGTCCTCACAAAGTTATTATCATCAAAGTCGGGGTAAACGACCCGCATTACGCTTAAATTACAACTTCAGGCTACTGGTCACTGGCTTTTGGCCGGCAGCAAGGAGCGGGAAGCCTGTGGTCAAATACGCTGACACCTGAAACTGATTTAATGTTGAGGCATAAAGCCGAATGCTACTACTGTGTCCCATTGAATGCCAAATCAGTATCATTTTATAGGCCAAAATGATATATATGGCAACAGGTCGATGATTAATCGCGAACCGAATACAGAGGAATAACCGTTGGCAGAAAAGCAAATGGATCAGCAAGTTGATATGCCGTATGTTGCCAGAGAGCAGATCATCCGTAAGGTCACATGGGTCGGGCTTTTCGTAAATTTGTTTCTTGCCGGTATTAAATTCGCTGCAGGCATTTTGGGAAAAAGTCAGGCGGTAGTTGCCGATGCGATTCACAGCCTGACTGACCTGACAACCGATGCCGCCGTGATTGCAGGTTCGCATTACTGGGAGCTACCACCGGATGATGATCATCCGTATGGTCATAAGCGTCTGGAAACCCTGGTGACCGCTTTTATCGGCATCATGCTGGCGGCAGCCGGAATCGGTATCGGCTGGAAGGCTATTTCAACCCTGCATCATAAAGCCATCTCTCCTCCGGGCTGGATTGCGGTCATAGCCGCATTGGCCTCGATTATCTGCAAAGAGTCGCTTTACCACTGGACGGCTCGAAGCGGCAGACGCTTGAAAAGCGCTGCCATGGCAGCCAATGCCTGGCATCATCGTACAGATGCCTTGAGTTCGCTTCCGGTGTTGATTGCCGTTGCAGTTGCCAGATTATTTCCGTCCTGGTCGTTCCTTGACCGCGTCGGTGCGGTGGTGGTTTCAATCTTTATCATTCATGCGTCCCTAAAAATCATCTGGCCAACACTTAGTGAATTGACAGATGCCGGCGTACCGGCAGAGACGCGCAAAAAGATTCGTGAGATTGCCCATAAAAACGATAAGGTTCAGCAGGTTCATGATATCAGAACCCGATATATCAGTACCAGCATTCAGGTGGATTTGCATATTGTCGTTCAAGGATCATTAACCGTGCGACAGGGCCATGCCATTGCCGATGATGTCAAGTATCGAATCATTGCAGAAATCCCGGAGATACTGGATGTCGTAGTCCATGTGGACCCACCGGAAAGAGCACTTCCAGCAGAGGATCTGAGCTAAAGATCAAACAGGCCGACAGCGTGCTGAACCCAAAAGAAATGCCGCAGGTCTACACGACATTTCCAGTTGAAAATAGACGCATAACATCATATTTTTAACACCTAAATCTTGCATGAAAATTAATGAGAAGGTAAAATTACCCATAAGAGGGCAGGACGATCAAATTATATCGATCAAAAAAACCTATCAGACGTATGGACGGTGCATCATTTAATTTCATTAATTTTCAACCGATGGCCGGACCGGAGACCTTCATCTGCTAAGTTCTTAAGACCAAAACATCCCGCTTTAAGCGGGAGTGCCATGGCCTTAAACGCCTTGCAGCGGTATCGCTACAAATGAACCCAACGGAGCATCAACGCAATGCCTGTTTATGAATACACGGCCCTGGATGCCAGAGGCAAAATGACGTCCGGTATCATCGATGCAGACGGTGCCCGGGCCGCTCGGCAGAAATTAAGAGCAAATGGTATCTTTCCGGTTGATGTCAAAGAAACTCAGGAAAAAGATACAACCGAAATCAGGACGACCCGGGTCGCTCATCTGTCTCGCTATCTAAGACGCGTTAAACCGGCTGAAATTGCAATCATGACGCGACAACTGTCAACTTTGATTACGGCGGGTTTTCCGCTGGTTTCTGCTATTGACGCCCTCGTGCCCCAGACCAAATCCCATCGGCTGAAGACCGTTTTGGCCCAGATCAAGGATGCCATCGTCGAAGGCCAGAGTTTTGCGCAGGCCTTATCGCAATATCCCAGGATTTTTACACCGCTATATGTCAACATGGTGCGTGCCGGGGAGACTTCAGGCACACTGGAAATTGTACTGGAGCGACTGGCCGATATCACGGAAAAACAGCAGGATTTGATCAACCGGATTCAGACCGCTCTGGCATACCCCTTGTTTATGTGTGTGGTTGGAACACTGGTATTGTTTGTGCTGTTGACCTATATTGTACCAAGCATCACCGCCATTTTTGTGGACATGGGTCAGACATTACCGACCCCGACACGTCTGTTGATTTTTTTAAGTAATTTTTTCAAATCGTTTTGGTGGGTCATCCTTATTGCGGTGATCGGCGCTGGAATTGCTTTGCATCGAGCCAAAAAAACAGAAAAGGGACGTTATGTCTATGATAAAACCATACTGTCATTGCCTGTTTTAGGTGTTTTAGTCAGAAAACTGGCTGTGGCGCGTTTTACGCGAACGCTGGGCTCTTTGCTTGAAAACGGCGTCTCCATGCTAATAGCGCTTGATATTGTCAAAAATATCGCCGGCAATGTGCTGCTTTCCGATGCCGTGCAAAAAGCGGCTCAGGATGTCGGGAAGGGGCAGGCCTTGTGGACGGCTTTGAATGAAGGTCAGGTTTTCCCGCAATTGTCTATTCAGATGATTCAGGTGGGCGAACAAAGCGGCGAATTAGAAGGGATGCTGAATAAAATCGCAGATGTTTTCGAAAAAGAGGTCGAAAATAGTATCATGCGCCTGACATCTTATCTGGAACCGGTGATGATACTGGTAATGGGATGCGTTGTCGGGTTTATCGTCTTGTCCATCTGTCTGCCCATTTTTGAGATGAACCAGTTGATTAAATAATTGCGGCCAAATTTGTCAACATTTCTTAGAAGGGAAATATTTCATGAGTACCACAACTGAATTTGACAACCGGGGTTTTACGCTAATTGAGTTAATGGTTGTTGTCATCATATTGGGCATCCTGGCGCTGTATGTCGGCCCTAAAATAATGGGCGAACCGGATAAAGCAAAGCGGGTAAAAGCCCAGATGGATATTGCCACCTTTGAAACCGCACTGAAAATGTACAAACTCGACAATGGTGTCTACCCGACAACCGAGCAGGGACTCCAGGCGTTGGTGGAAAAACCCGAAACCGGTGTGATTCCCCCCAAATGGCGCGAAGGCGGCTATCTTGAGAAACGCAAAGTGCCCAAAGATCCTTGGGGAAATGAATTTGTGTTCATTTCACCGGGCGTAAATGGAGATTTTGATTTGAGTTCCTATGGCAAAGACGGCGTGCCCGGCGGAGAAGGCGAAGATAATCGGGATATTAACAACTGGGAACTCGAGTAGTTTGCTGCCAGAAACGGCCCTTTTGCGCAATCTCTGTGTCAATCAGCGAATTGCATTGTGCGGCGTGCCAAAAGTACGCCTCCGCCCAATTCCCTGATTTCCTTGACCTTACACAAAATTGCTCACCTCTGACAGCAAACTCAATTTATACAATTATAAAAACCGATGAACTTTAGCTGAACCAACGTTTACATTATAAGCAAAATGCTTTCAAAAGTGCTGAAAAAAGGATTAACTCGGGGTACCGCACCATGGACAACTGACAACGAACACCCGAGCGGTTTTACCCTGATGGAACTCATTGTGGTCATGGCATTGTTGACCATTATGCTGGTATTTAGCGTCCCCCGCTTCCATGAAACCTTATTTTTGGATGAAAGCAAGACCGGCTCCCGCTGGCTAATCGGTAAAATTCAGTCATTAAAAGAGGCCGCCGTCAGAAGCCAGAGAAACTTTACGCTGCATTTCGATCTGGATACTGACCATTACTGGGAAACCGATGAATCGATGCCTGCAGAAGACATCGAAGATGCAGCCCTGAAAACCGAACCGCTTCCGGACGGCTTAAAAATCGCCGACATCGAATTTCCCGTTCGCGGGAAAGTGGGCTCCGGTCGGACCGATATTACCTTTTACAAATATGGCTACTCAGATAAAGCCCTGATTCATGCGCAAAACGGAGAATCATACGTGTCGTATTTAATCGAGCCTTTCTTATCTGAAGTCAAACGCTATGACACGTATGCCAGTTTTGAAAATTAAGCAGCCGGTCTGAAAGATAGCGATTTCAGGCGATCCCAACCAACAACTTCAGCAATCCGAGTCTGGGCCTTGAAGATTGCAAATGATGCCATGCAACCGGTATATTCTTACACTTCCGTGATATTTGCCCCTGTTCGGTTTAATAAGCTTCGCCGTAATATCTGTCTATGGACCGATTATTAACCTGACTGGCCAAAGAAAAGTTCTTTTCCAAAAAAAAGATTGTATATTGTCTGTTAAATTTTGTATATTACCAAAATTGCTTCTGTATAAAAAAGTGCACATTAATGGCTAAATTTCAACACCAACCCCAGAGAAAAACAAGTCGCCCGAAGCCAAGGATATCTGGATTCACCTTGCTGGAGGTCATGGTTGCCATGGCTGTGCTGGCGATCGTTCTGGTGAGTGTATATCGCATGCATTCCCAGACCCTGACCATGAACACAGCAGCTCGTTTCTATACCCAGGCGCCTTTGCTGGCCCAAAAGAAAATGGCCGAAGTGACAACATCTTCTTCAGGAATTTTCGCTTCGGATTCAGGCGATTTCGGTGAAAATTACCCGGGATACAGCTGGCAGGTATCAGCGACCGATGTGGCCTCCGAAATACTTGGAGAAGTCGCCGGAGATTTGAAGCGCATTGACATTACGGTGGCGTACCTAGATAACCATTTCTCATATCGCTTAACCACCTATCGGTTTCAGAGGGAATAGCATAGTTTCACAAAACCAGAGGACAGATGTCAGAAAACAGAAGACAGAACAGCATAGCACGCCTTCAACCTCCATGTGCCAGCGGCCTGCACCGCGCTGCCGGCTTTACACTGATGGAAATACTGATCGCCATCACAATTTTGGCCATCGTGGTGACAACGGCCCTGGCATCGTTTAATGCCGTGTTTTCTACCACGGAGGCGCTTGACGACGGTGCCAAACTATATGAAATCGCCCATACCTGTATGAAACGAATCGTGCTGGACCTTACATCGATCCACATCAACCAACGGCCCCTGTACAAGCCCCCCGAATTTGACCAGCCGCCGGATCCATATCGTCTGGTCGCCAGCGCCGATGAGATCGGTGGCACAGGATTTGCACAAACTATCAGATTTACCAGTCGATCCCACCTTCCCTTTGAAAACAGTTCCGGGAAAGGAATCGCTGAAATTGTCTATTACTTCCAGACCACGAATGACGGGTATCTGGAGCTCAGACGGGCGGATAATACCTATCCGTATCCCGAATTTGAAAAAAAGGGCAGCGATCCGGTTTTGTGTAAGTATGTCAAATCCTTGTCGTTTAAGTTTTACGACAGCGACGGGAGTGAATTCGATGCCTGGGATTCGGATTCGGATGAATTCGGTTATGCCACACCCACAGCAATTGCCGTAAAGCTGGAGTTGGCTAAGAATGCCGAAACGCACACTTTCGAAACGATGGTGTCCCTGCCCTTGATTCGGGAGCGGGTGGAATAACAAATGCTTGGAATAACCCAAACAATCAATAACAACCGGGGCATTGCTCTCTTGTTGGTCATTTCGGTAACGACCATTCTGATTGCAGCGGCGCTGGAGTACAATCGCCGGGCACGCTTTACGGTCCTGTCAACAGCTGCCGCAAGGGATCGTCTGACGCTTTCACAAATGGCCTCCTCAGGCGTTCATGCCGCCATGGCGCTACTGGCGAAAGATCGCGCCGAGTCAAATTTTGATTCATTACAGGAAGACTGGGCCAATCCGGATAAAATAAATGAACTATTGAATGATATATCGTTTGACGATGGCAAGCTCACCGTTAAGATCAGTGATGAAATGGGTCGAATTCAAATCAATGCGCTGGTCACGTTTCCCGATGGCCGTAATTTTAACGATTCCCAACGCCAGATGCTTGAGCGGTATTTAAACTTCCTGCAGGATGCCACTGAGGAAACGCCGGAGGATAGCCGACCACCGGCGATCATCAATTCAATAAAGGACTGGTTGGATTCCGGCGATGATGATGCCATAACCGGACTCAGCGGTGCTGAGTCCCCATATTATCAGGACTTGAGCTCGCCCTACAGCAGTCGCAATGGCCCCATGATGGATATCAATGATTTATTGCGGGTAAAAGGGGTTACGCCTGAAATGTTTTACGGCAACTCTGAAAAGCCGGGTTTGGCAGAGGTATTAACGGTACATGGCATGAAACCGGGGTCCGGCACCGGGTTTACATATCCCGGAAAGATCAATATTAACACCGCCGAACTGCCGGTGCTGGTGGCGTTGATGCCGTCTGAAAATACCGAACTGGCCGCGGCCTTATATGAGTTGCGCCAGCAGGCCACCACCGACAAAAACGCTCCCGATTTCACAAACCCGACATGGTATCAAAATATTGCTGGACTCGGTGATGTAAACCTGGATACGAAGATGCTAACCACCGCCAGCGACATCTTTCGGATTGAATCCGAAGCTAAAGTGAACGATTCCGTAATAACCGTTACGGCAGTGGTTGAACGGCAAAAAAATGAAAAAAACGGCAAATGGGACTGCAAGATATTAAGCTGGAGTACACAATAACCCGGCAAATGGAAATGCCAGGAGTGATTGACGTTGAGTTCAATCCAATAAACTGTTAAAATAAGGGTTTAGGTTCCAAAATATCTGAACAGTAGAGGTTCGATGAGCAGAAAAGTTCTCGGCATAGATATTCGAAATCAGTCTCTGACCGCGGTGCTCCTAAACAGCAGCCTGCGGGAGTACCGCGTGGACGACTTTGTTCACATTCCATATTCCGGCCCTGATGACCCGGAAAGAAGCCTGTCGGCTGCTCTGGAAACCCTGGGGGAAAGAATGGACCTGGCGGGCAGCGATTATGTCGTTTCGGTACCTGCCCACCAGTTTATTTTCCGCAACATGCAGGTTCCTTTTCACAACGCCAAAAAAATCCGGATGGTTCTGCCCTTCGAGCTCGAACCCAGTCTGCCTTTCGCGGTCGATGAACTGGCAATTGATTTTCACACATTGAACGGTGCACAAGCCGGTGATCAAACCGACCTCATCGCGGCGGCCATTGAAAAAAGCCAATTAGCACCTTACATCGAGGCCCTGGCATCGGTGAATATCGATCCGGAAAAGCTTACGCTCAGCGGCTTGCCCGTTGCCCAGTGTCTCGCTCACCAGGCAGAACCGCAAGAGGATCTGATTTACATCGAAATCGACGACACCTACGCCACGCTTTTTGTTATGAAGGGTGGCCGCCTCCAACTGATACGCTCGTTTCCACTGCCGGCAGCCGGCCCTGCTAAAACGTCAATGCTGTGTGCACAGACCCAGCAGACGCTGGCGGCTTTCCTGGAAACATCGTCCCTGGATTTTGAACCCATTGAAGCGGTCATCAACAGCACCGCAGATGTGGACGTCGACATGGCGGCCGATATCTCCAAATTCCTGAAAATACCAGTGAAGGTCGCGTCGATCGCAGAACGAATGAACATCCCGCTGGAAACCGACACGGAAAACCGGTGGAACCCGGGCCGTATGGACAATGCCCTGGCACTGGCATTGATGGAAGTCGAAGGCTATCCGGTTCTCAATTTTCACAAAGGCCAGTTTGCCGCTCAAAAGTTTTTGGCCAAGCACCGCAGCGCCTTAATTAAAACGGGTATACTGGCTGCAGCCGTGCTGGTGTTAATGTTTTTTAACCTGATGATGCAAACCCATACACTCAACAAGCGCATCGATGCCATCGACAACCAGATGACGCAGATATTTAAAGAGACCTTCCCTGAGGTGAAAACCGTTCGCTATCCTTTTCAGGAAATGCAGGCCAAGATGCGGGAAACCAAGGGTAATGCCGTTTTTCAGACTGAAACCGGGCCGCACGTCCGCAGTATTGACATCATTAACAATATCAGTGAAAAAATTCCCGCCAATATTACGGTAAATCTGAACCGGATGGTCATTCAGCCGGAAAATGTGTTAATCTCGGGAACGACCGATACTTACGAATCGGTAAATACGATTAAAAGTCGCTTGGAATCTGTTCGACAATTTGAAAAAGTCACCATCAGCTCCGCCAATCTGGACCGCTCGGGCAAGGAAGTACAGTTCATGCTCAAGGTGGAGCTGTAACCATCGGCAACACAGGTTGGTATGGAATTTATTCGTAAATACCTGAATTTAAAAAAACTCAATCGTCGCGATAAATATATCGTATATGGCGTCGGCTGCCTTCTGGGGCTTCTGGTCATCGTACAGTTTATCATTCGGCCATTTTTTGAAAACAAGAACCAGCTGGAACGAACCCTGCAAACCCGAATAGCGGAGTTTACCCAAATGAGACAGCTCCAGGCGGAATACAAGGCCCTGAAGGGCAAGATGCAGATGTCTCAGGTTCGTGTCAACCAGAGACAAAAGGGGTTTACGCTGAATTCGTTTCTGGTTCAGACGGCGGGCCAGGTGGGGATCAAAGACCGCATCAGCTCGATGAAGCCATCAACAACAACCCAGAAAAACAGCAATTTTAAAGTATCACGGGTTGAAATGAAATTGGATGCCATCTCGCTGGAACAGCTGACCGCCTTTTTACATGGTGTTGAAACATCCCCAAATATGGTCATGGTCAGGAAATTATCAATTTCAAAGCAAGACAAAAATGCGGGCCTCATAAACGTAATTATGCAGGCTGAAACCATTGAAGCCTAAAATAATTTCAGATTGCGCTAAACCGCAATCTGAAATTATTTGTTATTCGTTATGGGTTAATGGTTAGAGAGAATTAAATTCTGTTTGTGTGTAATCTTTAAACGAACTGAACACTTATGGCTCTCAGCGTCAGCGGCTAATCTCAAATTCTAATTACAATTAACAAATAACCTATAGTGGATGAAATTTTTTAAAACGAGATTCGCCTGGGCCGCCTATATCATCGGTGCCGCGCTGGTATTTTTATATGTTTTATTTCCGTCCGAACTAGCAAAAGAATATGTGGCGAATCTGATCCGTCGGGTGCACCCGAACCTGACAATGGAAATTGGCCGACTCAAGCTGGGATTTCCGCCGGCTTTAAGTCTGTATGATGTTAGCGTTTATCATTCAGGGCGGACCATCGCCGATCTGGAAAATCTGAAAATAACGCCGAATATTTTATCTTTATTTTTGGCGACGACCCGTATATCGTTCAAAGGCAACGGCTACGGCGGTAATTTTAAAGGCGCTGTAGACATTATTAAAAACGCTGACGACCGCGAAATTGTCATGGATGCGGATCTCGCCGGAATTCAGGTCGATCGGCTGGAAGCACTGCAGGTTTTGACGACCCAAAGGCTATCGGGCATTCTGGAAGGGACAGTGACATTGACGACCCAGGTGCCCCAACAAGCGCTTTCGGGCGATCTGATCCTGACAGACGGAAAAATCGAATTATCACCGCCTCTGCTTGCTCAGCGGGAGTTGACGTTTGACAGCATTGAGGCTCAACTGATATTTAACGGTCGTTCCCTGACGATTGAACACTGTGAACTGATTGGCAACCAGTTCGACGGAGAGGTGGCGGGTTCGATCAGAATCGGTCAGCATTCGTCAAGTAAAATTCTGGACTTAACGGGTAATATCCGGCCGCATGCGGAGTTACTGGCCCGTATGGGCGACCGGGTACCCAAACTGCTGAAAAATCAGAATTTGCAGACTCAGGGCGTTCCTTTTAAAATCAAAGGACCCGTGGAATCGCCCACCTATTCTTTTTATTGAACCGCTGCTTTGCTTGAAGCGGGTGCCGAAGTTTAAAAGGAGCGAGTAACGGCTGCGAATGAATAACAGCTACAGCGTCGCAATCGGGCAATAAGCGACCGGAACCAAGCTGATGGTATTTACACCCAAAAAATACTTTATGATGGTCAATGTCCTGCTGATTACCGCTGGCCTGTATTTTGGCATCAGCGCCTTTTATTCAATCGGCACTGCCTGGCTGGGGGCACCTGTTGAGCAACCATCAAAGGCGTCGGCAAAAGCAGCCGCTAAGCCCCCGGCGAAAACCCGGCCCCTATCGGCGTATAGCGCAATTGCACGACGAAATTTGTTCAATACCAATCCGGAGGATAACACGGCACCGGCTCAAACGATTAATGTCGACAACCTGAAAGAGACCGATCTGAAATTAAAACTATGGGGGACGGTCGCCAGCGAGGGGCGTCGGGCGTACGCCGTTATTGAGGACACCAAAACCAGAGAGCAGAGCCTGTATCGCACCGGGGACTCCATCCAGAATGCAACGCTAAAATTAATTTTAAGGCAAAAGGTGGTATTAAGCGTCAACGGCCAGGACGAAATTCTGGGAATGGAAGAACCCGGCACCGTTAAAAGAAGCAGTGTCCGCCCGCGGGTAGCCCGACAGGATACAGCCCCGCCGAGAATGCCTGTATCCGCCTATCCGCGTCAACTGACACTCAAAAGCGATCAGATTCAAAGCGCCCTGGAAAATGTGGATCAACTCATGGAACAGGCCCGTATCAGGCCGCATATCGAAGAGGGCCAGCCGGCCGGAATCTCGATTACCGGGATTAAACCCAACACGGTTTTTAGAAAAATGCGGCTGCGCAATGGAGACATCATTACCGGTGTCAACGGCGCCCCGGTTGAATCGGTGGAAGATGCGATGAGGGTTTTTGGTGACCTGTCATCAGCTTCCGAAATTCAGCTGGAAATAAAGCGCCGCGGCCGCACACGGACCCTGAATTATAAAATCGAATAAAAAAGACGGTTAAAAAAATGAACATAAACGTCAAAAGCAACATCATGCGTACGATTGTTACAATGGCGAGCGTTGCAATCGTGGCCTTCTTCTGGATTGGTACCAGTGTCGCTCAGGAAACCACGCCGACTGAGAAACCGGAATCCCAGCAGTTTGTCTCAATCGATTTCAACAATGTGGATATCAATGTTTTTATCAAGTTTATGAGCGAACTGACCGGGACTAATTTTGTCGTTGATCAGCGTGTCAAAGGCCGGGTGACGATTATATCGCCCTCGAAGATATCGATCAAAGAAGCCTACCAGGTATTTCTATCGGTCCTGGAAGTTCACGGCTATACAACGGTCAAATCCGGAGAGGTCGTCAAAATTGTGCCGTCCCCCGACGCCCGCTCTAAAAGCATTGAAACCCGCCTGCGGGAAGAGGCGACCCATCCTGCGGATCGGGTGGTCACGCAATTGATTCCGCTGAAATACGCCGATCCGGTTGAAATCAAGCGGCTGTTTACCCCCATGGTGTCTAGGAGCAGCGTTATCCTGGCCTATCAGCCAACTCAAATGATGATTATCACCGATGTGCTGTCCAATATCCAACGCTTGCTCAAAATCCTTAAAAAAATCGATGTGCCGGGCATCGGTCAGCAAATTTCGGTGATTCCCGTCGCGTATGCCGATGCAACAAAGATGGTTAACCTGTTGAGCACGGTCTTCAAACCCACCCGCAGCCGCACGAAAGGCGCTCAGAATGACACGGTTACGATGGTGGCAGATGAGCGTACCAACGTCATTGTCCTTCTGGCCAATGAGGTCGAAACCATGCGCATCAAACAGCTGGTGACCATGATTGACAAGGAAACCCCCCGCGGTAAGGGCAAAATCCATGTCTACTATTGCGAACATGCCAACGCTGAAGACTTGGCCAAAGTGTTGCAGGAGGTACCCAGCCAGCAGACCGGTGCTGCTCCGGCAAAAGGCAAAGCGCCCACCCCTCTGGTCACCGGCAAAGTCAGAATCTCGGCCGACAAATCCACCAACAGCCTGATTATCATGGCGGACCAGGAAGATTATCTTGTGCTGGAAGAGGTTATCAAAAAACTGGATATCCCGCGCGCCATGGTCTTCATCGAATCGCTGATTATGGAGGTGGACATGGACACCAGTCTGGATATCGGCATCGACTGGCAGACCTTTGGAGAGGTAAGAAATACAAACGTCGGTGCTGCTTTCACTGAAAGGGTCCAGCCCAACTTCGATTCCGGCACCGGCCTGCCGATAAATCCATTTGCCGGGGGTTTTACGGTCGGTTTGATCAACGGAACAACCGAAATTGCGGGCGTTACCGTCTCCAATATCTCGGCGATCATCAAAGCCGTTAAAACCGACGATGAATTCCGCATTTTATCCACACCCCAAATATTGACCACCGACAATGAGGAGGCCCGCATCACCGTTGGTGAAAACCGGCCGTATCAGACGCGTTCGACCACTGATCCGTCGGGCGGAACATTTGAATCTTTTGAATATCGGGATGTGGGCAAAATTTTGAAAATCACACCCAGTGTGACCGAAGGCCGTCTGGTGCGCATGAAAATTTCGCTGGAGGTCACCAACATCGACCTGACCTCAACGCTGACCACCTCATCGACACTGCCGGTTACCCAGAAGCGAACGGTCGATACCACCGTTATTGTCAAAGACAGCCAGACGGTGGTCATCGGCGGCCTGATCGATGATTCGAGCACGCAAAATGACACCAAAGTCCCGGTGCTGGGCGATGTTCCTGTGCTGGGATGGTTGTTTCGCAAACGAACCGAGACCAACGAAAAAACCAATCTTTATATTTTTCTGACGCCTCGGGTCATCAAAAGTCCGCTGGAGGCTCAGGAAATTTATGACAATAAGCGGGGCACCGTCGAAGAAGGCGGCATAAAACTTTACGAAGAAAAGGTTCCGCCACCCAAAGAAATCGAATAAGATTATGATCGCGCGTTTAACCGATATACTCAAAGACAAATTCGGCCTCGAAGAGGAGCAACTGGCTGAAGCCCAGCGTCTGCATACCGAATCCGGTGAACAGATTGGTCAGATTTTAGTCGATCAGAAAAATTTATCAGAAGACCAGTTGCTGGAGGCGCTCAGCATTCAATACGGCATGCCCTTTTGGTCCCAACTGCCTTTTGAAAACACGGAAGCGGATTTCACCGATAAAGTCTCCATCCAATTTTTAAAAAAATATCATCTGGTCCCGCTGGAATACACCGAGGCCATCTCTGCTAAGGATTGCGGCCTGAAACCCTACAATGCGTCTAAAAACGAAACAGCTCAATTTCAGCCGGGCTGTTTTATTGCCATTAATGATCCACTCAATTTTCAGCCGCTGGATGACCTTGTTAAAACCATCGGCATTAGCGATTATCGAGTTGTTCTGTCCACCCGTGAAGCAATTATATCGGCGATCAACCTGCAATATGATTTGCGCCGCGATTCCGCCGAGCAGCTGGTGCAGGACATGGAGGAAAACGGCAGCAATATTATCAGCGAAATTGAAGAAACCGCTGATTTGCTCGATGACACCAGTGATGCACCGATCATAAAACTGGTCAATCATATCATCTCGCAATCCATCAAAGCACGGGCCAGCGATATTCATTTTGAACCCTACCAGAACAGTTTTACGGTTCGGTATCGAGTCGACGGTATTCTGTATGATCTGCTGACACCGCCCAAATGGATTCAACCGGCTTTAATCTCAAGGGTTAAGGTCATGGCGAAAATGAACATCGCTGAAAAACGATTACCCCAGGACGGGCGCTTTGAAGTCAAGATCGGCGATCAGGATATCGATGTGCGGGTCTCCACCATCCCGACCGCTTTCGGTGAACGGCTGGTTTTGAGGCTGCTGAACAAATCCGGCTCCTTGCTCGAACTGGAAGATCTGGGCCTTGAAAAGGGCCGCTTGAACTTATTAAAGCGGCTGGTTTCCAGCCCCAATGGCATCATTCTGAACACCGGCCCCACCGGAAGCGGCAAAACCACAACCCTCTATGCGATTTTGTCTTCTATCAACGAGCCCAACATCAATATTATTACCATCGAAGACCCGATCGAATATCAGATCAAAGGCATCAGTCAGATACAGGTCAACCCCAAAATCGATCTGACGTTTGCCCGCGGCCTCAGATCAATCGTGCGCCAGGATCCGGATGTCATTCTCGTCGGCGAAGTTCGCGATAAGGAAACCGCCGATATAGCGGTTCAATCCGCCTTGACCGGGCATCTGGTGTTTTCAACGCTTCACACCAATGATTCGGCCAGCGCCATCACCCGACTGGTGGACATGGGGGTCGAGCCCTTTTTAATTTCCTCATCCATTCTGGCGGTTGTCGCCCAGCGTCTGGTGCGGGTGCTTTGTGAAGACTGTCGCCGCAGCTATGAGCCCAACCCGATTTATTTGAAAAGCATCGGTTTTTCACCGGAGCTTTTCGCCGAACACACGGTATATAAAGCGCGGGGATGTGAAAATTGTTTTAATACCGGTTACAGGGGGCGGCTGGGCATATTTGAGATTATGGTCTTAACCGAGCGTTTAAAGAGCCTGATTCTTAAAACCTTTGATTCAAACCGTATTAAGAATGAAGCCGTGCGGCAAAAGATGAGGACACTGCGCCAGGACGGCATGGCAAAGGTGTTGAAGGGATTGACCACGGTTGAGGAGGTGCTGCGCGTCACGCAGAAATAAGGCTTCTGGCGGCTTGCGGCTTGCCGCCGGCTGGCTGTTGGGCGGCAAAATCACTGGCACCAAAATGCCAAGCCAGATGCCTGCTACCAGCGCCTGCTCACTCAATAATGCTATAACAGCAATAAAATATAGCTTAACTCACAAAAAAGGGCACTGACTACAAACATGATATCTCTGTGCCCTTCGTGTTTTTTAGCTTTTAAATGAAGAGTGCTCCTTTTTTAATATATAAACAAAACTTTGGGAACCTGCTCCCGGCAAATTTTTATAGCCAGCAGCGAGTAGCCAGTGACCAGCAGCTTTCAATTTGATCTCTGACCTCTGTCTTCTGACTTCAGTCATTTCAGATTCCTGACCGGCAGAGCGCGGTAGCCGCGCTTGTGCGCTTTGCGTACCGTGTAGTGATAGA
>JASFNW010000091.1:0-20705 GCA_050116835.1 Desulfobacterales bacterium
CTATTATGAATATTTTTTTCTTCATGTTGCACTGCTTTTTTGAGCGTTAAGGGTTTTAATTTAAATTCTTTCTGCCGGTCCGCTTTGTGGGATCATGGAAATATAAATATTTAAACAGAGCATCGGGGCCATGACAATCATTGCAGATCAACTGATATGATGGTGCTCTGAGGAAGCTGTTCATCGCGGATCCTTCCCGTGTTCCCTTGCCTTTTGATTTAGATCTTGTATCCCACTGATGAGCGTTATGGCACGATGGGCATGAAATATTTCCGACCTTTATCCTTTTACCGGTAGATCCGTCAAACAGCGGCAAATATTTATCTTCGCCCCAGATATTTTTTTGCCTGTTGATGATCAAGACGTTATCGGGATGGGAAGCAATTAAAGGCACCTTTATATTTGCCGGTCCAGCTTTTGAGTGACAGGAGTTGCACATCTGCTCGATGATGCCGCCGCCTCCGGAAAGGGGGCGCGCCCATAATTTGACGTGTATTTGGCTGTTGTGGACCAGATGACAGGTTCCACAGACGCCGGATTCAGCCGGAACCTCGTCTAAACTGTTCTTGGATTGCGGCGCGCTCAGCAGGAGGTCGTGATCGGTTTTTGCAACCACACCCTGCTGCGGATGACAGTTTTCGCAAAGTGTGGGCAGGGGCGAATTTGAAATCCTTAAAAAGCTGTTTTGCGCGTTACCTTCAACGCCAAAATGACCTTTTGCAGGATCGGTGGACGAAGGGCTCCAGCGATGGGAGTCGTGGCATGTCTGGCAGGTCATCAATCCCCGCTTCATCGACTGACCGTCTTTGTCAAACAGCGGCAAGGTGGTAGAGATCCCTTTTTCTGACGGTGTGATGTTTAACGGATGCGAATAACCGCTCAGGGTTTTTTTCGCGGCCGGGCCCTCGGCATTATGACAGCTGACACACAATTTCTGAACACCCTCATCTTGCAGGTCTTTTAAGCTGCGGGCCCACAGAAATGTTTTTTGGGCGTTATGTACGAGGTGACAGCTCCCGCAGAGACCGGATTCTGCGGCCGTCTGCTTCACCATATTTTTCGCTTCAGGGGCCGAGCGGCTCAGATCGTGATCGGTGTTGGCGATCTGAAATTTTTCATGGTGGCACTCGTCGCAGATTTTCGGCGATGCTTCTCTTAAAAATGAGGAAAATCTTTTTGAAGCTTCCGGGTCTTCTCTGACGGTTTTAGCGGCGGATGAAACAGGTTGCCAGCGGTGAGGATCGTGACAGGTCTGACAATTCATGGTCCCTTTTGGCGAAATTTTCCCATGCCTGTCAAACAGCGGCAATGCTTTGGTCGCCCCCTTTTGAGGCACAGAAATACGCATCGGATGGGAATATCCCCGATGGACTTTCTTCTTTGCGATGCCGGTTTCGTTATGACAGCTGATGCACAGGCTTTCCGCGCCTTTTTGCTTGTCTTCGGCCAAAGACGCCCTGGCCCACAGAAAATTTTTCTGCGGACCGTGCACCAGATGACAACTGCCGCAGAGTCCGGACTCGGCCGGTGTCTGCTTTAAGATGTTTTTTTCAGCTGGCGCCGAGATTTTCAAGTTGTGTTTGGTATCGGTGATTAAAAATTTATCCCGGTGACATTCTTTACAGATCTGGGGTGTTAATTCTCTCAGAAAAGATTTGATCTTCTTCCGGGCGCCTGCCGCCTGCGGTGGGCTTTGATGGGTCTCGTGGCAGGTCGAGCACGTCATTTTACCGTCGATATTTCGAACTCCGTTGGCGTCATACAAGGGAAGGCGCAATTCCTCCTTTTGCACGCTGATCGTCGTTCGCAAGGAATCCGTCTCACGTTTTGCAAAAGGATAGACGCTCAGCGGATGGGTGGTGCCGATTAAGTTGACCTTTTCAGCCACCCCACCTTTGCTGTGACAGCTCATGCAGAGCCGGGCGGTATAATCCCCTTCGCCGGTGAGCTGGCGGGCGGGCTTGTGCGGCAGGTGACAGGCCGAGCACACCCCAGCCTCTGCTGCTGTTTTGCCTTCCAGATTTTTTTCGCGGGGCGCCGAAACCGCCAGGTTGTGTTTGGTCTCGCCAATATATTTTTTATCCGCATGACAGAGCAGGCAAAACTGGTCTTTTTCACCCTTTTCCACGACCAGCAGGTGGGGCTCGGCCTTATTTTTGTGTACCCGATGGCAGGTGAGGCAGATGATTTCACCGCTTTTGCCCCGCCTGGCACCGTCTTGTTCGAGCGAAACCGGTATTGATGCGGTTTTCGGAACGACGTTGACCACGTGAACCGGCCGCTTTTGGCCGTTGGGGGTCAATGGGCTCAGATCCTGGTGACAGGCCAGACAAAGGCTGGAGTCGTCGGAGGGTTTTGCAAGCAGGCTTTCGGTGGGAGAACCGTGGACCACGTGGCAGGATTGGCAGACCAGCTGATTGGGTTTTTCGCCAACTTTTGCCCCCCCGTTGATCAGCAGCTGCGGAATCGGTTTTTCGAAGCTGCCCAGCGGATGATTGCCGGCTGCCATCCCTCCGGACCAGTCAGCATGGCATTGCGGGCACATGGCGGAATTGCGATTGGAAACCCGCATAAAAAAGATTTCCTTGGACTCCGGACCGCTTGGCAGTGCATGAGGGGTATGGCAGGTGGCACAGTTCATTTTGCCCTCGTCCAAAGGGAACGATTTGGGGATCTGCATGTCAGCCGGTGGTCGCTTGTCAACAGTATGCTGCCGGTTATGGTAAGCCCAGGCTCTTGAATCGGCCACGCTGCCGTCGTGGCAGGAATAACACATTTCAGGCGTGGCCACCATTTTCTCAGCGGTGTAGTCTGCCAACTCCGAGCTGCGGCCTTCGATGAAAAAAGTGTCGACCCAGCGATAATGGCAGATGGCACAGGCCTTGGCCGAATTCGGGTTGTCGGGCGGCTCCAAGGTTTTCTGGGCATCGCAGATATTCAGCCACAGCACCACCCCCATCACCACCAGCATCAGCCGGCTGACTGCGGTCATTCGCCATTGTCGATTCATTATGTGTTTGCGTTGCTGAAAATAATACAAAGGATGTCGTATAATCTCTGATCTTCGGTTTTGACTCGAAGCCCTATTTCAGGCGAAATACGCTGACCTTGTTGGCCAGCATCTCGACCACATAAAGCCGGTTTGAGCTATCGATGAACAGCCCGACCGGTGTTTTAAACTTTTTGACTTTCCGGGTTCGCGGGTCTCCCAGCGCGGCAGAAAAACTGCCGGTGGGATCAAATACCTGGATAACCCCCAAATAACTGTCGCTGACATATATCCGGTTTTGCCGATCGAGAGCCACACCTTTGGGACGGTAAAATTCTCCGTTTTCGACTCCCCAGCCCCCGATGAAGTTTACAAACAACCCTTCGGGATTCAATACCTGAACCCGGGTGTTGATGACCTCCACCACGTAAAGATAGTTATCCTTGTCCAAAGCCATCAAAAACGGATAATTAAAGTTGCGTTTTTCGCTACCGGGTGCACCGTAAGTGTCGATCAGCTTGAGGTTTTCCAGGTCATAGGACAGGATGCGGTGATTGTCATTGTCGACCACATAGCAGCGCTTGCGAACCTCATCTATGGCCACATCGGTGGGATCGGCGGGTTTGAGTTTTCCCGGAGGAATGTCGATTTTGGTGATAAAATTTCCCTGCGACGAAAAAATCTGTATCCGGTGGTTGCCGGTATCCGCCACATATACAGTGCCGGAACGATCCAGATCAATCCCCAGCGGAAAGCGCAGTTGACCGTTTCCGGCTCCCGGGCCTCCGAAAGAAGATACCAGCCGTCCCCCCGGACCGAAAATCCTGATCTTGTTGTTGACCCCATCGACCACATATATCCGTCCGTCATTTGAAACGGCGACATCGCTGGGCTGATTGAGTTGTTCCCGCAATTCAAAAAGGGGCTGCGCTTCGATCAAGCGGATCCCGTAGCCGGGGCCAGCATTCACAAGGAGACTGATGATGAACAGGCTTAAAAATATGATGAGGTGGAGCATTCGGTTCATGAGAAAAATTCCAGCCGTTTAACGTTTAAGGCCGCAGCATTTGCGGAAAGTAAAAGGTTTCGTACTTGGTGACCAGACCTTTGATATTCAACATCATCAGGTTGTGGGCTTTTTGGGGATCAAAGCCCAAATGTCGGAAATCAAGGATGCTATGCGAAGAGTGGCATTCATCACAGGCGACGCTGATTTCTTTTTTAGCAATTTGACGATGAAAAAAATCGAGCGCTTTTGCTTTTTGATCGGCACTCATGTTTTTTTCTTTTAACAGAAATTCTTTTGCTTTGGGGATATCTTCGGAATCAGTGATCAATCCTTTGTCCCTGGCAAAAACAGCGATTCTTGAAATAAAGTGCTCGGATGTCTGTGATTTTGTTGTTTTGGGGTTGTAATAGGTTCCAAAAGGTTCACCGCTGAAAGTCGCATTCTCCGTATCATTCCAATCAAACGTGTAGTCGGCAAGGTTTTCTTTCTTTAAATGACAGACTTCGCAAAGCATAAAACCCGTGTGCATGTTTAAAAGCGCCCTTACCAGTTTATTCTCACTATGGGGATATAAGGGATGGCAGACCCGGCAAGCGCTTTCATCATTCAGTCGGGTTATGTATGACTGCTCTTTTTTATGAAACGATTTCAGGGGAAAATTTTTAATTTTATCTTTTTCCTTGACCTTGAGATGGCACTGGCTGTTGCAATTAACGGTCGTTTCGCCGGTATGTGGGACCTTCGTCACCCGAATATGACACTGGCGGCAGTCTATTTTGCCATGAGCGGAGCGGGCATATTTGGCCTCATCGATATGAAGCACTTTGAATCCGTCATCTTTTTCATGCCGCACCAGACCGGGAAACCGATGACAGGTGAGACATCCCCCCTCGTCAAGAGCAAAGCTGACAGAGTCGGTATACAGGCCTATCCAACCGATCAGTATGGCCATAATTAAAAAAATTGACGTTTTCATTTTCTATTGGCCCTTAAACAAATCGATTTGTTAGAGAAAAGCGCCGATCCATTTAAACCCTTTGGGGTATTGGAGAGGCAATTACCATACCAAACCGTGCCTTCCATTTTTTTTTGATCCAACGATTTTCATCTTCGTTGCGAATTGACTCTTGCCATGCGCATTGCAGTGATGCAGACAGTTTTTTGTATTAAAAGAACCCATCCGTTCGGGGTTGGGGTTTTCACTATGCGGTGAAATCACCAGTTTGATTTGGTCATTTGACCAGATTTAATTTAATTTTATAGCCCAATTAAGCATTTTATGCGCCTAAATTCAACGTTTTTCAAGGTTCATACCGCCTTTGCTTTTCTGGCATGCTCATTGCAAAATAACCTTTAAATCTAGCACCCTAGCTGAACTTTTATCTCAAATTCCATCGCTGATCGTGAACCTTAAAAAATTCCCCAACAAAGCTACCCGGGTAACAGATGCGAGAGCAACCGCATTTTAAGGATTTGTAAATTATGCCATTGAAAAAAATATTTAAATCCTTTGGGGTCTGGTGTTTCGGGCTGGTATTGATAACCCTCTTGAGCACGTCGCACGCGGATGCCGCCGATATCGGCAACTGTCTATTGTGTCACAAGTATCCCGGCCTGAGTCGGGTGGATAAAGATGGAAAATTTCGATTGCTTTACGTGAACGAGGACATCTTTCACCAAAGTGTACACGTCAAAGTCAAATGCGAGGGATGTCACACCGATATCCAAAAGATCCCCCACGATCCGGCCAAAAAAGTGGACTGCTTCATCCAGTGCCATGTTGTGGAGCCATCGAGCGAAACAAAATTTTCCCATAAGGCCGTTCAGGGATTTTTGGAAGCCAGCGTGCATGCCAAAAATGACGAATACGGCAATCCCAAAAAGTTTTCAGAAGACATGCCGACGTGCCTGGACTGCCATGATAATCCGCTGTACCGGCCGCTTTCTTTTTTTAAGACCGTCAGACCCGGTATCTCCGAGACCGCCACCGGGCGTTGCCGGGTCTGCCACAAAAAGGACGAGTTTATTTATCGGTTTTACAACCACATTACCACGCGGCTGCACAAAATCCGCAACCCGCGCAATGTTGCCGAGGTTTGCGCCCGATGTCACGACGACCCGGCAATCGTAGAACGCCACAACCTGGGGACCCGGGCGGGTTACTCTTACGGCGAAACCTTTCACGGAAAGGCAGCCTATTTTCTGAGCGAACGGGTTCCCGACTGCCTGGACTGTCATGTGAATCGGGGTCAATCCGTGCACCAGATGCTGAGTGCCGAGAATCCCAACTCCATTACCTATAAAAATAACAAAGATCTGATTTGCTCGAATCTGGACTGCCACCCCCAGGCAACCCCCGGAATGGCCCAGTACAAGGTGCATCCTGAATTCAATTTGGAAAAAAGTCCGATCCAATATTATTTCACCGTATTATTTCTGGTTCTTGCCGGCGGCACGCTGTTGCCGTTGATGGGATTGATGGGGCTGGATTTGGTGCGGCGGTTGTTTCCCCGTGCCGGCCTGAAACGGAAACGGAGGAAGTAAGCATTGAAACCCGAATACCTCATCAATGAAAAAAACGGGAAGCGATATTTCATCAGGTTTTCTTTGAATCAACGCCTGCAGCATATCCTGCTGGCGGCCTGCGTCATTACGCTGGTGTTGACGGGCATGCCGCTCAAGTTTCATCAGACTTCCTGGGCACCTTATCTGTATAACCTGTTCGGCGGAATCCATGTGGCTCCGATCGTGCACAAAGTTGCCGGCACGATCCTGCTGCTGCTATTTGTCTACCACCTCATTTATTTAGGGGTAACGATTTTTAAAAACCGGATTTTACCCCTTAAACGTGATGGGCAACTGACTCCCAAAAGTCTGGTGAAAACCGTGCTCGATCTGCCGCTGATACCCAATATCAAGGATGCCAAGGATATCGTGGATCTTTTGAAATATTTGCTGTTTATAACCAATCAAAAACCGCAAGGCGCACGGTTTACCTGGAAAGAAAAATTTGACTACTGGGCACCTTTCTGGGGTATCGTGATTATCGGGTCTTCGGGAATCATCATGTGGCACAAGGAGCTGGTCACCAGAGTTTTGCCGGGAGTGGTTATCAACTTCGCCCTGATCGCTCACAGCGATGAAGCTCTGCTGGCGATGCTCTTTTTATTTATCTGGCATTTTTACAATGTTCATTTTTCATTATCCGTTTTTCCGATGGGCACCGTTTTCCTGACAGGATATCTTTCAGAAGAGCAGATGATCGAGGAGCACTATCAGTACTACACAGAAGTGATGAAAGCAGCCGGGCTCGAGGAGCAGATCCGGCCTCCAGACGGCAGCCGACCGCCGGCAGCCGCCACGGACGAGCAGGCGCTCGGTGAAATTACGGAATCCGATCTTCCTGGGGCGGCTAAACTGACCGATAATTAGGACTCATGTGATGAAAACCTTTCTTTCAAAAATATATATTCTGGTGGGCCTGGCAGCGACCGTGTTTTTCACGGTTTTGATCTGGAATCTGACCTTCGGTAAAATCGTCAAAGAGTATCGCGACCGTCAGCAGGTGGAGACCATCATCAAAGACCGTGCCATGGCCGATCAAAAAAAGGAAAGAGCAGAGGCGAGTTTCAAAGAAGCCATTCTTGAAAGTGAAGAAACCGTTAAACATTACCTCGGATACCGGGTCTTGGAGCAGCGTTTTCTCAAGGGCCATTTCCATCACATTGATTTTAAGTTTAAACCGGACAACCGCAGCTACTGCATCGACTGTCATGGAGACATCCCCCACGACAAGGTCAAGCAGATGCGCGCATTTGATAACATGCATGCATCCTTTATCGCATGCCAGACGTGTCATGTGCGTCTCGAAGGCGATGCTAAAACCGGTGTATTCAAATGGTATGACCGCGAAACCGGTGCAATTATTAAAAGCCCGGTGGGTGAAGATACGCGCCCCGGTACGTATAACGCAAAAATCCTGCCGTTCGAACGGGTCAACGGCACAATTCAGGCAGTTGATACTCCCGAAAGAATTGCTTTTGCGCGTGAGTACCGCGAAACCGAAGCCACCCTGTCTGAGGTTCAAAAGTCAAAGGCCAAGAAGATCATACACAATATCGTGAGCCAGAAACCCTATATCTGCGAAGATTGCCATCAAAAAGAATCTTCACTGCTACCGTTTAAAGAGCTGGGATATCCGCCGCATCGAATTGATACCATTGTCAGTACCGAAGTCATTGGAATGATTAAAAAGTATACCGAATTCTATATTCCGACTCTTCTGGAACCCGGGGTCGGGTCGAAATTGCCGGAAACTGAAGAAGACGCCGGGAAACCGGAGGATTCGGCGCAATAGCGTATCGTAATTTGGTGACGAACCGCCATCATCGGCAATATCAAGCTGGAGACCTGCATTGCGGCTGGCGAAGCACAATCATATTCGAATTTTCATATTGGCAGCACTCTTGTTGCCACTGACCTCGGCGACTCCCGCTTTTTCACAATCCAATGCGCTTGCCGACACCGAAAACTGCCTGCTGTGCCATCGCTATCCCAATATGGGACGGTACGATGAATCCGGCAAAAAACGCGTCTACTATGTCAATGCGCAAAATTACGCGCGTTCGGTTCACGGAAAGATCAAATGCAAAAACTGTCACGTCGGTCTGGATACCATCCCGCATACCGATGTCAAAAAGGTGGACTGTGCGAGCAAGTGCCACATCAAAGAGCCGTCGACGCTTCAGGAATTCTCGCATGCCAACATGATTCGAAAATATGAAACCAGCGTTCATGGCCGGGGGACTCCGGAAAACCCCAAGCCCTTTCCGGAAGATTTGCCGACCTGCAAGGATTGTCACAACAATCGGATGTACAATCCGTTTGACGGGCAATGGGGTCTAAGCGAAGCCATGTTCAATGAAACCTTAGCCCGTTGTATCGGCTGTCATACCAAGGAAAAATGGGCCCAAAATTTTTACGCTCATTTTACCCATCGGATGCGACGGCGCCGGAAACCGGAAGAGGTTATCAAATTATGTACCCGTTGCCATGAAGATGTGAATAAAATGACCCGCCATGGTCTGGAATCAATAGAAACTTTCAAAGATACGTTTCATTGGATTGAAATCAAGTACGGGGTTAAAAATGCTCCCGACTGTATCAGCTGTCACGTGCCGTTAGGGTATTCGACCCATGATATTCGCCCGAGATCCGATCCGATTTCACCCATTAATGAACGGAATCGGGTACAGACCTGCAGCAACCAGGGGGGCGTCCAGGTTTGCCACCCGTCGGCCAAGGCCAAGTTTGCCACCGGAAGGGTCCATGCTTACGGCACCAAGGCCCAGATGCTGGCCGGAAAGCAGGTCAAGAGTCTCGAAGATCTGGATACCGAATTGGTACTGCAGCGGGCCGAAGCGGATATCTCGCCGGAAGAGGTATTTCACTTCAAGGTCTTACAGTTGATCAAGCTGTTTTATAAAATTCTTATCGGCGCCACCATCATGTTTATGGGTCTGCACCAGTGGCTGGATTTTTTAAGTGCCATAAGAAAACAAAAAAAAACATCCTGATCGAGCAGGGTCCCGATGCCGGCAAACGGATGACTTTTAACTTGATAGGATTTTATAATGGCAAATGATGCATTAGTGCTCGATGATCAATCGGCTGTACCATCTGAAAGGGTCACGGTAGAACGCGACTTTGTGCGGCTCAACAGATCCGAAAGAATGCAGCATATAATCTTTGCCGTGTGCTTTTTCGTACTGGTCGCAACCGGTTTTATGCTAAAACTGCCGGAAAGTTTTTTAAACTTTTTCGGAGAGGCCGGTGAATTGTTGTTTCAGTATCGAAGACTTTTGCATCGTACAGCCGGCACTATTATGATTCTGGTGGGCGCCTATCATGTCTTCTATCTTTTGTTTAAACCGGCAGGTCGCCGCTGGCTGATTGACATGCTTCCACGCATAAAGGATTTAATGGATATGCGCGACAATTTTCTTTATTTCTTCAATATCAGAGAGGAACCGCCCGAATTTGATCGCTTTTGCTACAAACACAAAATAGAGTACGGCGCCCTGATTGTTGGAACCACCGTCATGTCATTAACCGGGATCATTTTATGGACACAGTACGAGTGGAGTAAATTTGTGGTGGACATTGCAACGCTTATTCATGGTATGGAAGCCATCTTAGCCTGCCTGGCAATAATGATATGGCATTTTTACGAAATCCATTTTCGACCGCATAAATCGCCGCTGGATAATTTATGGATTACCGGCGTCATCAGTGAAGACGAGATGAAAGAAGAATATATGATGCACTATAAAAAAATCATGAATGACCCTGAGTTGCAGAAAATATATATAAAAAAGAGAATCCAAGCGCCCCCCAAATCATAATTTTTAAGTCGGGATCCAGGGTGCCTTGCCCTTTAACTTGATCTAAGGCTTTAAAACCACTTCACATCGATGCTTTAATAGATGATGTCTTAAGAGTGTTCAGGTGAAAATTAAAATCGGTAAACTTGTGTTAAAAGCCGTGTTTGTCCTGCCGCTGTTTGCCTTCGGCCTGTGGCTGATACAGATGCTTTACTTTCCGGAAGTAAAGGCCAACAAGTCTGAATTGCCCTTGCAAGCTGTGAGTGAAGATCTCATGTTTCGAAAAATCTGGCAGGAAACCGAAGCGGTTTCAAGCAGACACTTTCACATGGTCGATACTGATATCTTTCAGCCCGGGCCCTATGAACCGGTTTGCCGCACGTGTCACGGGACCTATGCGCACAGCAAGAATAAAAAGATTCGGTCTCTGTTGAATTTTCATGAAGGCTTTCTGGCCTGTGCGGTGTGCCACTTGCGCAAGGATCCGGCTGACAATACATTCTCCTTTACCTGGGTTGACCAGGAGACCGGTACAACCGCTATGGCGGTTGAGGGTGAATACGGCAAATTTTCGGCAAAAATTTTTCCTGGAAGAACATCTACCAGGGGTCAGATAACGATCATTCGGCCGATCAGCGAAAAATCAGCTCAGGCGTATTTGGAATACAAGGACAAATTTACGCCCGATCAGGTTGCTCGGGCAAAGGCCAAGTTGCATGAGCATATCTCAAAAAAGCCGATTATGTGTATCGAGTGTCACCGCAAAGAGGGATATCTTAATTTCAGCAAACTGGGATTTCCGCAAAATCGAGTGGATCATTTGATTTCATCAGAAGTTGCAACGATGATCGAGAAGTATGAAACTTTTTACCTGCCGGAAGTGATGAATTTCGGAACTCAATAAAAGACGTTTTCGGCAGAATAGTGTTACTGAACGTTTTATAATAAGGGTCCTTCCGGCCGGATTTAAAGGAGCGCTGTTCTGAAAACCATAAAGCGCCATACCATCCCCATATTACTCGCAGCAGGAATCTGCATCATTTTTTTGTTCGCCGTCCGGTCCGAAGCGACCGATGAATACAACTGCCTCATGTGCCACAAACATCGAAAGATGGGAAGAATAGATGAAAACGGCAAACGCTGGAATTATAATGTTGATCAAATCCTTTACAACCACAGCGTTCACCGAAGTGTCGAATGCCGTGACTGTCATACTTACATTACTAAAATTCCGCACGATCCGGTTACTCAGGGCGTCAAGTGCGCCAATCAGTGCCATATCAAACCGCCGTTTGCTCAAAAAGATTTTTCCCATGAAAAGATCATCGACATTTACAACCATAGTGCCCACGGCAGCCGACCGGAAGATTCGGAAGAGCTAAATAATGCCAAGCCCTTCTGCAAGTATTGCCATTTGAATCCGGTTTACATACCCTTATACGAAGATCCCGGGATTTATAAACAGACCTTACTGCGCTGCACTAACTGCCATCCGCAAAGAGGTGTCATCCAGGCTTACCGGCATATTACGCATCGGCTTCGCAAAAAAACCTCCCGTTCACCGCAGGAAATCGTCCACCTATGTGCCACCTGCCATAAGAATGAGGAGTTGATGAAGAAATTGCATCTTTCCAAAAGAGCCGTGACGGCGGTAAAAACCTATAATCAATCCATCCACGGCAAACTGGTGCAGCTGGGCTCCCAAAAAGCGGCTGACTGCATCAGCTGCCATGCTTCCAATGCTTTGCATGACATTTACAAAAAAGACGATCCCAGGGCCACCATTTACAAAGACAACATTGAAAAGACATGCCATCAATGCCACAAAGAAACCAGCAGCTATTTTATAAAAATTGCCGTCCATCCGAGTGAAGAACACGGCGAGAACTCGATTATTTATCTAGTGAGTGTTTTCTTCGAGGTGGTTCTGTATGTTGCGGTGTTAAGTATGGTTGGTCTGATGCTGCTTGAGACCTTCGGCCGGCGAAAGGACGGCATCAGGTTTTTGTTTAGAGACGGTACCAGCTGGCGGGCAAAACCAAGACGCAGATCCAATAATAAAAAAAAGCAGGCAGAATGACAACATTTGCTAAAGTGTTTTCAAAAATGACAGAGATTGGTGCCCGTCAAAAGGCGGAGGCAGCGGAATATTATACCCATGTGGATGGGGTCGGGTCGGTTCCACGGGATATCTACAAGCATGTGAAATCCAATCCCATCGGTGATCTGCCGCGCTATTCCCCACATATCGTGATCCAGCATTTTCTGGTGTTTGTTACTTTTATTTTCCTGGCTGCCTCGGGGTTACCCATCTATTTCAGCGATCAATTCTGGGCATCCTATTTCGTATCGCTTTTTGGCGGCATCGATGTGGCCAGGCGCATCCATCGCATTTCGGCCTTTGTGATGATGTTTGCGGCCGCCTATCATATAATTACCATCGTTGGTGGTACGATTCGCAAAATCCGCCATCACGAATTCGACTATAAAAGAACCCAGCTGCCCCGGCTCAAAGACCTTTTCGATCTAATTCATGACATTAAACATTTCCTGGGTCGCGAGCCCTATCGGCCCAAAATGGAAAAATTCATGTACAAGCAAAAGGCACATTATCTGGCCATTATCTGGGGGAACTTTGTATTGATTGCCGCCGGTTCGGTCCTATTGTTTCCCGATGTTATGGCCAAATTATTCCCCGAAACGCTGGGCAAAATAATACCGCTGGGCGGAGCCGGCGCCGACTCATATTCTGCTTTTTTCCAGGATCTGGCGCGGCTCATGCACGCCGACGAGGCGATTATGGCCTTAATTCTGCTGGCATTCTGGCATTGGACCAATGTCCATGTGGTGCCCGGCAGGTTCCCGATCCAATGGGCTTTTTTGACCGGAAAAATTACCCGGGAGCATCAGATCGAAGAGCATTTTCTGGAATACCTCCGTAATCTCAAAGAGATACCCGCGGAAAGAGAATATATGAAAAATCTTTTAAAAGAACTGGGAATTGATGGTTCAAAAGACGTATCCGCCGTCGATCCAAGCGGGTCTCTTGCACAAGAGGCGGGTCCGGCCACCGGAGAAAAGGCGTGAGGAGCAAATAAATCGTGGCGGGCGAACCCAAAAGATTAAATTTCCCTCTGATATCCTATTTCATGGGAGGCATTGTTTTGGCGCTCATGTTTCTCGTTTTCGTGGGTGTTGTTTATCACCTGACCATTTCCGATCGCGGTCCCGGACTTTTGAGACCGCTGTTGAAAAAATATGAAGCGCGACAAAAATCGGAAATCCTTGAACAGGCTCAGCGTCAGCAGGAGCTCGAAAGACATCGGCATTTTCACAATGTGGTTGCTGGCACCCCGAAGCTGCCCGAGGATTTGCGCCCCGTATGCTTCATATGTCACTCCGATTGGCCCCACAGTGAAAACAAGCGGATCCGATCGCTGATGAATCTCCACACTCAGTTTCTGGCGTGTGAAACCTGTCATATCAAAGAGAAACCGGGAACGACGATTGTTTACAAATGGTATAATCCGCTGAACCCCAATCCACCGGGCCCCTTTTATGGGACCAGTTATGATCCGGAAACAGGGAGTCTATCGCTGGGCAAGGATCTCGTTTCGAAGATCGCGCCTTACTATAAAAAAGATGATAGAGTCCGGTCGGCGATCGAGGTCCAGGATGCGCCCATGGCCAGGGATTTTATGAGAGTAAGAGATCGACTCACCCCCGAGCAAAGGGGCGGAATCACGAACAAATTTCATGAAGACATCAAGGCCAAAGGGCATGAATGCAATCAGTGCCACTCGGAAAACGGCATCCTCGATTTTAAACAACTGGGATTTAACGAACACCGCGCCGAAAATTTGAAAAAGCTGATTGTGGTCGGCATGATCCAAAAATACGAGAGCTGGTATTTGCCGGAGCTTGTTATCCATGGCCTCCATTAGAAATGGCTTCAAAACCTCATCTAATGTCCGATAGCTGCGTTGTTCCCCGGATTGATAATATTCACGTACTTGCGTGTACGCTCCGTTTTTTAATCCGCGGGACGCCTTGCCCTCGAACATGATCTGGCACTTCAAAAATCATGGCGGCTTTCAGAAAAATAGATGACCGGCGCAGCCGTTTATAACTTATTTCTGAGGCATGATACCAGGAGAGAATCACAAACACTTCTGGGAAGCTAGGTGATATTTAAAACTTTATATGATTTATCTTCATCTTCGAAATAAATATCTTCAACGGCAAACTTGGCTTCATCCAAAAGCTTAAATATTCTTACGGCCTCTTTCTTATTTTTAAACCCGAAAACCAGTCCGCAGTGCCGGGTTATATGGTTCGGCACGGGAAGCGGGACGTAATTTTTTATTTCTTTTTCCTGCAACCATCCCTGCGCCCTGAGTCCCTCCGCCACCGATACAAATGTGAGCAGAAATTGAATTTTCTTTAGCGGGATGATCCGAAGAAGGGCCTTGATAAAATGCAGCTTTATCCCCAGAGTGACAAATTTTATATTTTCAGCGAGGGTTTCACCCTTGAAACCCGAGCCTTTTCGGATACGAGTGATATAGACATCTTCCTCCAGTTTGAAATCAACGAGGTGATTGCCGGTTTCATAGCTCCAGGTCTTGATTTGTTTCTTGAATTCCGGATCGTCTGAGACAACCTCCAGCAAATCACCGATATCGAGGCTTTTTAATTTTCTGGATACTATTGCCAGATTGATCGGACAGCTATATCCGCTGGTGTCCACTGAGTGGGTGTGGTGTCTCATTTTAATATTTCCTCTCAATATAAATTTTTCTGAAGCGAAAATCGCCGTATTCGGAGAAGACCGCGCAGAGCGGATGTCTACATTCAGAATATATTGGCAAAAACCTCACATGTTCGGCAGATCTTCATCTTCTCTTTCCAATTCTTTTGGACCCGCCCCTCACATACGGTCCCATTGATAAACCAGCAAAGATCACCGGTTGAAAATTCCCAGGCCGGACAACTCAGTTTTTGCTCACGTGAACATTTCTTTACAATCCAGCACGAATGGGTGGTTTTGCTTTTCCTGGCAAGCCGGGATAATAAAAAATAGATCTGGCGCTCGACGTGGACCGGGATACGACGCCAGCCCTGCTCGTAGCTGTGGACGGCTTTCAGCGATACCCCCAGCAATTCAGCCATCTGTTTTTGGGTTTTATCCAGTTTCTTGCGGTATTTCTTAAATTCGTCTTTACTCATGACATCTTTATTCATGATAATGAATCAAATATGCTGGCACCGGCTATTTATAACGATCGTTGACGCGCTGATTATGACGTGGCAGGACTGCGGGCTGGAGCGCTGGTGTAAGGGTACATCCATTGAATGCCACAATGTAGCAGTTTGTGTCAAGAAAAATTTTGTTCAAGCTAAAGCAAGATAGGATTTACGGCTGAATTTGTGGAGAATGGGCGTTCCCATTCCGTGGCGAACCGCTTTGATGATCCCATCGCGTTCAAGCGGTACGGTTCCGGCCAGCATATGCACCGGTAGGTGCGCAAAGGCCTCTGCCACCATGGGGGTGCTGGGCCCGAGCAGAGCGACTTTCACTTTTTTGTGTAAGTGGCTTAGAATCTCCTCGGTGGTATTGTTGAGAATGGAGGTCGATGTGAGCAGCAAAACGTCGGCCCAGCTGCTCAATTTTGCGTAAAAGTCGTTGCGTTCACCCAGGCCGCGCGAGGCATCCATTATTTCAAGGGGAACCTTTTTCTGCTTCAGACGCTTGACCAGTGGCCCGAAATAGCCCACCATGGCCACGCGGGTGCCCGGCTGAAGGCTGAACTCTGAAAAAAGGATGGTATTGTCCTTATCCTGCGGCAGTTTGAGCGCATTTTCATGGTTAAGGGCATTGACCAGAGCCAGGGCCATACTTCTTTCAATCGGTTGGTCGCTTTTGATTTTTGTCAGCAGCTCCGTGGCCGGTCGGTCTTCATAATCAGGTGCTTCATTTAGGGCCATGCACGATTTTTTATTTTCAAAATAGGTGTAAGCTATTCCGATGCCGCCATCGGTGGTCACCACCGCGGTGTAGCCCAGGCCCAGACACAGCAAATCCACATCGGTTTTTCGAGCGTTGTCAATAAAATAGGCAAAAAGCTTGTCGTTTAGGATCATGGCTGACCTTTCTTGCCAAAGCGGGGCAACCACCTGCCTGTTTTGTTCTGGTAAGCAAGGTAGGCCTGTCCGAATTTGGCCGCCATCAGCTTTTCTTCGTAATCGGCAATATAATTATAAAATAGAATGATCGGCACCAACAATGCAAGACAAAATAGCGATGCAGTGGAGACCGTCAATCCCAGGTAAACCAGAATACTTCCCAGATACAACGGATGGCGCAGGTATCCAAAGGCACCGCTTGAAAGAATTTTGGCAGGGCGATGTTCTCCGATGACGGCGACATGGCCGGACTTGAAAAGCCAAAAGGCAGCCACCAGTGCGGTCGCCAGGAAAAGCAAACGGATCGCCAGCGGAATGCGGGTTGCCCAAAATGTGGAGCGGCGCAGGATAAATGAATCCAGAATCCATGTGACCAGAAACACGCCGAACAAGATCAACTGCCCGGCGTCGCCAAAAGGGTGCTCACCCTTTTTTGCCTGCATGTTTATCCTCTCATTTGGGACAGAATATCCCGGGCCGCATGGCCGAATATCATCGTATCGATTCCCACCGCGACCAGCGAGTAGCCTTGAGTCAAGAATGGTTTGGCGGCCTCGACGGTGATGCCGATGATGCCAATCGGTTTTTGGCGTGCCAGACAGACGTCACGCACCCGGTTGATATATTTTTTGACTTCAGGGTTATCGATTTGTCCGGGTTTGCCCAGACTGCCGGACAGATCATACGGGCCGATCAATACCGCATCGACGCCATCGACATCCAGGATTTTATCGATGTCCTGAGCGCCCCGAACATGTTCAATTTGAACAATTACAGCAATCCGGTCATTGGCATTATCCATGTAGCCGGCAACATCGAGTCCGTATTTATGGGCGCGCGCCACGCCGATACTTCTTTCCCCGAGCGGCGGGTATTTTATCCATTTGACTACCTGTTCGGCGATTTCAACGCTATCCACATGGGGTGCAATGATTCCCGGGGCACCGATATCCAGCGCCTTTTTAAGATAGACCTCGTTGCTGGTCGGGACGCGAACGACGCATGCACAGCGATTTTCAACTGCCTGCAGAATGCCCTGGATGTCTCCCATCTCCATCGGGGAATGCTCGGCATCGATCCAAAGCCAGTCAAATCCTGCATCGGCTAAAATTTCTGCCATGGCTGGATTCGACTGGGTGACGACCGTGCCGATCAATGTTTGACCGCTCAAGAGTTTTTTTCGAAAATTCAGATTCATCCTACCCCTTATCTTAATTTAATTATATGAGCTTTCGAAGCAGCATTTATTCAAAACTTTACAGGGCACGGGATAAATGATCGCTCGCGAATTTCGCGACTGATTATTCATCGACCGGCTCAATCTAAAAACTACCCGACTCCTCAATTATTTTGGCAAATGATCATCCGGAGCAATTTTACCCAACCGGATTAACCGGGTACGAATCGCGCCTCTTGTACGCTGGTGCTTAACGACCAGGTCATTCATTGATTTCCCACTATCAAAAGCCTTGATCAGAGCCTTTTCCTCATTCTCACTCCAGGGCTTGCCCACCCGTTTCGGCAAATCGCGTTGACGTTTGAACTTCTTTTCTTCCGCTACAAGCATCTCAACGGCTATGTTGAGCGCCCGTATAACATCAGGCTGGTTAATGACATGGTTTTTGTCGAGCGGCTCGCTGGTCAGCGGATGCATACCGTCCGCCAGTAATTTTAAAATCTCGATGACCTTTGATTTTTGCATAAAAGCGAGTCCCTTGCCGGCATGGCTTTTCCAAGCACGGTCGTGTTTACTTCGATTCACTTTTTGGCAATCGTTTGTGAAGATCTTCTAAATGAAGTTCAACGTGCTCATACGCCCAGATGATAAATCGTTCAAGCTTGCCGTGGCCGTGGAATGCATGCCGCCCCTCACGGTCCAGATCTGCATCCGACATGGAGCCAACGATTTCAATCGTTTCATCGCGGATCGAACTGAATTCGGCGATGAGCTCAGCGATCGGTTTGCCGTCATACTTTTTGGGCTGGGTGCGGTTAAAGCGCTCGACATCAAAACCTTCCGGCGAGCCGGGTCCGCCGGATAAGATGCTTTTAAACAGCCACTGCATCGAGCGTTCGATGGTGATAAAGTGAGCCAAAACCTGTTGAGCTGTCCATTGGGCTCCATCCTGATAAACCTGCATGCGAAGCTCATCGGGCGACAATGATCGGAAAAATGCAATGCAATCAGCCAGATTTTTTTCGAGCTCGGCCATGATAGGTATGCGTCGGTCTTTCATCAAACGGCTCCTTATGCGTCCTTCTCGTTGAAGATCTTTGGAAGGTTTGCACTTATCCCATTATTCTTTTTATAATCGATTTAACCGGTCCCTCGTAGCGCCTAACGATCATAACCTGCGTCTTGGAATAGCGCGCTGTTTTTTCAGGAATCTCTCCGAACAGAACATTTGAAAATATTCCTTCTCTGGACGCCCCCAAGACAATCAAGTCATAATCCGGGGAGGCTTTAACGAGCGAAGTGGCCACCCGTTTACCTTCCAGCAGGCGCATTGTGACCTTTCCTTCAAGATTCGTGAGGCGAACGGTCTTATGAATCCACCGATAGGCCACTTGCCGATCTTTTTCTCCGGCATCGGGCTGCACCACATAACAGCAGGTGACCTCGCATGCTTCGGCAGCACGGTAGATGCCGACATATTCCGCAGCCAGGCTCGCATGGGGCCCGCCGGCCGTTGTAATGAGAATGCGTCGGATCGGGCGGTCGCCCAGGAGTTTAACGGTGATCAAATCACAGGGCGCATGGCGGACGACTTTATCGGTCACTTCGCCCATGATGCGGTCACGCGTAGACGTGTAGCCCTTCCAGCCCATCAAAATGAGGGCCGCTTCTTCAGTTTCAGCTGTCTGAAGGATACCGTCCCATACCTGGTGGGCGATACGCACCGCAGAGCGGGTATCGACCCCCTGCGCATTACCGTATTGAATCGCTTTTTTTAAAAGCGGCGTTTTGTGGTGAACATATCGCATGCCTTCGTAGGGTGGAAGATTTTTAGGAACATTAATGACGCCGAGAACGATAATTTCACCATTATGGGCTTTGGCAATCGGAACTGCCAGCCTCATTAACGGGACCACGTGATCGGGGTTGTGCAGTGGAATTAAGATGCGATAATTGTGTTGCTTTGTGCTGGCGGTTTGCTGAACTTCGAGGACCTGCGGCATTTCGGCTGCCGTGGTCTTTTCAAAGTAAATAAAATAGATAAAAAGGCCGACGATAATCCAGGCGATGGTGATGTACCAGGCTCTTGGGTCGAAGTTAAACTGATAAACGGCCAGAAACATGTTCAGTGCGATAGCGGTGATGGGCGTTAGCGGATAGAGCGGCACCCTGAATCCGCCCTTCATTTCTGGGAATTTGCGACGCAGTGCAATGAGTGACAAATTGACCAGGGTAAATGTAAGCAAAAACATAACGCTGGCCGCCGAACCGATAACTTGAATCGGAAAAAGCAATGCGATGATGAGCATGATCATTCCGGTGACGGCAATGGCAATATGCGGTGTGCGACGCTGCGAATGGATCTTGCTGATAGACAACGGCAGCATTTTGTCCCGGCTCATTGAAAAGGCCACCCGTGATGAGGCCAGGATGGTTGCGTTCAAGGCAGATACCGTCGACAGGAGTCCGCCGAAAATGATCAGGGCAACGCCGAAAAACGGCATGAAGCTCCGAGCAGCCTTGGCAATCGCCGTCTCCTGATAGCGCCCTAAAAACTCCCAGGATTTGCCGGTTTCCGGCTGAATTGCGCCAATGCAGACGATTACGATCATCAGGTAAATGAAAACCGTAGCGGCCAGCGATATGAGCGTGGCACGCGGGATGGTTTTTTCCGGAGCCTTGATTTCTTCGGCGACGGTGGCAATCAGATCATAGCCTTCAAAGGCGATGAATGTCAGGCCCATTGCAATGACGACACCGCCGAAACCGTTTGGCATAAACGGTTTGAAATTTGCCGCTGCCGCATCGGGGATGTGATAAATTTGTTTAAGTCCGTAGAGGATAAAAACACCCAAAATGACGATCTTGGCCATTGTGAAAATATTTTCAACATTGCCGGTAAAGCCTGTGCCTCGAATATTAACCAAAATGAAGGTCACCCCGACCAAAGCGGTCATCAAA
>JASFNW010000092.1:0-20217 GCA_050116835.1 Desulfobacterales bacterium
TACATTGAGATAAATACAAATATTGCAAATTTACAGATATGATCTGTGTATATGAAACCGCCCACGCAATCAACTGTATTTTCTAATTTATCTCTTTGATTAAAATCGAATATCACCGGAATTTTCAGAACTGATGTTTACCGATTTGTTGGAGAAATTCGAAGTATTAATAGAAGTCAATTTCCGTGTATTTCGATTACATATCGCGCAGGCTCCGCTTGAGAACTTTACCGGTTGCGGTTCTCGGAAATTCATCGACTATGACAACTTCATTTACTTTCTGAAAACGTGCCGCGACTCGCTTGTTTACCCATTCCAGAAGGTCCCGGGGTGAAATTGTAGCCTCCTGCTGCAAAATTACGGCAGCAACAGGTGTTTCCCCCCATTTTTCGTTGGGAACTCCATATACTGCAACCTCTCGAACAGACGGATGCTGAATAAGAACTTCTTCAATATCTCTTGGATAAACGTTGATACCACCGGAAATGATCATGTCCTTTTTTCGATCCACCAGATGCAGGAAACCCTCATCATCGGTAAAGCCCAAATCGCCGCTGCAAATCCATCCATTAATAATGGTTTGTCTGGTAAGCTCAGGCTGTTTATAATAGCCCGCCATTGCCAGAGGACCACGACCGATGATTTCGCCCACTTCCCCGGCTGGCAGTTCTTTCCCCTGATCATCGACAATCTTAATATCGGAAAAAGGCGTCGGGCATCCAACGGAGTCAGGTTTTTTTTCATAATCGTATTTGTCCAGAACGGTAAAAAACCCTTCTGTTAATCCATAGGCTTCGTAATAAGTGCCGGGCAATCGGCGGTTCCACATTTCCTTGTGCTTTTTATGGAGCGGGGCGCCCATACAGCAAATCGTTTCTATTGAAGACAGGGCTTTAGGAGAAAAATTAGGTGCATTGAGCATCGCAATCATCTGGGCTGGAACAGTTGTAATATGAGTTATCTTTTCATTTTCAACCATTTCGACAAGCTGTGGGCCGTCTAAGTGACGTCCAAAAATGAAAGTTGAACCGAGGTACATAGCTGGCATCATAAGCATGAACGCACCGTTAAAGATGACCGAGCCCGTGTGCAGACAAATAGATATCGATTTCCATTTCCTCCGGCTCGATGTCTTTCGAACCGACTTTGAGGACCCGGTAATCCAAATAACCGGGATGCTCACCGGAAACCATATAATAGCGATCCAACTGAATATGGGGCAGATCCGGCCTTACTGCATTTAAAATTTATGCAGCCTCGGACTCGGTGATGATCAAAAGCGCATCCGAGTCCCGAATCAGGCTTGAAAGACCTTTCCCGCGAAGGAGTGGGCTTAATGGAACGGCTACCGCACCGATTTTGGCAGCCGCCCAAAAAATTTCCAGAAGTTCAATGCAGTTATTCAAAACTGTCGCGATTTTATCCCCTTTTTTTATCCCCAATTTTAAGAAACCGTTGGCCAATTGGTTTACACGGGAATTCAAAGATTCAAAGGTTAGCCGTTCTTTGCCGAAAATAATTGCCGGATGTTTGCGACGATATTTTGCATGTCTTTTGAGAAGTTTGCCGATATTCATATTTCCTCCAGGGAAGTGATTGTGTATTAATCTTTATTATGTCTAAACAAATCTTCCCAGAATGTTTGATTCGCAATCAATGAATCGAAATAATAGCGAAACAGCGTCCTATTAATGCGATTTCATTTATTAACATGACAATTCCAGCCTAACTTCAAGGAGTGAACCATTGGGAGTATCTCGCTGTTACTAATTTTGCAGACCTGAAATAGGCATCACGGGGTTTTGGGTATTAAGCAGGCATCTGGCGTATACTCATTCTAAGACCACCTGGCAGGCGTCTTCATGGCGCGCGCAAGAAATTGACTGACTGTCGGCTTTGACGCCCACACCTAGAATGCCCATGCGTTTTAATTCAAAACTATGGGTCAGCGTCAGATTGACCTCCTGAAATGCGCGATGCAAATCCTGGCTGTTGAAACGATCTTTTTCCGGATGGACAAGGATATGGCGCGTGATCATATTTTGATAAAGACTCGGGTAATATTCTTCCATAAAATAAACACCTCCGCGTTTCAGCACGCGGGCGACCTCGGTCAAACCATCACGCCAGACGGGAACATGGTGCAAAAATCCAAAACCAAAAACAGCATCGAATGACTCGTCTTTATAGGGGAGCCGGGCGGCATCTCCCACGCAAAAATAGACGGGCTTATCTTTCCGGCGGTTAAGACGCTGGTCGGCTTTTTGTACCATTTTAAGGTCTAAATCCAAAAGGTGAAGATGGCCTGGCTGATAGGTTTCGGTGACAAATTTGGCGCCGACGCCTCGCCCGCATCCGACTTCCAATATGACGCTGCCTGTTTTTAAAGCCACCGTGCGCCTAAACCATTGCATCACCAGGTGCTGAGCGAGCTTTCTGATCGGACTGTTTACAAACCAACGCTCTGTTCGGTTAAGTTTCATGCGGCGCTTTAAATATAGAGGTTTAATTATAATCTTTTACTTGATAGCCAGATGAATAATGGCAATTCCGTTGGTCAGGCTGCGGTAGGACACCTGTGAAAAACCAATATTTTCAAGCAATTTGGCCAGTTCGTCCGGTAGCGGAAACATACGTATGGACTCCGGCAGATGGGTGTACGCTTTTCGATTACCGGCAATCAGTTGTCCCAAAAACGGCATAATATAAAACGAATAAAAATCATAAAGCCAGCGGAATAGCGGCCAGGTGGGTTTGGAAAACTCCAGACACATCAGTTTCCCGCCGGGCTTCAACACGCGGTACATTTCTTCAAACCCTCTTTTCATGTGGGTTACATTGCGGATACCGAATCCCACCATTGCGCAATCAAAATGACAGTCGGGAAAAGAAATGGACTCCGCGTTTCCCTGTACATACCCGAGGCGACCTTCAATTTCAGTGTTGATCACTTTGTGCATACCGGCCTGAATCATGGCTCGATTGATATCATAAATAACAACCCGGCCACTCGGACCGACTGCTCTGGCGGCTAGAATGGCCAGGTCGCCGGTTCCGCCGCAAACATCCAGGATATGATTGCCGGGGGACAAATTTAGCATTCTAACGGCTGTGCGCTTCCAGGCGTAATGAATACCGAAACTTAACAGCGTATTCATGAAGTCGTAATTGCTGGCTACCGAGTTAAAATGCTGTGTGACCCGATTCGTTTTAGCCGCGGCGCTGATACGCTCATAACCAAAGTAAGCCGCATCGGCCTTTTTTGAAAGGGTATCAATTTGTGCCTGACGCTTTTTTTCTTCAAGCCACGCCATCTTTTTTCCCATCGAAAGAGAAAATATGAAAAACGATTCATAATTTTCGGCAAAAATTGCCTAAATTAAGGATAACATAATCAGATTAACATTAAAGTTCAACCTGATGGATGGACTTTCAGCATTTGGCAGTGATTACTTTAAATATTGGATTGAGCGAGAATCATGCGCCCATAACGGCAATGGTCAATGATTTGACAACCTTCAAGCATCCAAAAATGATCTGTCCGGATGGAATTTTGGCTAACCTGCCACACTTATTCGTGAAATGAGGAAGATAGTTTCTGACGTATAAATTGGCATGGATCCTGCTTTTTAAAATGGTAACGATTATGCGCAGCGATGCTTGAGCCCAATATTGAATCCTTGTTGATGCTGTATTTCAGGACTGAACCCGGAGACGTTCGAGATGAATTGCTCTGAAACCAACTATTGTAAAAAAGACAAAATGTCCGTTTGCACCGCTGAAGACGCCAAACAACAGGAAAAATGCAGTTTTTTTGTAAAATCAAGTCATGAACATCGCTGTATGTACTTTATTTTTGATGAATACTGCGATTGTCTAAACGCGCAGATGCAGACCAAGTGAGTTTGCTCCGCGGTTTTTGAGACTTTCTTTAAGGAAGGGCTCAATCGGATTTGAATCTACGGAAAGGCTTTTTTATTTTCACATCTCAGGATTACACGACGCTGTTACTCCCCCACTCCGCTATGCTTCAGCAAACTTTTTCGCCAGATCATTATCGATAACGTAAATACAGATTTCCTTGGCGCCCTGTTCGGTATATTTACATTTTTCACATAGATTTTTGATTAAATAACTAACGTCGTCTCTGATGCGCTTGTCATATGTTTTGAAATCCTCTTCATCGCAATCTTTGATGGCGCGCCGAAAGTTTTCGTTTTTCAAAAAGGGATCCAGCACTTTTTCTTTCAAATTGTACACGTATCGGTCATGCATCGACTGGTAGATTTTGGTTTCTTCAATCGGAACACCTTCAACCATTATTTCCTGGGTAAGCGTTTTGGAAGTATACTCCTTCTGGGTTTCATTTCGAAAAGTCTTGCGCTGATTTCGATCGGCCTTGGGACCGAGCAATTTGCTCTCAATGCTTTCCAGAAATTCTTCGGAAATTTCCAATTTTTCCCCGGTATAATTGCAGGTTTCAACCGAACCGATTTCAAAATTAATGGCAAACAGGTAGTTTTGAATTTCTCTGGCAATCTGTTCTTGATTGTAATAATAAAGTGATTCTTTGACTTCCTGCAAAATCGTATAATCATACATGCGGAGCAGCGAATCCAAAAACCCACTGGGTATCAGATCCCGGATTTCTTTGCGCGCTTTGGTGAAAAAGTTGCATAAGTCTGACATGTTGATCAGCTTGTCTTCTTTGGCATAAGTCGAGAAAAATACATTGAAAATGTTGATGGAATCACGTCCGGAGATGCCTTTCTCACCTTCACTCTCAGACTCAGCAATAATTTTGCGACGCCGCTTGGCGGTCAGGCGCTTGCGGTCTTTTTGCGTCAACCAGGTGGGGATGTATCCAGTGTAAATTTCCATTTTAAGCAGCTGCAAATTTTCATCACAAAAAAGACGATAGCGAGCCGGGTCACCTATCCAATCCAGCATGGCTTCGGATTTGGCGTTCAAACGGGTGGAGATGATGACTCGGGCAAAGTTGTGAAGAACCCGCGGCAAAAAGCGCTCGTCAATGTGCCGTCCGAAAATGTTCCGATAGATCTCCACCTCGGTGGACAGGTCCATGACATAAGGGATTTTGATGTATTCAACACGGTCTAAAAACGATTGAAATCCCTGGATGTTTTTTTCATCTTCGGGGTTCATCACTGCCAGCAGCAGTGAATTGACGTTCTCCTCAATGTCTTCCACCTTGTGGATACCTTCACTGATGATGTTGTGCAGCTCTATCAAACGTTCGGTATTGTGAGATTTGATGTCCATCAGGGCATAAACCCCGTTATTGGTTTTGGCATACTGGGAAAATATGTATTTAACCAGATTGCTGTCTCTGAGCAAATTGTTAATTTGACGCTGGAGCATCATATTGCTCATTACATTTTGCTTTAAGGGTCGATCGCCGGGGTTAAACACACTGATGCCCTCGCCCAGGCGGCGGCTGAAACGATAGGGTCTTGCATACAACATTTCAAATACCCGTTGGGGGCTCTTTAACCGCCCTAAAAGTGCTTCATACAACGAACTGCAAATGGTACACGGCAGGTCTTTAAAAACCCATTCATACTCTTTTTCGGTGGACAGCTGCCATTTGAATTTATCGTTTTTAAATAAATCATCAAAAAACTCCCTTCGATAATGCTTGGGAATCATCAGCAGCGGATTGTCATGACTGGGACAGGGGATTTCAACAAAATCCTCATTGATATATGGCGCCTGCGTATCGTCGAGAAATTCTTCAGCGCTCCGAGCAGCGTTGCGCATTTTTTTGCCGCCACCTGAGTTCGCCGGGTCTGCGTTCGAATTTTCCAGCAGACTGGAAAGCTGTTTGAGAATCGGATGCGTCTCAAATTCTTCAAACTGACCGAATGTGCTTCGATCAAACCGCCACACCGTTTCATATCTAAAGCCGGCTTCGGTATTGGCGTACTCTTCGAGCTTGGTGAGCATGTTATTTAAAAAGGTACTTTTACCGCAGCCCGGTGGTCCCTTAAAGATATAGATCTTGTTTTGCTGGGTGCCGCGTTTGAGCGCCTCCACCAGTTTAACCAGGCGATTGGCGAACAGGCGATCGGCAAAAAACGGGTTGTCCGCCCTTTCGACAAACAGCTTGCTGCAATCATAAAAGGCAAAGCTGATGGATTCGGGATCATCAGGGTACTCGTCTACACCCTCACCAACATAGGCTTTAATCATATCGTGAAATACCTGAAAAATGTTGCGTGTCACCGTTTGGGGATTGGCAACCAGCTCCTTTAAAAAAGCCTCAAAGGTAATCGAACTGCGCTGCTCCTGGGAGCTCATGTTCTGGTTGAGATTGAGCATGGCTTTTTGGATGCTATCGTCAGCGCCGATATCGACTTTGTCTTGCTTTTCTCCTTTTGCTATGGCTCGGATGACTTTCTTCACTTTGCCCATTCGATTTCTCCGATAATCAGCTTACTGCAGATTTATGGACGTCTGAGTTCGTTAAGGTCACTTTGGAAAGCTTGCGGTTTTTCATTGTGTACAATACGCGTGCCCATTTTATATCCATTTGTTTGCCGGTTTCCTCCGGTGGCAGGGTTAAACCGGGGATCGGGATGCGAATTTGCTTGGATTCAACTTTTTCCACTTCACTGGTTTCCAGTTTGACGGTTGCGCCCCATAGATACTCAATACCTATCATAGTATTGGTGATAAATTCTTTAACCAGCGGCTTGCCTTCGAAGTGGTGATACAGGTAAAGGTCTCCGTTCTTTGATTTTTCCGTATCGATGGTAATATGGGGTGGATGATACAGTGAATCAGAGAGCATCTGGCGATAATCTTTTGCTTTGCGGCTTTTAACATAATACTCCCATACGCCTTTGTTCTGGTTGAGTCGCTTTCCGGCCACAAAGAGGTTATTGCGCGTAATGAAATCCTGATCTACAAATGTGTTGATAAACATAAAATCGTTTAAATTTTCGCGCACATTGTAAACAAAAGCCTGGCCGGTTCCGGTTTTGAGATCAAATTTTTCCCTTTCACGAGCATCCCGCAGCCGTCTAAACTCGATCGAGTACTTGCCTTTGTCTGCCAGTTCCTCGATGTAATGAAAAATCCGCATCCCTAATGCATAAGGATTCATGCCCACCCGCGGCAAGGATGTCACCAAGGCATGCGTCCGGGCAAAATCGACCTCGTGTCCTTCGATACGGTCATCTTGTAAAAACAGCTTTTCGTGCCAGTAGCTGGCCCAGCCTTCATTCATAATTTTGGTGCGGATCTGGGGCTGGAAAAACAAGGAAGTCTTTCGAATCATTTCAATTACCGGTTTCATCCAACGGTTTTCTTCCTTGTTCAAAAAATCTGAATGTTCCAGGATATGCTGCATCAAATCCAGCTTTTGATGATTTCCTTCCTCGATGCTTTTCTTAAAAATGGCGTCAAACTCCGGATATTTTCGAAGCACTTCCGCAAAAAAGGCTTTTTCACCATGCGCCTTGTTGCTTTTGGTACAATCATTGTATCTTTCGATCTCTTTTATATATTCATTGATTCTTACCTGTTTTACAGATTGTAAAAACTCATCAAAATAATAATCAAGCATTTTTGATTTGTTCGTCACCGGCAGCCGGTTCCAGGTCGCCAGTTCATTGTGGTATCCCACCAGATTATCAATGCTACGGGCAAACTCAATAACATAATCCAGCCACCGGCCCTTTTCGGATCTGAATTTAGCGATCATGCGCTTATCTGATAGCGCACGGCCGGTGAAGTCATATTCCCAGGTGTGCCGGAAATACAAATTGTTCTGGAAAAAATCGATATGGGCCAGCACATGGTAAAATATCATGACATTCATCCAGTCCGGATTGTTGTCATTGTAGTATGAAATGGCCGGGCGCGTGTTGATCACCGTCTCATAGGGATTGCTGGGATACAGCTCGTAGCGGCCCTTTTCTTTGAGCACTTCGACATCATGGACCCAGTAATCATAAAGGGTTGGGATCATCAATTTGGGCGTCAGCTCGAGCAAATCCCGGTTGGTGACGATATACTCCAGGGTTTCATCCTGAAATTGCAATCCGGCGTCCCGGGCCCGCTCCTTGCACCCTTCCATTATTTTTTTGGTATGCTGATCGATTAGTTCCATAATTTAGATATCAGTCAAAAAATGGCGAATTAAATTGTTAATTTAAATTTCCGTTTATTAACGTATAAAATCCGAAATTCGAATTTCGAAACTCGAAACAAATCCAAATTTTGTTTACTCGGATATAAGGTGCTTAATCCCGTCGATCAGCCTGGGTTCGCCGGCGTTTTCCGGCATGACATCCAGCCTGATAAATTCCGGTTTTTCCGTTAAAAGTCCTGATTTTTTTAGATATTTTTCAACTTCAGTATTATGCGTCGCTTCCTGTGTGTGCTCGGCAATGGAAATACCGATTCGACTGGCGTACCGTAACATCTTTTCCAGTTGCGGAATGGATTCCTTGCCGTCTGTATCCCAATCATCACCATCGGTGCCATGGAAGATATAAATATTGTAGTCCCGGGACAGGTTTTCTTTTTCCACTATTTCGTTGACCAGGCGGTAGGCTGAGGATACCTGGGTGCCACCGGCTACGGCCGAATTGTAGTACGTGTAGAAATCTTTGACTTCTGATGCTTCGGTATCATGCAGAATAAAGCGTGTTTCCACCTGCATGGCATACTGGTACAATAACCAGCTGTAGATCATCACATGCTGGGCAACCACCAATTCCGTCGACCTGCCGGCCATCGAACCGGAATAATCGCGCAGAAAAAAGACCATGGCCTGGGACTCATAATCTTTTTCACGGGACAACACCCGGTAGACCATATCCGCAGGCGAAACCAGAAATTGCGAGGGATCAATTTCACTCACGTCCGGCAGGTTCCCCAGATGGATGTTGGTTTCGACAATTTTTTTCAGGGTGGCTTTTTTATCGAGCAACTGACCAAAGCCTTGATGACGGTCGGTTAGGTCATAAGTGTAACGTGTAAGAGATCGCTTTTTCCCTTTGTCTTTAAGATTCGGCAGCTGAAATTTTTCGGTCAGGATACGGCCCAGGTCGTAGGCATTGGATTCCATTTCATGCTGGGCACCTTCCCCCTGCCCCGGACCGGTGCCATCACCTGCATCGGGTTGATGGATCGGCTGCTCACCGATCACCTCGCCCTCTTCCCCATCACCGGAGCCGCCATAGGGCTCATCTTCTGAGGCTTGCAATGAGGGATCATGGATAAACTTTTCTTCAACGGTAGAGGGCACGACCACGACCTTATCCTTGCCCCCTTTACCCGGCTTGATCAAACGCCCCACATTTATCTTTCGTGGGAATCCATCCTTTTCGCGCTGCTTGTCTCTTTCCAATAGCTCATCAATGGAACGCAGGCTGGTACTGTGTGTGCTTTGCAATGCAGTGATGCCCTGCAAAAACGTCAAATCATGATAATTGTAAATATTCTGAAATTTGCGAAATGAAGTAAAAGGACTCCCTGGGCCTATTCCGGGCAGATGATGGCTGTCAACAGTTTCCAACTCAGCCAGAATTTTACGATCCTGCACGGGCGTCAGCCCCTTTTCTTTCAAACGCTCATAAAGCTCTTTGAGTTTTGGATCCATAGTTTCCCCGGCAGTCGCCTTGGGTTTGGCCTAAGATAATGGAAAAAAGGGCCATTTCCATTCCCCCTATTATTTCTCGTCTTCCTGCGTACAAAAGTACTCGATGGTTTTCTGCGCACAGGTCTGACAATATCCCAATTTATCGAGCATGGTTTTGACCATGCGATCATAAAGCTTCTGATTTTCTTCATTGGTGCGGTTGGCCAATGCGCCGATCAGACTGCCAGCTCCGGCAATATCGGATTTAAGACGGACATCGGTGACGGCTTTTACCAGCTCCAGGTTGTCCATAAAATCATAATCCGGGTCAACGGAGATTTTCTGCCCATAAATTTTACGGATTGACGTTCGGAAAGACTCGCGTTGTTCTTCGGTTTTAAGCCCCAGCCGCTCTTCGACACTGTTGATATAACGCTCGTCGATCTTTAAGGCTTTCAGTTCACCGGTTTGGGGATCTTTGTATTTCCACATCTTGTCGGGCCCCAGATTTTCGGCATCGATTCCGATGATCATATTCACATAGTTCATCACATCCTTACGAATGGCATAGGGCTCGTCCATGTATGCGTTGAACATCTCGGTCATGATGCGCTCACGATACAAGCCTTTGCCGGTTTTGAGATCTTCGAGGTATTTGGCACGGTCATTGGCCTCGGTCACGTAATCCAGCACAATGCGTTCCAGCGCCTTAAAAATGTCATAGGCAAACATGCAGCGGCCTTCATTCGTTTCAGAACTTTCGATCAGCAACTGAATGGCGCGGCCCAGATTACGTTGCCCCAGGCCTTTCTGACCGAAGCGGTTGATAATCTCCGGATCCTGGTTGAGTGTGTCGATGACTTCCGCCAATGTTTTGATGCTTTTTTCGCCGGCAACCTCTCCGGCGGCCAGTTTCATGGTTTCCACCGGTGTTAATTTTTCAGAACGCGGCAAACGGCTCAAAACGCTTGTAACCGAGGCAGCGTAATTCAAATTCGGATCCTGATGCAAATCCTCGCGAGTTAGCGTGGTGCGGGTTTCGCTCCCGATGGCATAATTGGTCAATTCTTTTTGAAGCTTGTAGTTGGTATTGTGGGAAACATAGCAGATCCGGCAACGGTCGACGATGGGCGCCTCTTCTTTTTCCGACAGAAAACGGTGAAATTCAGAGTTGTTGCTGGTCGCCACAATCAAAGTGTCGATCGGCCATTTGAAACCGTCAATTTCGATATTGCGGTTTTGGATGACGCCCAGATAGACCTGTACGAGGTCTTTTTTGTTTTTGTATATTTCATCACTGAAATGAATCCCTCCACCGGCAACCCTTGCCAGGGCACCACGACGCAGGTCAAAACGATAAGGGTTGTTGGTATCGGTGATATGCAGCAGGCGCTGAATGGACTCTTCGCCCAGCAGATCCACAGCCGATGAGGTAATCTTATCTTTGGCCGGATACTTTCCGGTCACCGTACCAAGGCTTTCGGTCAGCGGCACCGGCGTAATTTCGATGTGTTTGAGCATTTCATCGATGTTGTCGTCGCAATAATTGCGGAGGTCGTTCCAGATATAGCCGCTACAGGCACCTAACGGCCGGTAATTCGCATATAGCTGTTCGATTTCCTTATCAGCAAAGCCGACCTGTTTGGCTAAATATTCCCTGGTTTCATCCGGATCATCAAACAAATTCATGGCCAGGATCATGGGGTCTTCGTAGGTCTGGGATTCAATGGTCGTAATCTTGCCGTAGTTGCCGACCTTGTCCAGGTTCACGAATTTAAAGGTGAACTTGCGGTTTTTTTCCTGGGTCAGAAAACTGCGATATTTGCCCGACAGAAAATCCACGAAAAATGTCTTGCCGTTGCCCGGTTCACCGACAAGAACAAAGGCCATTTCCTTGGAGGAACCATTTTCGGCCGCATCTTTCACGTATGAAACGAAACTGTTGATTTCGTCATACATGCCGATGACGTGTTTGGCGCCATTGCGGAAGATTTTAAAATCATAGGTCGTCTTGCCGTTCACCACCACTTTTTCGATTTCACTTTCCAGGATCATGCGGGAGACACTCTGGAAAGCATTCTCAAACCGCAAATTGCCGTCCTTGACAGCGGTCATATGCTGGTGAAGCGTGCTTGAATTTTTAGGCATTTTTCCTCCCATCGTATAGAGTTGTTAAAGAATCGTTTTTCAGATGTTGGCCCAAGCTGCCGCTTTCCGCTTTTCGTACCATCAAAAATGTTATCCAGGCCATGACCAACTGCGGGGATGCTATTTTCACTTTCGGGCAGGAAATTTCAGGCTGGAATATCAAAATCTAAACTAAATACACGTCGCTTCTTACCTTAACGCCTCATGATCCCTACCCCTATGTGTAATCATCAATCCAGTTTTAGCAACAAAGATTTCGTAAAATTAACGCCTTTTTGACGTTGCGTTGTACTATTTTTTGGCAGCTTTTTCCTAATTTTAGGCCCTTTTCGACGTGTTCAACGCGCCTTTCGATCTTTTCGGTCGGCAGCCAATTTCTGAGAATACGGCTAAGTCCCGATAATTGCTTTAATTTCAAATATAAACACACCATTGCGAACGCATGCCACCCCCAATATGGTCGAATGAACAGGTCCGTCCCTTACAACACATCTACAAGTATAGATGCAAAAACAGTACCATTGGCATCAAAATATTGAATTAAATCGACATTTTTAGTCGTTCGGTTCAGGGCTAACAGGTTCAGAGGTCAGATAACAGAAGTCAGAGATCAGAGAACAGAAAACAGACCGAAAATTGGAATCCTAGAAATTTTGTCTGACACCGTCTGACATCTGTCCTCTGTTATCTGTTAATGGAGTGTTTACGCACCAGCATCAATGTGTTGCCAATGACGCTGATACTGCTTAGAAGCATGGCGCAAACCGCAACCAGCGGATTGAGCAGACCGCTCATGGCAACAGGTATACTGATGAGATTATATGCGAAGGTAAAGATCAGGTTTTGATGAATTTTTTGATTGACCGCATCGGCAAATGTCAAAAAGTCGGTGACCTGTTCGGGCTCGGCTCGCATCAGGGTGACGGCAGCCACTTCTTCCCCCAAATGCGCCCCGGAATGGAGCGCCAGTGAAAGATCGGCCTGGACCAGGGCCGGGGCGTCATTGATGCCGTCGCCGACCATGGCGACAAGATGATTTTGTTTCTGCAAGGTTTTAACGGCGTTAACTTTATCATCAGGCATTTGCCCGCCAAAGGCCTCATGGATGCCGACAGCCGCTGCAACAGCAAGGGTCGTTTGATGGCCATCACCGGAAACCAGTTGGGTTTTTAAACCGCGTTGCTGCAATTTATCAACGGTCGCTCTGGCACCTTCGCGAACGGTGTCTCCAAAAACAAAAATGGCGGCAGGCTGATCCTCGATACACATAAACACATATGAATCTGTTGATGTCCGCTGAAAATAGTCATCATCGAAATCATTCTTAAAACCGGCGATCACCTCTTCCATAAAACCAGCGGAGCCAATTTTTAAAATGCGGTTTTCAAAACGGCCGGATATGCCGATTTCAGTTGTTTGGATATAATCGATTTGAGCCGGCTGAACATTTTTATGTTGTGCCTGGCGCATGATTTCTTGCGCAATAAAATGATCTGATTTTTTCTCGAGGCCGGCCGCCAGTTTAAGCACCTGATCCTTGTCATATGAACCTGACGCGATAATGTCCTTCAGCGACCAGTTACCTTGCGTGATGGTACCGGTTTTGTCAAATATGAAAGCACTAACGCGTGGTGCCATGTCAAAAGCCTCAAAAGCCCGCACCAGCATTCCTTTTTTGCCGGCAATCGAAATCCCGGCCACCCGGGCCAAGGGAATGGCAATCCCCAGCGCGCAGGGGCAGGAGATGACCATGACGGTCACGGCTCTTAAAATCGACGCTTCCAGCGATACACCACCGAGGGCGCAGATAATAGCGGTGGCTGCTGCCAGCAAAAGAATTGTCGGGACAAACCATTGCAAGATGACATCGGTTTTACCTTCGACAGGCAATTTGGTTAGAAGCGTACTTTCAATGATCTGCATCATCTGACCCAGGGTGGCGTCATTGCCCACCTTTTCAGCAGTGACCTTAAATTCGCCCTGTCGGACCCGGGTTCCGCTTCTGACAAAATCACCGGGCTTTTTAGCGGCCGGCACAGGTTCGCCGGTCAATGAGGATTCATCCACCATACCTTTACCGCTCAGAATGTGCCCATCGGCGGGTATGATTTCAGATTCCACGACACGAAAACGGTCACCGGGTGCGAGTTGCTCGATGGCGACATAACGGCCCTCGGGAAACGCGCGGCTGCAGATTCTGACTTTGGTGGGCATCAGCGCAAAGAAATTCTCCAGATCCACCAGCACTTTTCTTTTCGCGCGGCGCTCCATGGTTTTGCCCAGTAATACCAGGGTGATCAGCATTGAGGCGGTGTCGTAGTATAGATGAATGCTTCCCGTAAAAAGATTATAGGTGCTGAAAAAATAGGCACTTAACGCACCGATGATGATCAGCGTTTCCATGCTGAAGACCGCGTTGCGCAAACCCGCCCAGGCTTTTTTATAAAAATCATATCCGCCGTAAACCAACACGGCAGTTGCCATGACAAACATGGGCCAGGAAATTTTAACCGCATTTTCAGCTGAAAAATCCGTAAAAAAACCGGTGTACAACGCAAAGGACAGCATCATTACATTCATGGTTAAGAAAGCCGAGACGGCAAAGCGTACAAATTCTCGGGCGGATTCCTTTGTCTTGCCGGATTCATCAGCTGAGGCTGCGCGGTAGCCAAGTTTGGCGATGCTTCCGATAATCTGATCAGGGGAAACTCTGATGGGGTCGTAAATCACCTGGAGGCGGTCTGTGGAAAAATTGCAAGATGAATCGACAACTCCCGGGGTTTTTTTCAAAGATTGATCGATGACCCAGGCGCAAGCCGAACACCACATGTTGCTGACCAGCAGTTTGAGTGTCAGAACGTTGTTTCCGTCAACCGAAGCAGAGGATAGAGTCTCTTCTGACGGGAGGCTGTCTGCTTTTGAACCGTTGTTTAGCGTTTCTTCATTGAGTTGTTCTTCGGAAAGGGGGATAATGCCTTTGGTCTGGCATTGCCGGAACAGTTCGGTTTCTCGAAAGGCCTCAGGATTGGGCGAATCCGTAGCTTCCATTAGAATGGTGAACACCTGCCGGCAGCCGTTGCAGCAAAATGCGTAGGATGCGCCGGATATAACGGCAGTAACCACACCATGACGCAAAGACAAGCCGCACAGATCACATGTTTGGGACTGTGGAGAATTATTCACGGATGCCAAGGGACTTGACGAAGGCAACCACCCGCCAGCGATCATCGACCGTGATGGTTGCATGCAACGGCGGCTGCCGGCCATCGGGGATACCGTAGCTGACATTTTTAAACAGGACACCGGCGAGGCTATCCTGCACTTTGGCGCTGCGCAGATCAGTCGGTAGCGGCGCAAAGCTCTGACCCACAGTGCCCATGCCGTCATAATTGTAACCGTGGCACTGGGCGCAATAGGTCAGGTATACAGCTTTGCCACGGGCAACAGTGACCGGTTGGGCCATGTCGATGGGAGGCTGTAGATCGGTTCCGGCTGACACCCGGAAGATGGCTTCGCCGCCATCAATCGGCACCAGACCGGCTTCTTCGACCAGCAGCGGCTCTTCATACGGCCGCACGGCCGGGGTCTCGCGCATGCGGCCGTAGCGGAAGTTGTTGTCATAATAAATCAGTGCGTGATAAACCGCCAGAACAAGAATGGCAACAACAATAAAGAACCCCAATATTTTTTTCATTTATTCAACACCTTCAAAAGGGATAATATACAAATGTTTGGGATTTTCTTCCTGGCCCTGCTCACCAGATACATGCTGGGGATAGGGAAGCGGATGATATGGATCGAAAATGGCAAAGGCGGATTCCGCCGGAACGTCTTTGATCGGCCGGTAGTCCCAATCGGGCTGGCCGAGATCCCCGATAACGGTGTATGCCAGCCACCCCTGGAAGGCCACGATGGCGACAAAAAACAGGATGAAAAGCCAGGTTTTGAAAACGGATGTCTGGTGCTCCGGATGTTCCATCAGATTTTTACTCCTAAACCGCCAATTAATAAAATATAGGCCAGTACCCAGATAATGGTTCCGGTAAGTATGAGAATCAAAACCAGCGGAAACGGAGCGTTACGTCCTTGAATGCCGCCGGGATACTGTTCGATGATGCGGGTTTTGCGCTCCTGGGAGTCTTTGCGGCCAATATAGTAGTATCCCAGACCGATAATAAACAGCACAATCGTTGCCAGGGCCGGAAACAGATACATGACAAAATGCTGAATTCCCAGTAATTGAAAATATCGCATAACCGGTTTCCTTATCCGTGCTCTAAGTTAGTCCCTTTCGCCTATTGCAATCCTTTTATCAAAGAAAAGACCACGACGGCCGCTGCGCTGGCCAGGCACAGGCAGACCAGAATAAAAAGCGCAACGGTCTGAACGCGCGCAAAGCGCGGTATTTTCGCCGGCCGGGTCTGCGGGTCATTATACAACGGCAAAAACCGCGCCCGCTGCTGGTCCTTAAACTGACCGCTGTTTAGCGCCCAGAAGAACACCACCAGGCTGATGACAAAACCCGCGGCCATGTATGCAATAAAGTAAGGGTAGTACATTCTTTTCCTTGTTTAAATGTTTAAATGTTTAATTGGTTGGATTGGTTTTATTGGTTTTGGTCTTTTAGTGCGAAACCAATTTAACGAATTGAACCAATAAAACCAATCAAACTCCTTTAGGGTTCCCAGGCCGAGTCTATACCTCTCGGCTCGGTATTGGCATCGCTCTGATTGATAAAATAAACGGCGATGTAGTCACCGACTTCCCAGATTTTCTGCGATTCAAGGTCGCGTTTGAAATACGGCATGGCCGTTCCCGTGATGCCGTTCATCAACTGATAGTAGATGATCCCGCCGGATATTTCACGGCCTTTCAGGATCGTGAAATTCAACGGCGGGGGATATATCCAGGGCTGGGCAGGCCCCATTCCGTCTCCGATCGGGCCGTGGCAGCCGATGCAAAAATTTTGATAAATTTTATGGCCGCGCTGAAGGCTGGCATCGGTGGTCGGATACGGATTGGGGATGTTACGCCATCCCTCCGGCACAATTTCTGCCAGCCAGCGAGCATTCGCATCGATCCCGGCTTCATAGGCCTTGATGGATTCCGCTTTCCAGTATCGCTGGCGCTCCATGCGCCGGTCGGCATCCTTAAAGCCTAAACTTTGAATGTACTGGGTGAGTGTGTCGATGCGTTCCATGCCCAGCCATTCAAAAGGCGGCATGATCGAACTGGGCCTCGTGTAACGGGGGTTGATAAAATGGGCGATGTGCCAGTCATCCGGATGTTCGCCGCCTTCCTGGGACAGGTCCACGCCGGTGCGCTGGGAGCCCAGTGCCACCGGTTCATCAGCCACATAGTCGCCGGTTTGAGCGATGCGCTGTGCCCCGTGGCCCCAATCAATGCCCCGAATGGATTGGCTGTGGCAATAAACACATCCGTTTTCCAGATAAATCTTGCGCCCCTCATTTTCGGTTGCCGTGCGGCCGCGAAAAATTTCAGAAGGCGTCGTATCTTGGGTGGCGTACGGCCAGTAGACAACCGTCAGGGTGATGGCTGCCAGCAGGGCCAGAATGCCCGTGATTATGACAGTAGGGGTCATTCTCATGTTGCAGCTCCGCGATTGAAAAATAGCGATCGAATCACGTTGTATAATCCGATATAAGCGCCGATCATAATAAAGGTTCCCAGCGATGCTCTTAAAATGTAATAGGGCTGAATCATCGGTAGCGTGCGGTAGAGGGTTTCACCGTTGTACCAGGCGTTGCCTTGAATTAACCCGACCACCGTCAACACCACCGCAAAGCCGGTGATGCCGATCAATACCAGCCAGTACTGGACATCAGCCAGGAATCTGCTGTACAGAGGTTTACCGGTAATTTTGGGCAGAATGAAATACAGACCGCCGAGCGCCGTTATGCCGGCAAATCCGAGAACACCGATATGGGCATGGCCGACCACCCAGTTGTTAAAATGAGTGATGCGCTGCACATGCGGCAGGGCCATCATCGATCCCTGGATATTGACAAAAAAGTAATAAATGGTGCCGGTCAGCACGAATTTGGCGCCGATGTCGGCATGGATTTCGCCCAGCTTGCCTTTGATCGTGTACCACAGGTTAATCAGCACGATCATGACCGGAATCACCATGGCCACGCTGTCGACAATCGATATAGTTTTCAGCCAGGTGGGCACCGGCACCTGCAGCAGATGGTGCGTGCCGATATGGGTGTACACGATGATCAGCGACCAGAACCCCAGCAGCGACAGCGTGTGGCTGTAAAGGGGGTTGCGAGTGGCTATCGGCAGCACGTAATAGGCCACTCCCAGGCCCATGGGCGTTAACAGCAGACCGAAAATGTTGTGGCCGTAAAACCACAGAAGGATGGCGTCCGGGATACCCACCAGGGCGCCGGTATCCGGTTTCCAGATGACGTTGCCCAGACAATAGGTAACCGATGTCAGAATGATAGCGGCCGTTGTGTACCAGATGGACACATACAATATGCGCTCTTTTCGCTTGCGGATGGTCATTAAAATGTTGAACAACACCAGTGAGAAACTGATGACCACCATAATATCCACCGGCCAGGGCAGTTCGGCATATTCGCGTCCCTGGGTGTGCCCCACCGAGACGCCGATCAGACCTGCCGCTACCGTAATATTCCAGAAAATTGCCGAGAACACTCCAAGTTTGTGGCTGAAAAGCTCGGTGCGCAATAATCGGGGGAAATAATAAAAGGCGGCTGCTAATAGGCCCGGTGTTACAAATCCGAAGAGCACGGCATTGACGTGCATCGGCCTGACCCGGCCGAAGTGAATAAATTCGATATTGGCCAAAAAGTCCGGTGCAATCAGGTAACCGGCACCGATCATGCCCAAAGAGGTTGCTGCAGCGAACCACAATGCGGATGTCAGCGTAAACGCTTTGGCGGTTGCATTGCTCAACTGCACATTTTGTTCTTCAGTGCTTTGTTCAACAGTCGACAAAATCTAAACTCCTTTAGCGCTTTGCGCTGTTATTTGTTATCAGTTATTAGGTGCGTATTGTTTTGATATCCATCTTACGATCCCATTAACAAATAACGATTAACAAATAACGAACTAGCTGTGGCATGCCAGCCAGCAATCGAGGTTGGCATTTTTCTTTTTGTGGCACGTGATACACTCGTTCATATACCAGGTTTTATGCGGCAGGCGCTGAAGGTTCTGAACCTGGCCGTGGCATTCGGTACAGGCAATCTTGCTGTTAATATGGCGCTGATGATTAAACAGCACGTGTTCGGGCACATAGTTGACTTTTACCCAGGGCGTTGGTGTATCGGTGTTAAAGTAATCGTGCTCCTTTTTGATCCAGGGATGGTCGGCGATAATATATTTGTGGCAGTGCAGACATTTTTCAACTGCCGGGATTCCAGGGTGATTTGAATAGGCCACGTAGGGGTGGCAGTACTGACATTGGATTTGCTTGATCCCGCTATGGACATTGTGGCTGAAGGGGATCGGTTGCTCCGGACCGATGGCGCTGTATGGCATCTTGTAAAATAAGAAGATAAACACCGCAATGGAAAGTCCGGTGATCAAGGTGGTCACGATGACGATTGCATTTTTACTCAAGGGTTCAATACCTCATTAAATGATCGTTTCCGCTAGCTGGACGAGCCGAGCTCAGTGGTCCTGGAAAATCCCGGAAAGCGCTTTAAAAAAAAGCTGACGGCAATAATCATCAGCCCGAAAAACCCCACGGTTATCAACCCATCGGATAAACTCAACGACAACGCATGTGCGCCATGGCTCAGTGCCGGCGCCAGCAGCAGCAGGTGCTCCAACCAGAATCCCATAATAATAAAACTGCACAGAATCACCATGAATGCCGGTTTCGATTTCACTTTTTTATTTAACAGGATGATAAACGGAATAATGAAACAGATCACAAAAATGGTCCAGGCCAAGGTACTCCAGGGGACCATCATCGTGCGCTCGATTACATAATGGGTTTCTTCCGGAATATTGCCGTACCAGATGACGGTCAGCTGTACATAGAAAAAGTCAGCCCACAGCAGGCAAAAGGCGAAAAACAGTTTGCCGATGTCGTGGAAATGAGAAGGCTCCAGTCCGGATTCTTTACCTTTTCTGATCCGGGTAATGGCCGCCAGGATGATCAAGGCACCCAGGCCGACGTAAAACGCTTTGACAAAGGTGTATCCCCCGAACAGAGTCGATATCCAGTGGGGGTCCATGCTCATGACCAGATCATAGCCGATCAGGCTCAACACCAGCGTAAATGCCAGGATATAAAGTCCGGCCCAGATGGTCATTTTCTTTTTTACTGTTGCAGCGCTGCGGCTGTTGCGTACCCATCCTCTGTAAATCATTTGCCGGAATCCACCCTGATTCTGATGCTCATCCGCACGAAGCTGAAGCGCATTATAAAGATAGGCAAAGCCAATTGCGTA
>JASFNW010000093.1:0-19969 GCA_050116835.1 Desulfobacterales bacterium
GGCCGGTTTCCAGTCGCTAGCGTGCAACTGTTCTGCAATCTGATCGGATTCGCACTGATTGACCTTGCAGCCGAGGGTGTTGATTTTAAAAGTTGGCATTTCTCCTGCCTGGCGATTAATGTCTGATTGGAAGCGAACGCAGCGCCCCCATGAGGCTTTATATGCTATGGCTATTTCGCCCAACTGTCAATACATGCCGCCTTGGAGGTTTTCGGTGGCCGGCGGCAGCCCTTTTCTGCCGGTATTGCCGCTAAATCAATTTGCCACCTTTCTTTTCACTGTGCAGCGTCTGGCAGATGAAAGGCTGGCGTTGGCGATAAATAAAGGTTTCAATTTATTGATTTTCGATCCATTATCTCATATGATCGTAAAGGGGAGATGCCCCGAACGTACTGAATTCAGGGGCAGGATGAGGAAGACCGCCAAACACCCATATCAAGATTAGAAGTGATTTAGCACCGCATATGATGCAATCACACGATTGGACACATAAGGGATAGGAATGCTCAACAAATTTGCATACCGCACCACTGGACTGGCCATCAAGACGATTGCCAACCTGTCAAAAGCCCAGATTTCCTATCATGGCGAGAACAATATCCCTCCAGGGTCCAATATTTTTGTCATCAATCATTTTACACGCCTGGAAACCTTTTTGATGCCCTATGTGATTTATCGTTTAAACAAAATTCCGGTCTGGTCGCTGGCATCCTACGAGTTGTTTAAAGGCGCCTTCGGCGCCTATCTGGAAAAGGTGGGTGCGGTTTCCACCAAAAATGCCGATCGGGATCGTTTGATCGTTAAAACGCTTTTGACCGGAGAAGCCAGTTGGATCATATTTCCGGAAGGCCGTATGGTCAAAAATAAAAAAATAATTGAAAAGGGGCGATTTATGATTTCAGCGGCCGGCGGTAAACATCCGCCGCACTCCGGTGCTGCGATGCTGGCGCTGCGAACCGAATTCTACCGCCAGCGCTTTAGAAAATTACAAGCCGAAAATGCCGATGAGGTCAAACATCTGGCGGAACAGTTTCAAATCAAAGATTTGGAGCCGGTTATCGATGGCGATACCCATATCATTCCGGTCAACCTGACCTATTATCCGATTCGGGCCCGCGAGAACATCCTGAGCAACCTGGCGGTGCGTCTGGTGGAAGATTTGCCGGAGCGCCTGATCGAAGAACTGATGACCGAGGGGTCTATGCTGCTCTCCGGGGTGGATATTGATATCCGCTTTGGTGCACCCATCCAGATACTCGAGTGCATGCAATGTTCACCGATTGATATGGATATTTCCACGCCAAGACGGATCAATTTTGATGATAACATTCCTTCAAGAACCCGGATGCGCATCGAAGCTTTGCGGCTAATGGAGCGCTATATGGCCGCCATTTACAATTTAACCACCGTTAATCACGACCATATATTTGCATCCATGCTGCGAGCGATGCGGTCCATAAGAATCGATGAGCAGGATCTCCGCAGACGGGTGTTTCTGGCCTGCACCCACATCCCTCCGAAAGCCAATATCCATTTGCACCGCAGCTTCGAAGACGATCAGGTCCATTTGCTGACTGACGATCGTTTCCACAAGTTTCGGGACTTTTTGACGGTAGCGCTTGACACCGGCATTCTCTCCCGTCAGGGCAAAAGGCTCGTTAAAGATGCCTCAAAGTTTTCATCCCCCTATGATTTTCATCGTGCTAGAATTGAAAATCCCATAGATGTAATGGCCAATGCCATTGAGCCCATTAAGCCCCTGCAGCGTATCGTCAGCCGGATGGCTGTGCAGCCACAGTTTTGGATTCGTCGCAAAGTTGCCCGCTACCTGATGGATCAGGCCGTGGCGGAATTTGAAAAAGACTATGCCGCGTTTAATATCGAAGGGGAGTCAAAACCGATGTCGGTGGGCATGCCCTTTATGATCAAAGGCCGATCTAAGAAACTGGGCGTCATGCTTTCCCACGGCTACATGGCCGCACCCCTTGAAGTTAAAGCGCTTGCCGAATATTTGGGCCGCCTGGGGTTTTGGGTATATGTGCCGCGGTTAAAAGGCCATGGCACATCTCCGGAAGATCTGGCGATGCGTTCATATCTGGATTGGCGGGTTTCGGTCGATCGCGGTTACGCTATTATTAGCAATATTTGCAAGCGGGTGGTGGCCGGTGGCTTTTCGACCGGAGCAGCACTGGCACTGGATCTTGCCGATCGCGTCGATAATTTGGCTGGTGTTTTCGCTGTTGCCGCCCCCTTGCGTCTTAGAGATTTTTCAGCGCGTTTTGCGCCGGCGGTTGACATGTGGAATCGTCTCATGCAGAAGGCTCACCGGCAGGCCGCGAAAAAGGAATTTGTTGAGAACAAACCAGAAAACCCCCATATCAACTATATTCGTAACCCAATTTCAGGTGTAGCTGAAATTGATCGGCTTATGGATGATTTGGAGCCGAGATTGGCAGATATTAAGGTGCCGACGTTAGTCGTTCAGTCCACCGGCGACCCTGTTGTTGATCCCAAAGGATCCCGCAAAATTTTTGAATTGATCGGGTCATTGGAAAAAGAATATTTGCTCTTTAGTTTTGAGCGACATGGCATTTTGCTGGGTGAAGGCGCCAATAAGGTTCATATGTCTATAGGAAATTTTATAAATAAATTATAATTGGTTGTTCATTAATATATAAAGTTATACATTTACAATAATACAGTTCGATTTTCATCATATCAGTAAGCGCCACCTACTTCCGCTGCAGGCGACCAGCGAAAAGAATGCAGCCCCTGAGCCAGGTAATTTGCCGACGGCGGTGTGCTCGATCTGCAGCGACTCCCATCCCCTGATAAATAACGCTTGAATCCGATGAATTAGCCAGCGGCATTATCGTCTTTAGATCTATTTAACTATTTATTATTACATAAAATATTTAAATTTCAAAGATTTCAACCGCCCGGAAATTTTGACATAAACGCCTATTTATACTACAATAATTAACATAATCTGAGTGCAAAAAAAATACCATCTGTCTGAGATCGATAATTATCTTAAGGATCAGCTAATTTGATAAAAAAAGGACTCTGGGTGATTGGCATTCTCTTTCTGGTTGCCTGCATGAAAACGATTCCGGCAGTGAAGGTTGCAGAAGAACCCATGGTTAAAGGCTGTACACATATTGCAACCCTTGTTGAAAATACGGATACCGGGAGAATTTTAGACAATTATCGTCCGCCAGAACATCAGGATAAGATTCTTAGACGGGCGGCAAACTTAGGTGCCACGCACATTGTTTGGCTGTATGACTATCCGGTGGGCTCAGCTGCCGATGCCTATCGTTGCGGCCACTAACCTATGGACAGGCGAGCCGATAAATACAAAATGCGCTTGCATAGCAAAACAAACCTTTAATATTGAATTGAAAACATTGCAAATGGCTAAAAGAAAGATGTATAACACCACATTGGATGCTGATTTAATAAAAGAAATCAGGATCTTGGCCGCACAGCTTGAAAAGCGCCAAAATGATCTTCTCGAAGAAGCCATCCAGGACCTTCTTGAAAAGTACAAATTCAAACAACCGGCAAATTGATCACTATAAATACTTGATTTTTATCGCCTCATGGTGCTATGAGACCCTCTGAGGTGATTTGATGAATTCAAATCCGGAAAAAAGAGATCATACGCGCTTTGATTACCAGGCACCGATTGTTCTCGAAGATGCCAAATTTGGCGTATTACAAGGAGTCCGAATGTTCAATTACAGCGACTTCGGGCTCTATTTTGAAACTGACCACTTTTTAGCCCCCGGCGCCGATATTTATATCGGTATTCCCAATTCGCCTTATACCCCCGATCCGGATGTTTACGAGCGCTATCATGCTGTCATAAAATGGCGCAGGCCCTTAAAGAAATCGTCTTTTCACTACGGTTACGGCATTCGATTTTTGGATACCGATCCGCTGGACAGGCCCATCGAAAGGGGCATTGAATCCCGCAAACATCCGCGTAAACCCTGCTCGTTATACGTTAAATACGCCGTAGACCGCAAAATATATCCGGGTGAAGTCAAAAATATCAGTTTGGGCGGTCTTTTTCTTAAAACCAATGAAGAGGACGGCCTGGAAGTTGGCTCGGCCCTTCAACTGGCAATTCCCAACCGGAAGAAAGGCAATATTATTCGACGTTACGCCAGAGCCATCTGGTCCAATCGCAATGGTTTCGGAGTCGAGTTTCAGCGGAAGGTCAAAAAGATGTTGCAGGGTCGCGAGGGGCCTTGAAATTCGCTTGACATGCCACATCGTGGTATTATACTATCTTTATGCAGCTTATGCTGCAAAGTCGTTAATCGGTTAATCCTTAGAATTAACCCTTAACACTTTCCTCTATCCCAAGTGGCCCATTCCCCGTGGGCCGCTTTTTTTTTGGCTCAGTCGGTCTCTCGGCTTCTGCAGAATCTTGACAGATTAAAACGGCAACTTATGTTAATTTCGAGGTGGTTGTTTGTGAACCTCCTTCAATCTCCTCGTTCTGCTGGGTGGTTCTTTGGGACCACCCATTCTTATTCCATTTTCAGTAGGTGTCCAATATCGATTCGCGAGGGTGAGATGTCAACAGTTACGGTTTTACAGATCTATTCGGATTATATTTGACCCTGGTGCTATTTCATCACCGGGCGTGTTGAGCAGTTGCAACGTGAATTGCAGGTCGATATCCAATGGCTGGCGTTTCCGCTGCACCCGGAAACCCCGCCGGAAGGACGCACTCTGCAGGATCTGTTTGCCGGACGCCCCATCGACATTCCTCAAATGCTGTCTCACCTTAAACAGGTGGCGCTTGACCTGCGGTTGCCCTTCGGCGATCGGCATTTGACTTACAACAGCCGACGCGCACAGGAACTGGGAAAATGGGCCGAGCAAAAGGGCAAAGGCGACCCTTTCCACAATGCGGTGTTCCGGGCTTACTTCGCAAAGAATGACAATATTTATGATATGGATATCCTTGCCACCATCGCCGATTCGATCGGTCTCGATGGGAATGATGCGCGCGCGGTGCTCGATTCGGGAACATTCAGGGAAGCCGTGGATCGGGACTGGGCACAGGCATACAAAACTGGTATTACGGCGGTACCCACATTTGTCATCAATGGGCAGACGTTGGTGGGCGCTCAACCCTACATTGCGCTGAAAAATTTTATCTTGCAACAGCAGCCAATCCGTGACCGGTAGGCAGCGACCGCCTGACCGTTTGTGTGAGGCAAAAAGGTCAATTCTAAAGGATCTTGCATGAACGCCATTGCATTTATTATCCTCGGCACCCTTCTGGCCGATCTTACTTTGAATCTGGTGGCAGACGGCCTGAATCTGAGAAACCTCCGCACTGAATTGCCCAAAAGCTTTGAAGGCATTTATGATGCCGAACGCTATCGGCAATCCCAGCAATATCTTAGGGCTCGCACGCGGTTCGGCTGGTTTGTGTCGGTATTCAATTTACTGATTCTGCTGGTTTTCTGGTTTGCCAAAGGATTTGCCCTGCTGGACGGCTGGGTGCGCGCTTTCGAACTGGGTCCCATCTATAGCGGCCTGATGTACATCGGAATTTTATTATTGGTTAAAGGTCTTCTATCACTTCCCTTTAGCCTCTATTCTACCTTCGTCATTGAAGCGCGCTTTGGATTCAATAAAACCACTCCCGCAACCTATATATCGGATCTGCTGAAAGGTCTGCTGTTGGCTGTGTTGCTGGGAACACCGCTGCTGGCGGCAATTTTGGCCTTCTTCGAATATGCCGGGCCCCATGCCTGGTGGTATTGCTGGGCCGGCGTGACGCTGTATATGCTGATGGTTCAGTTTGTTGCGCCCGCCTGGATTATGCCGCTATTTAACAAGTTTACACCCTTAAAAGAAGGCGAGCTTAAATCGACCATCTTAGCGTATGCAAAGGACATTGAATTTCCGCTAGAAAATGTCTATCAGATGGACGGTTCGCGACGATCGACCAAATCGAATGCATTTTTCACCGGATTTGGTCGGCACAAACGAATTGTGCTGTTTGATACCCTTATCAAGCAGCATACGGTCAAAGAACTCGTAGCGATATTGGCGCATGAAATGGGGCATTACAAAAAAAAGCACATTCGCCAGTCAATCATCCTGAGCATTCTGCAAACCGGGCTGATGCTGTTTTTATTGTCGCAGTTTATTACCTATCAGGGTCTTTTCGACGCCTTTTATATGCCGCAGCAATCCGTCTATGCTGGAATGCTCTTTTTTGCCATGTTGTACGTGCCCATTGATTTTTTTAGCGGCCTTCTGATGCAGTGGCGGTCCCGTCGTAATGAGATCGCCGCCGATCAATTTGCTGGCGAAACGACCCGGGATCCCGCATCGATGGTCAGTGCCTTGAAAAAACTCTCGGTTCACAACCTGTCGAATCTAACACCCCATCCGTTTTATGTATTTTTAAATTATTCGCATCCGCCGGTTTCGCAGCGTATTCAGATGCTTTCAGATCCAGCGCCGGCGATCGCTTGACGAGGGCCCATCTGAGTCCGCATCTAATTTGCGTTTGCACAACCGCAATCAGACGACCAATATGGCACCGCCAAACAGCGTAAGGATATCGACCGAATAAGATGGACGAGCACCTGGCCCGTATTTTGATATTGGCTGATTTGGAAGGAAGCTCCGCATGCTGGAGTTATGAGGCCTCTTCATTTTTGACAGATGAATGGGCCCGGGCCTGTATGGGGATGAGTCAGGATGTCAGCAGCGTCGTTGGCGCGCTTTTGGATGCGGGTGTTGAAGCTGTAACCGTAAAAGATTTTCATCGTAGCGGTTATAATTTGTTTGCAGAACTGATTGATACCCGCGCGAGCATCGTTTCCGGGTACCGCCAAGGTCCCGTACCGGGAATTGGCAACCCGGCAGGCAATCAAGCCGTCATGTTTCTGGGAATGCATGCAGCCTCCGGTTCGGATGGATTCTTGGCTCATACCTTGACTTCCCGGATTGCACAGCTAACCCTCGATGATCGCTATTTGGCTGAAGTTGAATTGTTTGCCGCATCGCTGGCCCCCTGGGGCATTCGTCCGATTTTTTTCTCCGGCTGTCCGGTGGCCTGTGAGCAGGCAGCCGCGGTTATCGAAAATATCCAGTGCTTTGCGATTGACAAATCCCGCGGCCCTGAAAGCTTTGATGCCGGTGCCTGGCGGTCCGATTTGGCTCAGGCAGCCGTCAACGCCCTGTCCAATCAAAAAACGAAACCCTATCAACCGACCGGGCCATTTGAGGCAAGGGCAACGCTGCGGGAAGGAAAGGCAGAGGCTGTCAGGCTGGCGCGTCGTTGGAATTTGGAACAGACCGGCGAACAGATCCGGCTCCAGGCGGATCAAATGGATCAACTCTTTCTGGCGCTGATCAAGCTGTGCTACCTGACACCGCTGGCAGGCAAAATATTGCCCCTGGCGCTGATGGCGTCTAATTTACGGGGTCGTCTGGGAATTATGTGGGCGCGGCGACGTCTAAATCAACTGGGCTGCTTCAGTTGAATATGTAACCGTAAAGACATCGCCGCCGGACGTTTGAAGAGACACCAGAGGGTTAATGAAGATTTCCGTTTCCTGGCGAGTTTTGACGGGAAAATGATAATGCCGGTTGGTGTATTTGAATGGCTTCTGGTCTTGTTTGTTTTGCTTCACGTAATTGACGTGGTCTTCGAGGCGCTGGTGAATCCGAGCATTGGCGTAAGGCACAAGTCGATCGATGGCCGTCTGAATTTCAGCCCGCAGTCCGGCTTCAATTTCATAGCCCGTGCAGTTGCGGGCCGTGGCCGCTGCGGCCCACATGGTGGTGCCAATTCCCAGGAACGGATCGACAACGACGTCGCCTTTAACTGAAAACATATTGATCAGACGGTAGGGGACCTCAAACGGGAAAGCAGCGCTGCGACGGCGCGCTGTACGATCGCCCAGGTGCTGGGCGGCGCCTTTGATATCCATCCACACATCTGAAAACCATCGATTGCGTTCTTCCCAGAAAAAGGCGCTCGCGCGTCTGTTTTGTCGCTCGGTTTCCTTTTTAAATTCACGCTTGGAACCCTTGCGCAAGATCAGAATATACTCGTGTTCCAGCGTCACATAGGCTGTTGTCGGCAGCATGCCCGAACCCATAAATTTATTGGGAGCGTTGGTTTGCTTGCGCCACAGGATCACGGGCAGGGGATGAAAGCCCATTTTTAAAAGCTGGCTGAGCATGCGGGCATGATTCGGATAGAGCGAAAATCGGCCGTCAAGTGTACGGGCGGCATCGCCGACATTAATACAAACAATACCGCCCGGCTTTAAAACGCGCCAGACTTCCTGCCAGATGGCATCCAGCTCACTGTGCATCAGCTCAAATGCCCTGTGCCCGTCGTTGTTTCTCAGCGCCAGATCAATTTTTAAGTTTTGGCCGGCAAACAGGGCATCCCACATTTTGATCATCGGGTAAGGGGGAGACGTTATCACCAGATCGACCGATTGCCGTTTAAGGGCATCCATCTGGCGTGCGTTTTTGAAATAAATTCGATGTCGGGTTATCATAAAGGTTGGATGTCCAATGGATTTTGAAAAACAATATAGAAGATTCTTGCACTTCGAATCAAGATAAACTAAAAAAGTGATGCTAAAATTGTCCTGTTCGGAATCCTAATCGCTGATGACAGCTTTATTACAGACGCCACTGCCCGCATTGAATGATCGCGCCGCCAACCACCTTCCGGAGCATTTGCCGGCGGTAGTCGATGCCCATGTGCACCTGTTTCCGGATCATATATTTGCGTCCATCTGGCAGTGGTTTGATAAATACGGCTGGCCGATTATTTGCCCTTTGACCATATTCCTGATCTGACGACCATGAGGGCTGATCGTCTGATGTACGGCAGTGATTTTCCAAATCTGCCGTATGCTTGGGATCGAGAGATACAGCGGTTACTGCGACTGAATCTGGAGCAGGATTTTTTGTTAAAATTGCTCGGGCGCAATGCGACGCAGTTTTATGGCAGCTGCATAATTGGTGATTAATACACCTGGTCATGCCGAATCGAAAAACAGAACGCAACGCCCAACCTACGGAATATCTTGATGAGTGAAAAAATTAACATTGCCATCATCGGCGGGGGCATCATCGGCTGCTGCTTGGCTCTAGAACTGGCAAAAACACGGACCGATATTTATGTGTTTGAAAAAAATGCGGGGATTACCAAAGGCGAGAATCAATCCTCGCGCAATTCGGGTGTGCTGCATGCCGGTATTTACTACAAGCAGGATTTGCGTCCCCTCAAAGCGCGATTTTGTGTGGAGGGAAACCGATTGTGGTCTGCATTTGCGCAGAAATATCAACTGCCGTGTCAACAGACCGGAAAATTAATTGTCGCTCGAGACGAAACCGAAAGCCGAAAATTGGATCACTATCTGCAGCAGGCCAAAATCAACGGCGTACCGGATGTACGCAAGATCGGCCCCGATGAAGTCAAGCGGATGGAACCCAATGTCAACGCGCATTCGGCTTTGCTTGTTCCCACATCCGGCATCGTTGATCCCACCGCACTTCTGCGCCAGGTATATGCCTCTGCCAGCAACCGTGGCGCCCAGTTTATGCCTGAAACCGAAATTATCGATTTGAAGCCATCGAACGGCGCTGTGGAAGTTCACCTGCGTTACCGTGACGGTCAGACAGATCACATTCGGGCTGATATCGTCATCAATGCTGCCGGCATCCACTCGGTTGATATTGCTCGGATGCTCGATTCGCAAATTCCCATCAAACCGGCTCTGATCCGCGGCGATTCCTATAAGTTTTACCGAAGCCGTCGCTCGCAGTTATACTTGCGGGGTATGAATGTCTACCCGATGCCGATCGTTGTCGATTCACCTACCGGTCGGCACCATACCGTCGGTGTTCACCTTACCCCTACGTTTGATGTGCGGAACAATAAATTTGTCATCGGTGATACCGTCACGGTCGGCCCTAAATTGATGCCGGTTGCCAATTTTGACGACTATCGCACGCCACCTTCGCCGCCAGAGGTGTTTCTGGAAAATTTGGATTTTTTCCCGGATTTGATGGCAGCTGATCTGGAATATCATCAGGGCGGCATACAGGCCCGGTTGGATGGGTATCATGATTTTTACATCAGGCCTGATCGACATGCACCTCAGGTGATCCATTTGCTGGGAATTGACAGCCCCGGCTTGACTGCAGCTCCGGCAATCGCCAAATTTGTTGCTTGCCTATTAAAATCACATTGCAGCTAGCGCACCGAGTTCACGACCACCACACAGCAGGTGGCGTGGATTTTAGCGCCGGAACCGTTAACAGACAGGCGCGCGAAGGGTTCCAATCGTTGAGAACAGCGCGGTTTGGAAAATCCAATCAAGGGGAAGGTTGTGGAGATGGTCGGGACGGCGCGATTTGAACGCGCGACCCCAGCGTCCCGAACGCTGTGCTCTACCAGGCTGAGCCACGTCCCGACTGCCTGTGTTCCTATTTCACTTATCTTGAATTGTCAATCATAAAAGTTCTGAAAAATCTTCCTAAAATTATTTCTTTCATTTCATAAATTTTTGCTCCCATTCCAAGCTTAAAACGTGGTTCTCGCCCAAAAGGGGTCGGTGACGATTTAACTTCGATCAAATTTTAATCCTGCTCAATCGTCCATAACTTAAAAGAGGTGTAATACTCTCGGTTTAGCTGGGAACCTCAGATACACATCGCCGGCTGACAAAAACGGTGGCGGCGTAATTGGCTTCAAGTTATCCGACTCCCCCGTTGTGGCATTATAATTGCCTCATTTAATTAGAGCGTATCTCAAAAATATCGTATGATTCGCTCTGGTGCTTTTTTGATAAAGCGCCTGTTGAGGGTGCTTTCAACGGCAGACTTAAGCAGACCAAAGCATAACCTATTTTTATGTCGGTGAAATGCCATATTCCGCAACCGATTGGAAATAAAATAGCGACAATACGGGCGCCACCGGGATTTTAACCATCCACGTCTGACGATTCATTCGACCCTTAAATTGTGGATATCGCTCCTGGCGACCGCTTATTCTAAAGAAGAGGGTTTTTGTGTACAATCGTCTGGTTTCTTTCCGCTCCAACCGATATAATTTGAATGGGTGTTTCTGTCAGGTCTTCGATCCGTTTGAGGTAATTTTTGACATTCGCAGGCAGGTCCTTCATATCTTTGATGCCGGAGATATCCTCCTTCCATCCCGGCAGGGTTTCATAAACCGGTTGGCAGTCCGCCAGGACCTTAAGGCTTGCCGGAAAATCCTTTAAAATTTCTCCCTTGTAGTCATAGGCGGTGCAGATTTTCAACTCATCCAATCCTCCCAAAACATCAAGTTTGGTTATTGTTAAACTGGTGAGGCCGTTCAGACGAACGGCGTTTCTGAGAATAACGGCGTCCAGCCAGCCGCACCGGCGGCGTCGACCGGTTGTGGCACCAAACTCCGCACCTTTGGCTTGAATCCGGTCACCGATCTCATCAAACAGCTCTGCCGGAAATGGCCCTTTGCCGACCCGGGTCGTATAGGCCTTGACGATGCCGATCACATCCGTAATGGCACCCGGGCCGATGCCGGCTCCGCAGCAGGCATTGCCGGCCAGCGTATTGGATGACGTAACAAAAGGGTAGGTACCGTGATCGATGTCCAGGTGGGTGCCCTGGGCCCCCTCAAATAAAATTTGCTGACCGGCTTTAATGGCGCTATCAATAAAGATTGAGACGTTGCTGACATAGGGTGCCAATCGCTGGGCATAAGCCGCGTATTCATCAATGATTTGGTCGCCATCCAGTGTTTTTGCATTCAGGTAGTGTTTCAGATAAAAATTTTTTTCGTCCAGAATTGTTTTGGCTTTCTCGCTAAACTCATCAGCGTCGAGCAGATCTACGAAACGAATTCCTCTGCGGGTGGATTTATCTTCATAGGCCGGCCCGATGCCCCGTCCGGTTGTACCGATTTTTTTTTCGCCTTTGAAATTTTCCCGGGCATGGTCGATTTGTTTGTGGTAAGGCATGATCAAATGCGCCTTTTCGCTGATTTTCAAAAGATCCGGGCCAATGTCAACATTGCGGCTTGCCAGGTGATCGAGCTCTTCAATCAATACGGCCGGATCCACCACGACGCCGTTGCCGATCACGCAGAATTTTTTCTGCAGAATGCCGGAAGGGACCAGATGCGTGATCAATTGCTCATCGCCCACGACCATCGTATGGCCCGCATTATTTCCCCCCTGAAAACGCACTACGACGTCAGCATTTTCAGCCAATAAATCGACTATTTTCCCCTTGCCTTCATCTCCCCATTGGGTTCCGACGATTACAACGTTGGCCACAATTCACTCCTTCGAAAATCTCGATATCGGGTTATTTTTATATTTTGTGAAAGCGGTTAACAACCCTTATCTACGTTTTTGGTGGAAAAAATGTTGCATCAGTTGTTTGCATTCATTTTCGCGGATGCCTTCGATAACTTCCGGCTGGTGATTAAAGCGCTGGTCGGCGGCAAAGTTATACAACGAGCCCGCTGCTCCCCATTTTGGGTCGCGCGTTCCAAATATAATCCGCGCAACCCTGGCATGAATGGCGGCGCCCATGCACATCGGGCAGGGTTCAACCGTAACATATAGTGTTGTGTTTAACAATCTGTAATTGTCTACTTTAGCTGCTGCCTGACGCAATGCCAATATTTCCGCGTGGGCTGTCGGATCCATGAGGGCAATGGTTTGGTTATGCGCGGCGCAGAGCAATACTTCATTTTCAGCAACGAGTACTGCTCCAATTGGGATCTCTTGTTCTTCCCCGGCCTTGACAGCTTCCTGCAAGGCGATTTTCATCCATGTGCCATGTCTGGTGTTCATTTGAAATTCAGCTTATGGTTTTGAAATATGAAGTATTGATGTTAACCTGTTTGCGGGTCAATAATGGATTGACAATCGATACCGTTTGGCCTATTAACAGACTCTAATTTATCTTGTCATGCGCCCGTAGCTCAGTCCGGATAGAGCGCCGGACTACGAATCCGTAGGCCGCAGGTTCGAATCCTGCCGGGCGCACCAGCAAAAAACACCTTCAGAGAAATTCTCCTGGAGGTTTTTTGTTTGGCCATATAAACATTTTTTGCCTCGATAGAATTCCGCCAACCTGTGGTATCATTCACTCTTGAGATGGTCAAGTCAGGAAGTGGAAAAGGATTACATGAGTTACGTGCCTTAAAGACGGATCTTCCCTTGACGAAAGCGATCAATTCAATTTATGAATGATCAAATGATTAGAGATTATGAATTTTAGAGACACTGGAAGAAGATGGCAGTCGGATGTTGCAGGAACGTTTAAAATGGAATGAGCGCTACCGCAAAGAAAGATGTCCGCAGGATCCGTCAACGATCGTCAAGCAATATGCGCACCTGGCACACGGCAAAAAAGCGCTGGATATTGCTGCTGGAAACGGGCGCAACTCGCTTTTTCTCGCCGATCAGGGATTTGATGTCGATGCGATCGATATTGCCGATGCCGGACTGTCGTTGTTTTCCGGAAAGCACTCCCGTATCCATACCATCTGTGCTGATTTTGATCACTATGATATTCCCGCCAACCGTTACGATCTGATTGCCAACATCAAGTTCTTAAACCGACGGTTGTTTCCTTATATCAAAGCAGGACTTAAACCGGGCGGGATTCTGATCTTTCAAACATTTTTGGACTCATCCGACCCGCCTCGACATCCGCAGGGCCATGCGGACTTTTACCTAAGAGAAAACGAATTGCTGCACGCGTTTTTATCCCTAAAAATCTTACTGTACAGCGAAACCGAAGACGAAAAAAACGGTGAGACGAATTGGCTGGCGTCCTTGGTCGCCAGCAGAATCTGTTGAACGGTTGTCTGACGCTTTCATATGAACGCAGCCGCCGAGCAGCGATTGGACAGCGCACAGCGGTTATGATACTGTCCGTGTGCGATGGATATGGATGGAACGCGATCCGAATGCCGCGGCCAGCGGTCGGGCACTGCCAGCGAAAAATCAAAGGAACGTGTCGTGGACGTATTTCAAGGATATCACTCGGAATGGAACCTGGGAAGCCCGGGGGGCTGGGATTATCAAAAAACCACTCAGATCATTGGCAAGGCCGTCTGGCAGAAGCTATCCCGAATATTAAAATTAAACGTCGATCTGGATTTTGACCACCCGCTGTTTTGCCCGGTTGACAGTTTTGCCGACATGCTGATTGCGGCTCACGCCGAGCGTGCCGGCAACAACTCAGGACTGATTGCCGTCGTTGCAGAGGCAGAAACGTTGGAAGATGTCACCGAAAACCGCAACCTGGCCGAGCGCCTGAGCACCGTTGACGGGATTACCGGTGCGCTGATGGCTCCGCAGGAACTCGAACTTCAAAACGGCAGAGTTTGCTGGCAGGGTCAGCCGGTATCCATTATATTCATGGATTTTAATACAGATGTTTTGCTGGCCTTGCATCGCAAGCATGATTTAACCCCGGTGCTTCAAGCCGTCAAAGAGCGGCGCGTGATCAATCCTCGGGGCACTGAACCGTTCAACGTCAAGAGCATGTTTGAACTGATTACCGGCAGGCACGCTGAACGTTTTCACCCGGAGATCGTCAAACGCACGCCCTGGACGCGGCAATTTTATCCCCGCAAGACTGAAGGGCCGGACGGCAGCCCCATCGATGATCTGATCGCCTGGACCCGCGACAACTGGGATGCGCTGGTACTCAAACCGGAAAGGGGTTACTCCGGACACGGTGTTCGGGTCGGCACGGTCAACAGCGACACCGATGAAGCCATCGAACTGGCGCTGAGTGAAGGCAATTATATTGTGCAGGAAAAAATTCCGCTGCACCTGTGGGCCGAGGACATCCCGTATCTGGAAAACGATACCATTACGCTTGAGCGCGTTCAGACGGATTTTCGCTGTCTGGTAGGTCCTGCCGGAATGCTTGGATTCGTGGGCCGTTTCGGGGGAGTGCCGACCAATGTCGGCAGCGGCGGCGGGTTTCAACCTCTGGCGCTGTTGCGTTCACCAACAAGTGTGCACGATGCGGTCACCCATATTAATGATGCCATTCTGAGTATGGACAGCTTAGATTTGCAGCACATTATTGAAGATCGCAATGCTATGGCAACTGAGATGGCGTTTACCTATCTGCTGGGACCGGTGCGGGTCGCACTTAGACCACGGCTGATCACCCATGAGCAGCTGCAGGCCCTGGCAATCTATAGTGATAAATTATGGACGGACTGCCAGCTGCTGGAACAAATGTGGCTGACGGGGGAATTGGACGAACTGGTCAAAATCGAACCCGAGGAACTCGACATCGCTCGGTTGCAACCCTGGAAAGGCTCTGCGGCCATCATCGCATCTGATGGGTTATTCAATTTTGGCGCCGCACCGATCTCAGAAGTCAACGGACCGAAATAGATCTTTATAGCCTATTATTTGAATTGGGTTTATGGCGACTGTTTCCTTGCTTCCTGCCAGCCTGCGACGAGCTCAGTCGAGTCGAAGCCAGAAGCGAGAAGCCAGCGGCCATAAGACTGATAGTTAAAATAAAACCCTGTTTAGTGTACCAGCTACTAATTGAAGCAACCGTGTGGTGAGTGTATCATGAGCATACAGGTTGATCCGGCTTGGTGGAAGACCTTGTTTGACGAAATTTATCTGCTAACCGATGCGCGTTCGGTTTGTGACCCACGAATTACCCGTCGGGAGATCGATCTGATTTCACAATTGCTCCCGATTCAGAACGAACATCGTATACTGGATTTATGCGGCGGTCATGGTCGTCACAGTTTAGAGCTCAGTCGACGAGGATTTGCGGCCTGCACCCTTCTGGACTACTCTGAGACATTAATCGATATTGCCAAAGCCGATGCCCGCAAAAACGATCTCGAAATGAAATTCATCTGCGGGGATGCACGGCAGATGGATATTGTGCCCGCCAGCTATGATCATGTGATTATCATGGGCAATTCACTGGGCTATATTCAAGAAGAGAGCGCCGACGCCAAAATTATTTCCGAGGCGTATCGGGTTTTGCGCGACGGCGGATGGATTCTGCTGGATGTGGCAGACGGCAAGGCCATTCGGTCTTCATTTCGCCCCAATGCATGGCATGAAATCGGCGACAGCGTCATCGTCTGTCGGCAGCGCGAAATCCAGGAACCCTTTATCTGTGCACGCGAAATCGTTGTGAGCAAAACCGATGGGCTCATTCGCGATCAGAGTTATGCCATCCGCCTTTATGATGCCGCAGATGTATCGCGTTTGCTGGCAGAAAGCGGATTTAAACGCATCGATGTCCACACTCAATTTTCACCCCATCCAGCAGACGGCGATTACGGATTTATGAACAATCGCATGATTGCCGTCGGTCAAAAATGACCGAACCGCAGTCAACCTGTTCGCGGTATTGGCCAGCGATCCTTCATTGGCCGCTTGGCAGGGTTTGAGTGAAAGATAGGCCGCCGTCTCCGGTATTGGACAAACAATTTAAACGATGCCCGCTTTTGCAAAAAATTCTGCGACGTCCTCCCAGAAATGCTTCCAGTCGGGCGGACAGTCATTGTGTCCGGCATCATAGGCAATCAGGGTGCTGCTGTGAGCAGCCCGGCTAAGTTTGGCAGCGTTTCCATAAGGGACAATGCGATCATGGCGTCCATGAATGACCAGCAGCGGGCCGCGATACTGCTGCACAGCCTTTAAATTGTCAAACGGGTCCCTGATCAGAAAGAGCGGGACCAGAAACTTTGATGCCATGGATCGAATGCTGGCAAAGGTGGACATGAGGATCAGTGCGGCCGCAGTTCTTTTTAACGTCAGCGCACAAACCGCGCCGCCTCCGACAGACCTTCCGAATAGAATAATTCGTTTTGGATCCACATCGTTGCGGGATGACAGTGTATCATAAGCGGCCACAAATGTTTGTGTGATGGTATCTTGCGTCGGTGTGCCGCTTGAACGGCCATAACCGGGATACTCGACGAGCAGCAATCCGATACCCATGCGGTTGAAGTTTTGGAGCATTTCCGGCCAGTAATCAATGAGCTCGCCGTTGCCATGCGCAAAAATAACCGCCGGTGCCGGCGGGGCTCCGGAACTCACAGAGGGGGCAAAAAACCAGGCCTCGACCCGGCCGCCGAATATCTCCAGCCATATTTTTTGCCGGCCCTCAAGGAAACCGATGGGTTCGGCAGGGGCTGGGGTTGGAATTTGGTTGCGCGGAAATAAAACGGATCGCTGCACAAGGAAGACAAAAATACAATACACGCAATAGCAGACCATGACGACGGTGATTGTTTTCACGATCAAAAGCATAGGGCTTTTATGGGTGAGCGGCCATTGATTGTCAAGCCACAATGCCCGTGTACCGGATAATGGCTTGTTCAGTCAGGAGTTTTCAGTATGGACATCCTGTTGGCGGTCTGTTATGCTGATGGCTTACAGTTGCAGCATGCGAGATATTTATCCGTCGACCCTACCTGGATTTATCAGCACTCATGACGAAATTGCTTTTGGGACAATTGTGATCCATTTCTTCCGGGATATTTTTTGAGAGGAACAAATGATGGTCATCCAGAGCATCGCAGGATTATTCGTCTTTTCCGGAATTGCCTGGTGCCTGAGCGAGAATCGCAGGCGAGTCAGCCCCTTGATTCCACTTATTGGCATCGTCATTCAACTGGCCGTTGGGCTTATTTTACTGAAACTTTCGGTTTTCAGAGATTTTTTCCTGTTGTTGAATCGGTTCGTCCTGTCCTTGCAGGCAGCAACCAACGAGGGCACATCATTTGTGTTTGGATATTTAGGTGGAGGACCATTGCCTTTTAAAGAATCATTTCCAGGCGCAAGCTTCATTTTGGCATTTAGAGCCCTTCCGCTGGTGCTGCTAATGAGCGCGTTGTCGGCCCTGTTGTTTTACTGGAAGGTTTTACCGCTTGTGGTGCGCGCTTTTTCATGGGCCTTGCAAAAAACAATGGGGGTCGGGGGAGCCGAGGGTCTGGGCGTTTCAGCCAATATATTTGTTGGCATGGTCGAATCACCGCTATTCATCAGGCCTTATCTGAAAGATATGACCCGCAGTGAGATTTTTACCCTGATGACCAGCGGTATGGCGACCATTGCGGGAACCGTTATGGTGCTGTACGCCAGTATTTTAAGTGAAAAAATCCCCGATGTCATGGGTCATATTCTCACGGCTTCCATCATCAGTGTGCCGGCAGCAGTTACCATTTCCAAGATAATGGTTCCGGAAACCGGAACACCGACCGGCGGACAGTTAACCGCTGCGGAGCCGGCATCCAGTTCGATGGATGCCATCACCAAAGGAACGTTGCAGGGACTTGAATTGCTGCTGAATATCATCGGCATGCTGATTGTGCTTGTCGCCTTGGTGTATCTTGTCAATTTAATGTTCGGCCTTTTGCCCGACATCGGCGGCGCACCGCTGACCCTGCAACGCATACTGGGCGTCGTGATGGCTCCGGTTGTTTGGTTGATGGGGGTCCCGTGGAGTGAAGCATTCACGGCAGGTGCGTTAATGGGAACCAAAACCATTTTGAACGAGCTGTTGGCTTACCTTGACCTAAGCCGCCTGTCTGCGGATGCATTGAGCCCCAGAAGCCTTTTGATCATGACCTATGCCATGTGTGGATTTGCCAATCCGGGCAGTCTCGGGATTATGATCGGTGGGCTGGGTACGATGGCCCCCGGTCGGCGCTCCGAAATCGTTGCTCTGGGCTTGCGATCCATTGTTGCCGGTACGCTGGCAACCTGCATGACCGGAGCGGTCGTCGGAATTATCGGATGACCCGATGGTCCGGCGGGCCTTGATAAACGCCTGGGTTGACACCGAAGATTTAATTCATTATTTTAGTGATAACCGTATCAAAGCGATCAATAATTGTTGGCGATCATAAGGAGGAATTCATGGCAGACAAGCAGGTTTATGAATGTGCACAATGCGGCAACACGGTCGAAGTCAGCGCGAAAGAATCCAAGGTTCCAGAGTGCTGTGGCAAGGAAATGCAATCGGCTGAAGAATTGAAGGCTTGTAATTTAAGTTCAACAGCAGAACATTCCCGCTTTGATGATTTTGAAGAACCCTGTGATGACGGCCGATCCGGCAAGATTTAATTTAATTGAATTTGCGATCGAATGCCGACAAGAAGATTACCTGAAATCGTCTCACCAATACCGCTTTAACCGAAGGGCGTATTCAACGTCACCTCCAGTGTACACAAAAAACTTGAGGTGATATTATTCTTGAGATTCCTTCCGAGCGACAACCTGCCCAATCGTCGTCATTCAAACCCTTTCGGAAAAGCGATCAACCGATGATCAATTTAACCGATGGTTATGGGATACCCGGAAGGTATTCCATCCCCCAGCCGGGCTGTTTTGCACCACTCCCATGGTGGCCGTTACCCGGGCCATTGGGCGCAAAGCCGCCATGGAAATGCTACTGAAAGGACGTTTTTTTTCAGGCGCAGAGGCCAAAGATCTGGGCTTGGTCAATCGGGTAGTCGCGACAGAGCAATTAGCGGCAGAGACGGAACAACTGGCCAATCAAATTGCCGAGGCCAGCCGTTTCGTTTTGGCAGGCGGTAAACAGGGTTTTTATGCTCAGGCAGACCAGACCGACAACAACGCCATGCACTATGCCAAACATGCCATTACCATGAATCTGGAAGCCGTTGACGCCCAAAATGGAATCCAAGCCTTCTTGAATAAAGAAAAACCAACGTGGCAAAACGGTTATAGTCGTTGTCAAAAAGACGTTCCGATTGCAGAACGTTTTTTTGCGACAACACTTATGCCGCCATCCTTTTTTCGGAATATTTTAATGACAAGCGGTATAAAGTGCAGCTGCCGGCTTTGGAGGTTTAATTTACCCGATAAGTCGGTTTGGGCTTACGGCTTTTTTC
>JASFNW010000094.1:0-19804 GCA_050116835.1 Desulfobacterales bacterium
GATCAATGCAAACCTATTCATGCAATTCCTTCTGAAGATAGGCGTCTCGCTTTTTAAGCGTATATGCCAGTGATGCCAGGATAGTGTCGGAGGTAAACGGCTTTTCGATGAATCCGTTGACCTTCAGCTTCTTCGCCTCAGAAATGACATTTTCATCGCGATAGGCAGTAATCATTATTTTGATCGCATTCGGTTGGGTGCCCTGAACTCGTTTAAGGAATTCAAGACCATCCAAACCCGGTAATTTATAATCCACGATAAATAGATCAAAAGTCCCATCGATGATTGCACGAATGCCCTCCTCGGCGGTCTCCAGAGCCAGCACATGACAGCCTTCGGCTTCAAAGAAAATACGCAAAGAATTTCGGATCCACTCATCGTCGTCGATGAGTAAAATATTCATTTCCCTGATCTCGCTAAATACATCCATTATTTGCCCTTATATTTCAGTTACGGTTATGGCTTCTTCCTCAGAGACTTCAAGACAGCTTTCACAACCCACACATTTTTCGTCATCAACCTTAACGTCGAACATGAAGACCCTCATGACACACAAAATTAGGGCCTATCTGCCTTTTTAAAACGATATTGTTAGCATAAGGCATGCCAAATAGAATTGAATAAGTAATGATAAAAAATTCAATCGTTTATAATGAATGACGCCCCGGTGCTACTCAATGAAAGAATTGAATTTTGAAGAATTAAGAACAGTATTTTCTCAATATTTCGAACTCTGGCGGTTGACCGGCATCCGTCGAAAAGGTTTTTCCTGGCGTCATTGGCGTCAAACCGCCTTGACCTCCACAAGAGGCTTGCGCTTATGTCCTGGCATTTTTGGCCTTTTTGGTTTTTCGCGGCCGGTACCCATCCATAAAACCGCACGCTGGCAAAGGGCCTTGATCGCAGCGGAAACAGAGACTTCGTTTCTCAACACAATTGTTCATGCGACCATCAATTCATATGTTCAAATAAATTCGGGAGCATTTTGTTCTTCACAGTTCATCTGGGCTTCCAAACAATCACAATAATTTTCAAATACCCGGTACATGCACCTATCCGAACATGACGACTTTAGATAATATCGACACCTCTTTTGCTCCTCCACACTGGTTGCAGTGCAGATCGACATGAGGTCTCTTTTACAAAAGCAGAACCGATCAATCCGCACCGTCATCACCCCCTCTGGACGTTAATAAATGTGATGATAATGTCATTTTTCGGTTTTTAATTCCGCGTCCATCTCATGAATTTTCATCAAATGTGCCGGTGCTTTGGAAAAAAGTTTGCTTGTAGTAAATCAAGCCGTTATTGATAAGTCTGGTCGCTCGGTATTCTGGTTTCCATCGAATCTTGAAAAATTTCAAATCGCTTAAATTTGATTCGAAATTTCCACAGAAACCGTCAAAGGTGGTGGGTCGCCATAATCGGGCAACCCGAATACGGCCATCTAGATTCGGTTTTCTGGATGTTCAAGCTTTCGAAGTAGTGCGGATGTCCCTATATTTGGGTACAGTCGCCCTTGAAGCGCCAGCGATATCCAGCCCTTCTCTTCAGAAACAACGATGATCAGAGCATCACTCACCTGGCTGAGTCCCACGGCTGCCTGGTGCCGGGTCCCCAGTCCAAGAGCCTCTACTCCGGAACCCGTTGGCGCAAATGGAAGTAGACAGCCGGCTTTTATGAGGCGCGTATTTCGGATAAATACGGCCCCATCGTGAAGTTCGCTGCCAGGATAAAAGATGCTTTCCAAAAGGGGTGCACCGACAACCGCATCAATGATGACTCCGGCACAGAGATAATCATCCAAATGGTCTTCTTGCTCGATCGCAATGATTGCCCCATGTCTTCTGGCGCTCAGCCTGGAAACTGCCACAACGACTTCGCCCGGGATTTTGATATTCGGAGATATGCAACATCTGAGATGATGCTGCAGTAAACCTTGCTCGAGTTGGTTGAGTCCTTCTCGTATTTCAAATACATCCTGAAGGTGATCCGTCAAACGGGCACACTGCTTCAATTTCGGAACAATCTCATAAAGGTGAACAATTCGGTGATTCAGCTCCTCAAGCTTATCCTTAAATGCTTGCTCTCCAATTGGTTGTTTTCCATTATTCAGCGGTTTGGTTTTCATCTTGCATGCCATTCAATCCTCTGTTTTACCCTGAGCCGGCCTAAGCCTTGGAAGGGACAATCGCCAGGGCGACTGCAACGCCGGCCCCAGTGCAAAAAGGCTGTATTTTTTATGTTCGCTTTCAGCCCGCGGTAACAGATAAAATAAATGGTATACTCGCGGCCCCGGTGTTCGAAACGACAGATGACATAGATGCCGATGGTGGTGACCACCGCGGCCATGGAGCTCGCCCTCAGAGCCGTTCAGAAATTGTCTTCCATTTGAATTTACTCTCGCATCATTTTCGATCCACAATTGGGACATTTCATATCCAGACAGGGTTCTCCTATCCGGTGGGTGACCCTTTTACCGCAACTCGGACATATGCAATATCCGCCGGGGCCGGCTCCAAAACCTCCGGACCCGCCTCTGCCACGCCTGCTACCAGTTCCAGGGCCTTCTCCTCTTGGTCCAGTCCCATCTCCCCTGGGCATTTTTGATCGCCTCCTTTCCAGCAATAATTCTGGTATTACGACACGGCGGTCCATTGTAGCTGCGAAGCCTATCCTCAAAACGAAAGCTATTAATGCCATCCGTCTCGAATGCGTCCACACTTGTACGCCGGCCTTTTTGCTTCCATCATTTGTTTTTAACAGCTTGCACTCATTCTGAGCATAAATTGTGCCAGGTATGTATATTTTTAATATTTCTAATAACGACAGATACTTAACTCATTGCATCGCAAACAAGACATATGCGCTAAAATCGAATTTAGAGAAATTTCTAAGATCATCTTCTCAAAATCCCAAACCGTCGAATCCCTTGAAATTTGATCGGTGAACGAAGACCTCAAACTTCGGTTTTGGTTATCAAGCTAAAAAGCCATAGATAAGCGCCGGCAAGGTTTCGTTTACTGTTTTTGCTTTCGTCCAAACGTCAAACGCTGAATGCAAAGGGAGAGATTAAAACTTTAGGGAAGATTTTCTATTTGTTTCTTTAAACAATTCTGACAAACCGGCGGCGTTTTGCTCCTGAGAAATTGCCGAATAAACCGCCGGTATTCTCTACGGTGCCAGATCATGTTCAAAGGTTCCATTTGAATGTTCCCAAATGAAACATTATGCTGAAGGCAGGCTTTTCCGTTGTTGTAATGGAAATTCATTCCTTTTACCGGGATCTGTTTCATGACACAGGACGATACGCTGCCATCAGACCCGACAACCACCGCTCTGGGAATATTTTCACTGCAGGAAAACCGGGCTGGCAAAGGCGACACTAGATGAAAATGCAGGTCCGTGCCCTCATCGGTCGCCTGCTTTTCGACTTCGATTAAACGCTCTTTTAGCTCTGAATGTTCTTCTGCATTGGCAAATACTGATTCCCTTTCCATTTCCGGGCTGGCGACATAAGACAATGAACTAACAACGGTTTGGGACGCACCGGTATTTTTTAAAAACTCAGGAAGCTTTTCTAAATCCTTCAGACCGGATCGAAGCAACATATACGCGATATGGATTTCGGGGTTATCGACGCCATACTTTTCCTTGGATTTGTGAATTTCCTCCATGCATCTCAGGACCTTTTTAATCTGAGTTCCCTTGCGTATTTTATCATTTTGTTTATCCACCCCTGCCAGAGAAAAGCCAACAATATCCAGGCCCCTGCAGACAATTTTTTCAATCGTTTCTCGTCTCAGCAACGTTCCGTTGGTCGTCGTTCCCACCATGCAGTTGGCTGCTTTAGCGATCTGCAACATTTCAAAAAACTGCGGATGCATAAATGGCTCCCCCCATCCCTGCAAATAGACCAGACGCGCTTTGTTGAAGGCAGGAATCAGGTTTCGAAATGCAGCCAAAGGCAGGAAACGGTTCTGCCAGTTGGGCCGGAAGGCGGAATGCGGGCAATAGATACAGCTTGCATTGCAGTATGAGCTGATCTCCACCTGAATCCAATCAAGTCGCGGATACTTATCGTTGAGCAGGTATCTGATCAAAATAAGGTAAGCCTTACCCTTCCCATTTATTTAACACTTTTGGATCGGTGATCACAACCACCGGGCAAACTGACTTGGCGCTGACGCGTTCGACAGCGCTGCCCACGTACCATCTGGACGCTTCCAGCTTCCCGGTAATTTTGGTGTGCGATCCCATGACAATCAGTTCTGCATCGCAACGCCGGGCGCACTTCAAGATTTCGATATCCGGATAAACCCCGCCCCACGTTTCAATTTCAGCTTCAATCCCGTCGGAAAGTTGATCGCAAAATTCTTCCTGTAATCGTATCTTTTTTTCCCGGATATCGGTTTCATATTGGGTCTGGGAATATTCAGGTTGGGGGGGCACTGGGGACATATGAAATAAATACAACTTTGATCCCCGCTTTTTCGCTATCTTCACTGCAAACCGAAAAGCACTGAAGCATGATGGTGAAAAATCTATACCGACCAATATTTTTTTAAACGCTGCCTTTTCTTCGGGAATTGGTTTACTGGCAATCATCAACGGACAGCGCTCATGCTTGATGACTCCTTCTGTCGTGCTGCCAACTGCCGCACGAGCAGGTGCGTTGTCTTGGCGGTAAGATCTTCCGGTATGGGTACCGAGGACGATTAAGTCGACGCTTTCTTCCCTGGCCCATTTTAATGTTTCCATCCAGGGAACACCGGAAACAATGCGAATTTCATATTCAAGCGACGATGGTAAATCACCCCTGCAATTTTTGGCCAATTCTTCTTTGACTTCATCCTGATAGAATATATCACCGACAATTTCCTTCCCGGTTCTGTAATGCTTTACATAATTTCGATAGATGCTCGTGTTTGATTCCAATACATGCAGGATAAACAACTTCGCATTATTGCATTGCGCAACGAGGCCCGCGGATAAAACGCTCTCATCGCACTCCAAAGGTCTGGCTGTAGCTGCCAATACCTTTTTAAACATCGCTTTCCACCTCCTAAGGATATTATGCACCCGCAAGCCGGTTGCTGACGACAACTTTTCCAGAGCCGCGAATACAAAACGGCCGCCGGCAAAGCGATCATCCACGCATCCACTTACGCCGCCCGCAGTTAAAAAACACGACCCCTTATCGAAACGTTCATCCGTCTCTTCTATTCCCGCCTGCCGCTCCCGGATAACGTACTGGCCGCGTCTAAAAGCAATGACTTGAAACGATCCAGTGCAATGGGATACGCTTGAATCGGAATTCCCATCCAATCGGAATATTCTAAAAATTCTTCGGGTTTTTCAGCCATGTAGTCTTCTACGAATCCGATTCCGTCCAGGACGATGGCTCCCCCTGTGTGTCTGGGAAAGTTTTCGTTGGCCAGGCCTTTATCCCAATCCTTGAAAACATGATACCGGAATTTGATCCAACCCGGAGTCATCCACCACACTTTTTCACCGCTAGCCAGTTGTTGGGCAATTTTATGACGCTCGGCATCTGCGGCCAGCGCGTCTATACAATGCGTGGCTTGAATGCGCGTTACTTTCGGCCCCTGCGCCTCTATGATGGTTTGCATCGTGCGGGTGGGTTCATCGGGATTCACATAACAGAACTTGCCGCCATACACGACAATCACCTTTTGGGCTTTTTGCTTGGCCTTGCTGATCCGTTGGAGCAGCTGGCGTTCAAGTTCGTGAATATCCTCGTGGAGTCCCGGTGTCGTAAAAAACAAATGATCACTGTCCAAAAAGCCGGCCTTTTTCAAATTGTTGAGTTCCAGGCTCAGTGTGCCGCAAGACACAATGGCAATATCCGAAAATGATTTGCCGTTTCGCATTTGACTTGTCCCATGACAGTTGCTTTGAGTTTGCAGGTTTTAATCTGCCAACAATCTTTCTCAAGCCCAAACGCAATCCGTTGTCTTTTACAGACGCTGCCGTAACTGCTAAGCCGGCAGTTTGTAAAAGTAAACCGGTGACGAGAAGTGCTGCCGGTTTAGCCACCGAAATTTCCGGCGCCCAGACCTCGCATGGCTTCATCTGCAGTTACGCGCAGACTCGCCAGGGCTTTGTCAAATTTTTCCCTATCGGTTCTGATATCGTCTATTCCGGTCTCAGGGGTGCAATTCTTGCGAATCTCATCGATGCGGTCATTCATTTCCGCAATGAGCATGTGAAGATCCTCGATATTTGAATGAAACTTTTCTTTTTCACCACCTGGCAACTCATCTAATCTAAGGACGATATCGTAGACGTTGGCCTTCCAGGCCGTTAGTTCCGCCTCCATTGTCTTGCAGCAATTTAACGCTTTCATATTATCCTCCTTTCTGTAACCGCTGTGAAAGGTTTTCAGTCAACCATTGGAAAATTTGATCAATCGCTTTTTTATCCGATCCAGGGTATAGGCAATCCGATCATTGAAGGTTTTTTTTTGTTCCATATTAAATGCAAACTCCAGATGGGCGCGCACGGCGGTGGACATGGATTCAAAAACATGCAGGATGACAATCGCAGCGTCATTTTGGTTTGCATAATGGACGGCATATCTGAATGCGTGGGCGGAATTGGGGGTCAGATCGGTGGCGTAAAGAATTTTTTGGATCTTTGGAATCATGGTTGGGCTCCTTCACTATTTTGAATCGTAGCCCGTTAACAAGATCTCTCAGCAAGCTATTTTAAATAAATTGAGAATCCATTTACCTTTCGCTTACCTGACGGCCCTCAGCCGAATCCATGTTTGATGCTCGCAGGGTTAATACCCTATCCGTTTTTTAAATTCAGATATTTTTTATCCTTAAAAGACCGAACCGCCGACGGGGCGACATCATCATCCAACCAATTGCGGTATTCATTGAGCACATCATCGTCTATCACAATATCTTTAGGATGCTGCTGTATGCTTTGGACTTGCTCAAATTTTAGTGCGCACTCACGACACAGACGAGCCGCCGGAAGCGCTTCTAAACGTTTTGATTGGATTCGCTTTCCGCAGATTTCACAGATCCCGTATGTTGCGTCTGCCATTCTTTCCAACGCCAGGTTTATTTCCTTGATTTCTTTGATGCTGCGTTCGATCAGATGATCTGCGAGACGCATCATGTCTTCCTTTTGGGCCGCATCGACAATCTCGATCTCGCGTCCTGCATGAACCTTTCGCCGCGATTGCAGATGCGCGATCTGTTTAAAAATTTCCTGTTTGCGTTTTAACAGGAACTCCTTAAATTTCAGCAGCTGAGACATTATCGTCGTCCTCATCTTTGTGCGGAACATGAAAGCCTTATTTCCATGCAACTCATCTAAAATAAGGGTATGTGCAATTCATCAATGTGCTTTTTGTTTCTGGGACAAATTGCTTTTAAACAAAATAAAAGCATAAAGCGTGCCAGTAAAAATGATCCAATTTAAATGTAATCAAATCAGTCTATTATAAAAGCAGAAGCACGGAAAGGATTTCTCCATTGCAATTTCTTTTTGAAAATTTTCGAAATTTATATTTGAAGAATTTCAAACTCATCGAGCCATTGCATGAATAATCGCTAGCGAAAGCCGCGCAAACTCGTGGATATGGCTCAATCGACGCTATGGCTTCGACAAAAGGAGCGGATTGATGGCATCTGCTTCTCGCCATTCGGGAATGTAGCAGCCAATATTTCTGAATTCGCACGCTGTTTGACATTCAGGGCAAACATCCGGGGCAACTGCGCCGATCCGGGTGAAACCACAAACGCTGCAATGCCAGTATGTTATGCCGCACCTCGGACAAATATCCTTGATGAATCTGCATGTAGAACTATATCCACACTCTGTGCAGACCCACAACTCTTTTTCAGCATTCATTTTTTGTTCCTCTTTATTCCAATTCTCTTAAAATTCGATGAATGTTTGACCCGGCTATGCTCATTCAGACAGCCGATTTTTCATCAATTCACCAATCTGTTGGGAGGTCGCAAAATGATCATGAGCCAGAATTTGCCGTATACTTTCATCGAGTGCCATGGTGGTTTCAACTCGAATGCGCAATTCGTGCCGTATCTCTGTGAGAGGCTCAAATCGTGATCTAAATTGTTTTAAGTGACGGAGGCGGGCATCGGATATGGTGGCCGTCTTACCGCGCGCTGCCATACGTCTTTTTAGGACTGGATAGGGTGCGATGCACTCCACAAAAATAATGTTGGCGTCAACATCTTTGGCCAGACGCAGTACGCCATCCCGCTGGTGCTCACCGGCGTAGGTTGCGTCTATAATTACCGACTGGCCTTGGGCAACTTCTTCCTGTGCGAGCAGCAATAGCTTCGCGTAGGTTTGAGCGCTGGCCTCTTTTGAGTAAATACCCTCCTCATATGCTTCGTCCTGAGGCTCTTTCGGATTCAGGCCAAATAACGCTTTGCGCACCACATCCGAGCGCAAGACGGTAATCTTGAATATTTTGGCGAGCTCACCGGCAATCGTGCTCTTGCCCGAAGCCGGCAGTCCGCAAATGACCCAGATCGTCGGCCGCGTAAACTGAACGGCATACCGGTAGGCCAAATCCACGTACCGCCGCGTTTTTCTGATTCGCCCGTGCGTCTCAAGGTTTGTATCATTATTTTCCTGCAGCCGGAAACAACTCACTTTTGCTCTGACCAAAGCACGATAGCATTTATAGAAATTGAGGAGAACAAACAATTCCCGGTCTTTGGTGTCTTTCGCGTAGATATTGATCAGTTGCCTGGCAGTTTCCGGATGGCCTTCAAAATCGATATCCATGGCCAGGAAGGCAAGGTCCGAGGTAACATCCGCATATCTGAAACGGTCATTGAATTCAATACAATCGATGATCTGAATGCCGTCAGAAAAATAAATATGCCCGGTGCGCAGGTCACCATGGCAGTCTCGTATTCTCTGCTTTTCAACGCGCCGATCAAAAAGCGCATTGCGGCGAATCATAAAGGCCCGGGTGGCGGACCGAATAATTTGGAACTTGCGCTCGTCGATGATGTCTCCGACAAAGGGATTCGCCTGGCGGAAGTTTTCCTCACAATTGGCCCAGATCATCTGCCAGGACCCGAAGGCATTAATGTGTTTGTCGCAGGTGTCCTGTTGATAAAATGTAGCCAACTTATGTGCCAGCCCGTTGATCGAATCGCGGTCAAGTCTTCCCCGGCGCATTAAGTTCCGCATGGAGAGACTTCCGGGAAGCTGGCGCATTTTCACTGCGTATTCAACGGGAGTGCCGGTGCCGTCCAGCTGATACTGCCCGTCTTTGAACGTGATCGGAACTACTGCCAGATAGATAGCCGGTGCCAGGCGTCGATTTAAGATGATTTCCTGTTCACAGTAATGTTTCCGGCTTTTCAGGGTGGTAAAATCAAGATATTCCAGATTGACCGGCTTTTTGATCTTGTATGCGTATTGACCGGTTAAAAAGACCTTTGAAATATTCGTATCCCTATGCTCAATTTTTTCAACAGCATGCGGATAGAACGCATGCGCAGACATGGCCTTAAAGATGCCGACTTGAGACGGTGTATCATTATCAGCAGTCAACATTGGATTAAAATTCAGATCGGGTTCCGTAATTTTTGCTTTGCTATTCATAAATTCGCATTTCGATCATTTAAGAAATCTATCCCTGATTTGCAGGGCCGATTCGCTTTTCATTTATAAGTTATCCTGAGCACAAAATATGCCAAAAAACAGCCATATTAAATATTATATTAAATCCAAATAGTTACTCAATTATGTACTGCGGGCAATTGAAGCGCGGATGCTGTTTTTAGAATGATTCAGAAATGAATTTTCGCAAAATTTCAAATGAGGGGCAGGGTGTGCTTGAAGTTCTTGCGTCGGGCATGCGTTTAAGAGAAGTTTCTCATGTAAAACTTCTTGCCTTCATATTCGGCTTCGACCAGTTGCCCCTGCGCCACCAACTGGTGAACAAGGTGCCAATCTGTACCCGCTCGCATCAAAAAATTATTGACGGCATCCTGCCGCATGGGATGCACGGCGGTGATGCTCAGCAGATCATTTTCGACATCACCCGTAAACGCAAAGGCGTTACCTTCGTAACCGATCAGATACTCCACCGGAAATAGCTTTGCGTCTAAGACCTGAAAGGCCCGGTTTAAGTCGTTCTTCTCAGGCGGTCTCACCCACCTCTCGGCGGGAGGTCTTGTCGGAATGGCTAAATAAGCCTTATGCGGTTGTAGATGGTTCAAAAAGGCCGCAATTTTTCGAAGATCTTTAACTTTGTCATTGAGGTTTCTGACCAGCATGGTTTCCGTTATCAGGGTTCCTGAATAATCATTCGCAAATACCACCGTGTCTCGCAAAATTGTCTTCTGTTTCATTGACTGCACGGGACGATTGATTCGGCGCCATGTTTTTTCGACAAAAGCATCCATTTTAATAGAAACCAAATCCGCCTTTGCCAGGTCTGCCCGGACATCCTGCCGCCAGATGAGGGAACCGTTTGTTATGATGGCGATTTTAAGACCCAAAGATCTTAGAAGCTCGATTTCCCGTCCAAGATTGGCATCCAGGGTGGGTTCGCCATCGGGCACAAAGGTCAGATAATCAATCGATTCGCCTTTCTTATGGGCCTGTTCGACTTTGCTTTCAACATCCCTCAATATTTCTTCTGGTTGATAGAACTGAGTTCGATCGATCTGCATTCTGCTGGTCGCACCGACCTGGCAATAAACGCAAAAATAGGTGCATATTTTGGCTGGAATATTATTAATTCCCAAACTGCGGCCCAGCCGTCTGGATGGAACCGGTCCAAAGCTGATCATAATATCAACAGATACCTTTCAAGTTAATTGCAAACGCTTATGTGAGGGATGGCGGCCTCATATTTACGGTTGACATCAATGGTGCATGACAACAGCTAATGAATGAATGAATCGCTTACCTCAAGTTCCTTAACGGCCACCATAATTCCCGCCAGCATTGCTTTTCTTAATGAAACCGTTTGTGAAATTCTATCCTTGTTCTGTGCAATCCCCCTTGCATCCTTTAAGTGGACAACCTGATCAAAGATCGAATCGGTTTCAGCGCTCAGGTGTGAATTATCCAATACTTTGCTGAGCATCTTTCCCAGCCCTCTTTCATTCCACTCGTCAAAATAAAGTCCGAAATGCTGCATCAAATAATCTTTGCTCTGTTTTTTTGCCCACTCGTAACCGGTCTTAAAGCCATTTGATCCCGTTACTGCTTTGTCATACCGAACGGCCTCCATCTCTGTTTCAAATCCCCAATCCACCAGCAAATCTTCTATGTCTTTCTCGCAAAATTGAGATTTTATCTTATCTGTGCTTAAAACATATTTTGCTATCTCGTGAGCAATTGCATAGATCACCTGGTGTTTAGGCTCTGTGATGATCTCCGAACTCAAATAAACCAGCACCTTGACCGGATTCCGAAAATCATATCGCAACACGCCGGCATTGAGCACATCCTCATCCGCCAATATCTGAAAACGCTCATCGTTGAGAACTTCATCCCGGACCGTTTTCGGTAGACGCTCGAATACGGTCGTTAAATAGGGCAAAAACCGGAAATCACAAATTTTGAATCGATCTATCCTTTTATCCATTTCGTGTTCCTTTCAAAGCTGGATTTGGGCAAATAACAATACTACCCTGTTAATTGCTCAAGTCCGTTTTCGGCATTCTATTGATGTATTCATTGAGCGCCTTATACCCGAGCAACTCTCCGATAGACAGCGGAAACAGTACTATTTTCTGTGTGTTGAATTCGTCTTTTATTTTTTCGGAAATTTTCCTATGTTGCATTTTATTGATGACCACCGCAGCAATATCAATTCCAATAGCGCATAATTTCTGTTTGATGCGAAAGGCTTCCGAAAAGGATAATCCGTCGTCGTTGATGACCAGGTTTATCCGGGTTTTCGCTGCCATAAAATGATCACGCAGGTGTTCGTATTCGTTAATCAACCGCTGCAATTTATCCTTTATTTTGTCCTGCTCGATTTCTTTGCCCAATACCTTTATTTTAGATATAATTTCTTTTTTGGCGTAAATTTGACTCCTCAGTTTTAGCAGCTCCTCCAGCCAGATTAAGGTAATCGACGGCAGACTGAAGAATCTCAGGGTGAGGGCCGTTGGGGCCATGTCGAAAATGATGATATCCTTATTTTGAGACGTGTGCAGGACGTTTTCAAAAGCCAAAAGCAAGGCATATTCTTCCAGGCCCGGAGAGAATTGCAGAACATCGAAATAATTTTGGAGATTAAAGGCACTTTCGTACCTGTATGTCTGCTTGATTGTTTTTTCGGTTTCTTTCAGATATTTCCTGATCCAGTAATCGACATTGACTTCTTTGACTTCAAGGTGATGGCAGACACGCTTTGGTTTTTCAGAAAAATTTTCCTGGAAAATGTCGCACTGGTTGTGCGCTGGATCCATTGAAACCAGCAGGGTATCACGGCCATTTTGCGCGAATTGGACGGCTGTGATGGCGGAGGTGGTCGATTTTCCCACACCGCCTTTGCCGATAAAAAAATTGATTTCAGGGTTCATGTTTTAATTTTATTGCCAGCGCACACAGAGACCGTCGCGAGGTTCTTATCTATGCGTTCTCAGCGAGTTCTGCGGATAGCATTTTTTCTAATTAATATCCAGCACGGAAAACAAATTCCCCAGCGGATCGTGCGCAGTGGTTACCTTTTGCAGCATGATCTGAAATTCATGATCCATGCAGGGCAACATTTCCATCGTGAGATGAATCGGCGGCGACGGTATCCCGATAAACGCCCCCAGCACCAGAATAGCAAAAATATTATCCAGCTCTTCGACCTCGTATTCAATGGTCTCGACGGCTTTCCCCCGCATGACGTCATCGCTGAGCTTAAATGCCGCTATTATTTTATCTTTTATGGCCTTTAATATGAACACCATTTCAATTTAATCTTTTCTGAAAGCAGATTTCATTTGACTCTAAATATGCGCTGGTCGAGCGCCAGTCTTTTTCCCGAAGGGAAAAAATAGTAAATGGCATAAAGCCCTGTCAAAATTGTGCCGGTCGTATAAAAACGAGAAAACTCTAAAACATAAGATGCTAACGCTAGGTATGGTGTCGTTAAGGTAAAATAAATCAAGCGTTTTTCAAAATTAAGTAATTCTGTTTCTGAAACATCTTTTTTGTCACGATTCCGATGCGCAAAAATGGTGCGGTAGAGCGTCGGTAAAGCAATCGCTGTTGTGATCGATAAAATAAAAATTGTTGCCGCCCATACCTCCGGATTATCAATCCGATCAACTCTAAAGGGAGCATATGCTTTAAAAACACCCGCAAGAATAAAGCCCACCACCGGCGGCAATAAAAGGATAAAATAGGTCCTTTTCAATTGTGCCATCATTATTTTCACTCCCGGGTTTATACTTTTTAAAGCTATTCAAAAAAAATAGTCGTTCACTGCGTGGCGATGCCAGCAGGATTTGAAGTCGCCGATTTCATTATGGGCCACATCGCCAATCTGGCTTCACTTAAAAGGCCTTGATTGGCGCATGGCGTGTTGGAAAGCATCGGATATCTTGATCATCGCTTAAAATCCAATTTTTCCAGCACGCCGACACACCATTTCAATCAACCGTTTCCGGGTCTATGTTGTTGCAGCGACCGGTTCCTGATGCACTTCACGGGTTTCAAAAAATTTCACCATGCCTTCTATTGCAATCCAGACGGCGATCACCAGAATACAAAAGTTGATGGCCTGCAGCAGCATATTGTGTGATCGACCGTAGGAAAGCTGATTCAACACCAGCGCCCAGATGGTCATCACCGACATGAATGCGGCCGGCAGGCCGGCGGCCAGCCATTTCAAGCCCCCTCTGGCTTTGAGATAGAGCGTTATGATAATCAAAGCCAGAGCCGCCAGGGTCTGGTTCACGGCACCGAAAAGCGGCCAGAGTTTCAGCGCGCCCTTGCCGCTGGCGCCGGTGGCAAAGGCCAGGAAAAGCGCGCTGCCGACCGCAATCAGGGTTCCGACATGCCGATTGCTCAAAGCTTCAAGTTTGATGCCGCTGCCCAGCTCCCCGATCACGTAACGCTGGATCCGGGTGGCCGTGTCGAGGGTCGTTCCGGCAAACGAGGCCACGAACACGCCCATAATGGCCAGGGCGAATTTCTTGGGGATCCCTATCGCCATGATCATGTTGGCCGATCCATCCACGAAGGCGCGAACGGTGTTGCCAACGCCGCCTGCTGCCGCCCACGATTGATAGTGTGTGGTCCAGGCCGCAACGCCGGTCAGCGTTTCGCCTGTTTTGGTCATATATCCGAGCCCGACACCCGCAGCGCAGGCGATAATCACCAGGGTGGCCAGGGCACCTTCCATGAGCATGGAACCGTAGCCGACAAAAAGCGAGTCCTGTTCGCCCCGCACCTGCTTGGCCGTCGTGCCGGAAGAGACCAGGGAATGAAAACCGGAAATAGCCCCGCAGGCGATGGTTATGAACAGAAACGGCCACATGGGCGGCGTCTCCGCCGGATGTAATTGAACAGCCGGTGCAACGATTTCCATCCCTCTTCCGAAGCCGGCGAAAATGACGCCCAGCATCAGAAGGGCCATTGCAACAAGCAATTGATGTGAGTTGATGAAATCGCGCGGTTGCAGCAGGGTCGTCACCGACAAAGTCGAGGCGATGTAAGCATAGACCAATAAAACGATGGTCCACACGCCCGTGTCGGGGATCCCGGCAATGGTGGGCATCGTGAACTTTAGATAAGGTCCTAAAAACACAAACACGTACATCGTTATGACCGCGTAGATGCTCCAAGTGGCAATATTAGCGCCTTTTTTGTAGATCATATAGCCCAGCACCAGGGCAATGGGAATCTCCATCCAAACCGCCATTACGGATTGGGGATACATAGAAAAAATAATCGCAATCACCAGACCGAAGATGGCGATGACAATCCACAGCTCTAAAAATACGATCAGGAAAAAGAGGTATTTGGTGCGCGGGTTGACGTATCTGGACGTAAACTCGGATATGGATTTGCCCTGATTGCGCATGGAAATGATCAGGGCGCCGAAATCGTGCACGGCCCCCATAACAATGCTGCCGACAAAGACCCAGATCAAAGCCGGTACCCATCCCCAGATGATAGCGATCGCCGGGCCGACAATCGGACCCGTGCCGGCAATGGACGTGAAATGATGCCCGAAAATGATTTCCTTTTTGGTGGGCACATAGTCTTTGCCGTCTTCGAACTCAACCGACGGCGCTTTGGTCATGCCGGACAGGGCAAAAATCTTGCTGCCGATGTATTTGCCGTATAGCTGGTAGATGACAATATACCCGGCAAACGCCAATACCATAATTGCTAACGCATCCATGGCCCATTTCCTCCTTTTAGATTCAGATTTTACGGCCGGTGCCGCGTTAAAATGGTTTTATGTGGGGTTGTCCCTTCTCGAAACATTTCGTAGCAAGCACCGGGTTTTGTAAAATGGATATTAAGCCGATTCGAGCTCCCGACGCGCGGCCATGTCCACCAGTATCCTATCTCTGGCCTTATCAATGCCGAGCTCGCTGCGTTTCTTGTCGATGTGGGCGATCATTTTGCGGGCATGCTGAATCGGGTCGACTTCCAGGTCCCACATGCCGCCGTACATTTTTTCAAATTCCCTGAACAGGTAGTCCTTGAACACCGGTGCGCCGGATACCGGAAGGGTGACCCCAAACACCGTGTAAACGCCGGAGGCGACAAAATAATGACCGATACTAATGGCTTTTTCGCTCATCCACTCCGGCGCGCTGCCGGCCGCCGGCAGGTCGCTGATGTCGTCGCCCAGGCCGCCGGCCTTGACGACTTCTGCGGCTGCCAACAGGATGCGGCTGTTATCCACACAGGACCCCAGATGCAGCACGGGTGGAATCCCGACGGTCTCACACACCTCGGCCAGACCTGGCCCACAGAAAACACGGGCGGATTCCGGTGTCAGCAAACCCTCCATAGCGCAGGCAATCGCATTGCAACCGGTCGTCAAAACGATTACGTCATTTTTGATGAGTTCCTTGACAATCTGGATATGACTCTCGTTGTGCCGGGTGCGGACGTTGTTGCACCCCACCACGCCGCCGATTCCGCGGATGCGGCCGTTAATAATGTTGTCATTCAAAGTGTAGTAGGACCCTCGAAACATTCCGCCCAGATGGTATTCGATCGATTCCACGCCGAATCCGGCCACAATAGGCGATTTTGGCTTCGGGATCATCACCTCGGATTTGCGGTTTTCAAAATTATCAATGGCCAGCTTGATGATCCTTTCGGCGTCCTCCAGCGCGTGGTGCTCGTCAAATTCGATGTGGATGACGTTGTCCTGTTCCATGCGGGCAATCGGGTGGGTGGTGATCAATTTGGTGTGAAAGCATTTGGCCACGTTGGCCAGATTTTGGAAAATACACTGGATATCGACCACCATGGCATCGCAGGCGCCGGTAATGATGGCCAGTTCCTGCTGGAGGAAGGTGCCGCATAGGGGCACCCCGTGGCGCTGTAAAATTTCATTGGCCGTACAGCAAATACCGGAAAGCTGGATGCCTCTGGCACCCTTGGATAGGGCATATTCATGCATCGCTTTTTTCTGGGCCACGGCAACGATCATCTCGGATAAAACCGGCTCGTGACCGTGAATGACGATGTTGACCATGTCCTCTTTCATAACCCCGAGATTGGCTTCGGATGCCAGCGGATACGGCGTCCCAAAAAGAATGTCCTGCAGCTCGGTGGCCAGCATCGAACCGCCCCAACCGTCGGCGATGGCCGCCCGGGTGCCCTGTTTCATCAAATTTTTATAGTCCTGATCCACGCCGATGTGAGTGCGGTGCATGATTTCAACAATTTCGCGATCGATATTGCGCGGCAACACCCCCTGCCTTTTCCACAGCTCATAGCGCGGCTCGGGGGCGCGTCTGGCAAAAAGCAGCTCGCCTTCGGCCTTGCCCCATTCATTGAGCGCTTTTTCGCCGACTTCCACAGCGATCTCATCCATATCCCGATCCAGCTGCTGGCCGTCGACCTCTACCGTTGTGTCGACACCTAACACCCGGGCCACTTCGATCAGCTTTTTCGTATCCTTTATTTTATAGGCGTCGGTTTCTTTGCGCGCAGCAGCCATAAAAACTTCTGCCACGGACCTGCCATGATCTGAATGGGCGGCCGCACCGCCGGCGATCATGCGGATAAAATTACGGGCTGCAATCGTGTTGGGCGTTGCGCCGCAGATCCCCTTGCGGGTGTCTTCGCCTTCGATGCCGCCTTTGGGATACGGCAGTCGGCAGGGCCCCATGCCGCAGTTTTTGCAGCAAATCCCCTGGCTACCGATATTGCAGGGTTTCAACGTAACGGCCCGGTCAAAGGCAGTCTCCACGCCCAGCTCGTGGGCACGCTGAATCATCTGCTGGCTGGCCGGATCGATGGTTGCTGCGACAGGATCGGCTAATTTCTTTGCTTTGGGTGTTTCCGTTTTTTCTACCATTGGATTCCTCCTTCATGCTGATGGTTACCGCTTATTATTAGATTATCTGTTCTAAGAAGGTTTTATGGGTTAAGTTACCGAAAAGATGGACTTTGGGCCGCCGGGACAAAGCGCTCTTTTCAATGCATTTGACGACAATCGGGTGATTTAGGAAAAAAATTTTGCATGATGCATGCCACCAAGCAGTATTTTTTATATATATAATAATTACAGATTGTTAACTCTATTTTTACAGGGGATTTTCTTGCAGAGGAGCCAATTTTTTAGAAGAAATACGAAATTACAATTCGCAGAATTTCAAAAATCAAAAACATACCATAAACAATCCAGAAAAAAAGCGTATACGCAATGGGCAATCAGAATAAAAGTGAAAAGACATGCGGAAGACAGCCGGGGTTCTGAGAAGAGGGGCTAGTATCGTGTCCCAGAAATAATTTGCAATATTGTTCGGGTCTCACCCCGGAAGATGCCCGCACTCAAGTTGCCGGACGGGCATGTTATTTTCTGATAGGCGATATGCCTATGATTAACCCACAAACGACACGATGACCCGATATTTGGGATGATGGGCACCCAGGCGTTTGGATTAAGCCATGGCGTGGGTCAAATCCCAAATATCGGGTCACCGGCACCTTGAGGTTCATAGCGCCTGTCAGGAAATGACATGACCGACACTCATATTTCTGGGACGACACACTAGATATTAATGACCTTATCGGCCAACTGCATGGCCGTCACAATATCTAACATATTGGTGGTTTGACCGACCTGCTTGTGTTCGAGAAGTTCAAAGTGAGTCAAGCAAGTGCCACAAACCAGAATCTGAAGACCATGGTCCTGTAATTGTTTGAGTTCCGGCAATACCTCGGATCCCTTAACGGTAAGCTTGACGCCATAGTTGACAAAGACCAGCCGCCACAGATCCGGGCCCATCTCATTTAGCGTCCGAATGAAATTGACCATCAACTTCAACCCCAGCTTGTCATCACCGTATCCGAAACGGTCGGTGGCGATCATGACCATGATTTTTATCTTCTCAGATTTAGCGTCCGTTACCGTTTGAGCCTCTGTTTGGGATGTCGGTTCGCAACGGCCACTGACAATGTAAGCGTCTTTATCATTTTCAAGGGTGATCTGAAACCTTTTGGTTTCGAGAAAGCGCTGAACATTCTGCTGGGCGGCCGCATTGTCCACTACCACCCGGATGGTATCCAACTTTTCGGTTTCCAATGCGGCTTTGGCCTGCAATACCGGTGCCGGGCAGGCAAGTCCCCGGGCATCAATTTCTATCATGGAAAGCTCCTTTTTTGTTAGTGCGTGGTTATATCATCGAAATCGTTAAAATATCTGCAGCTTGCAAATGCGACACTACGCTACCCGAATTTTATCCGGCGGTGCTGAAATGACTTCTCCAATGAGTGCGGCCTCGTCGATACCCTTCCGATTCAGTTCGCCAATCAGCTCTTCAGCATCAGCTCGATCCAGGCAGATCAACAGGCCACCGGAAGTCTGGGGATCGAACAAAAGATCCCGGACCAGCGGATTCACCGATGCAGAAAATTCGACCATCGACTCGCGGAATTCTCTGTTTTTAAATGCGCCTGCCGGCAGCATCCCCATGGCCGCGTAGTCGATGGCCTCGGGTAAGATCGGGATGGTGTCTGCATTCAGCCTCATACCGCAGCCGGAGCCGACCACCATCTCGGCCAGATGTCCCAGCAGGCCGAAACCGGTAATATCCGTACACGCATGCACGCGGTATTGATTCATCACTTCGGCGGCAACCCGGTTAAGTGCCGCCATCTGCCGCGCAACCCTTTCCGCCACTTCAGCCGAGGCGACACCGCCTTTAATGGCGGTGTTGATGACCCCGGTGCCGAGGGGCTTGGTCAGTATCAGGCGGTCGCCGACCTGTATATTCTTTTTGGTCAACACGCGATCCGGGTGAATGAACCCGGTAACCGACAGGCCGTATTTCAGCTCGCGGTCTTCCACACTGTGACCGCCCACCAGCACGACATCGGCCTCCTTGAGCTTATCCAGACCGCCCTGGATGATCTGCCGCAATATGGAGATATCCATCTGCTTGAGGGGAAAGCCGACTAAATTCATAGCAGTTTTCGGCTTTCCGCCCATGGCGTAGATGTCGCTTAAGGCGTTGGCGGCCGCAATCTGTCCGAATTGATAGGGGTCATCGACAATCGGTGTAAAGAAATCCACCGTTTGAATGATGGCCAGATCAGCTGAAATCTGATAGAC
>JASFNW010000095.1:0-19743 GCA_050116835.1 Desulfobacterales bacterium
ATCCTGAATAACAAGGTCTAACGATTTAGGTTTTCCAGCCTTCGCCGCGCCGAAGCGGCTATGCCGCGCAGGCGGGTGTCTGGTGTAAGTTGGAGGGTGGCTACTGGCTGCTGGCGACTGATTCCCGGCTTCCTGCCAGAAGCCGACGGCCAAAAACGCGGACCTTTTAGACTCCTGAACCCGGAATCTTTGAACCGGGTGACGGAACCCTAAAGGCTGTCGACCATATCCTCAGGCGCCATAATTTCAAAGCGGGTATAGGCATCCAGGAAAGTAAGCACGACTTTTCCGATGGGTCCGTTGCGTTGCTTGGCCAAAATAATTTCAGCTGTTCCTTTGAGGGGATTGTTTTCGTCCTGATTATATATTTCGTCTCTGTATATAAAGGCAACTACATCGGCATCTTGTTCGAGCGCTCCCGATTCGCGCAAATCAGATAGTTTCGGGCGTTTATCGGTGCGCTGTTCGAGCATTCTATTTAGTTGAGATAACGCCAGTACCGGAATTTCAAGCTCTTTGGCCAACGCTTTCAGCGATCGTGACATTTCTGATATTTCAAGGTCTCTGCGTTCCATCCCGCCGCGCGCCTGCATAAGCTGAAGATAGTCAATAATGACCAGCCCGATATTTTTGTCCAGTTTTAGACGGCGCGCTTTTGCCCGGATATCCATTGCCGACAGGCTGGGAGAATCATCGATATAGATGGGGCTTTCTGACAAAATGCCGGCTGCATCGGTGAGGCGACGCCAGTCATCCATGCTAAAAAATCCGCCCCGCAGACGAGCAGAATCCAGGCGGGCCTCTGCGCATAACATTCTCAATGACAATTGTTCTTTGGACATTTCCAGAGAAAAGACGGCTACCGGGATGTTTGCATCAACAGCTGCATTTCTGGCGATATTCAGGGCCAATGCCGTTTTGCCCATGCTTGGCCGGGCAGCCAAAATGATGAGATCGGAATTTTGCAACCCCGAAGTCAGATTATCCAGTTGTCCAAAGCCCATGGGTACACCTGTCACCAGGCTTTTGCTCCCCTGTTTTTCCTCCAGGGTTTCGATATTATCAATGATCAGTCGACTGAGCGGATAAAACCCTTGGCGGGTCTTTCTTTCCGAAACTTCAAAGACCGACGTCTCAGCAAAATCAATAATGTCGTCGACATCACCGCGATCGTCATAGCAACGTTTGGTGATGGCGTTGGCTTTTTCGATCAGGCGTCTAAGAGAGGCTTTGTCAGCCACGATTTTTGCGTAATGCTGGGCATTGACGGCTACGGGTACTGCGTCGACTAAACGCGCCAGGTAGCTGGCTCCGCCGACCGCATCCAGATGACCCTTTTCTTTCAGATTATTGGCAAGTGTCACCAGGTCAACGGGCTCTCCCCGATCGAATAAATTCAAGATGGCCGCAAATATTTTTTGATGGGCGCTTCGATAGAAATCAGCGACTGAAAGAATTTCGACAACATCCAGCAAAGTATTATTATCGACCAGGATGGCGCTTAACAGGGATTCTTCCGCCTCGATGCTTTGGGGGGGCAGGTGGTAAAGCGATGGATCCTTTTGGCTTTGCAATTGTTGATCCGCCATAATTTCTAACCTGCAGGATTCAAAAATCAGCTGACGTAACGCTTGCAGCGGACACTGTCCGATTAAAGGCTGTCTCAAGACACAATGGCCAGCTTACTGACTTTTCAATACACACTCTTGCATCAATTGTAAATGCAAATTATTCCGGAACAATTTCAACGCTTATTTCGGGCTCAACCTCTTTATATACCCGGATGGGGACCTTATAGGAGCCAACTGCCTTGATGGGTTCTTTCAGAAGGACCATCCGCTTTTCAATAACAATGTCCTGCTTGGCCAGCGCGTCGATGATATCGCGAACTGAAATAGATCCGTAAAGACGATCTTCCTCGCTAACCTTGGCGGCAATCGTAACCGACACGCTTTCCAATCGTTGAGCCATTTCTTCGGCGACTTTACGTTCTTTGGTGATTTGAAGTTCGAATTTGGTGCGGTCACGCTCCAATATTTTGCGATTTTGGGGTGTTGCCGGCACCGCTTTGTTCTGAGGCAAAAGATAGTTGCGGGCATAACCGTCAGCCACGCTAACTTCACTACCAATGATACCCAAAGAATCAATCGTTTCTTTTAGGATGACCTTCATGTTTTAACCTCCATGTCATGCGTCAGTGCAGGTAAATCTTTTTAACAAGATAGTGTTCGCCATCGGCAATAGATGGCCACGTCCCATCACGATTTAATTTTTTCCCAATTTTCTGAAATTGGCCCATACATCGATGAAACCGATGGCAATGACGACCAGCAATACCTCCTGCAAAACGAGCAGTGCATACAGCATAACCTTGGCAATGCGGGGAACTTGCTTCTTTTCAAAAAAGAATGAAACGATAGCAATGCCCTGGAAAAAATATATCATCATCAACGCGATCAAGCCATTGAGGCCGATTGTTTTGACCATGCCATCGGGGATCAGCATCAATAATCCACAGCCAATGACCCCCCATACCAGATAATCCGGCGTCTTCCATCTGTTCAGCCTGCCGACATCCGGGCACCGCATTTGTCTGTTCTTCAGCAGCGTTCTGCCCAGCAATAGATTCATCCAGATGATAAAAAACGTTGATGTGATCACCAAAGCCGGAAGAATTCTGATCACCATTTTTTGAATCCCATCGAGGAACCGCTCAAAGTCCGGAATGTTTTCCGCAGGCATTCCCATGTTTCGGTATATTTCCAACAGAAATTCCCGGTTTTGCGCCACCGACCGGGAAAACTCAACAGACAAGTCATGGTCGCCTATAGCGCTTAATAAGATGAAACAGAACGCGCTACCGAATAAAACCAGACCGCCGGTTATGAGCATGGTTTTTTCGATTGAAATTCGAGATCCTAGCAACTCCCCAAGGCTAAATCCCATGATGAGCAACGCGGTAACGAACACAATGTCAAACGGGAATGCGTTCACGACGATCGCCGTCATCATCAGGACGATGATGGGAATCAGCGCGCTTACGGTTCTGCCAAGCTTAATGCGATAATAGAGTATCGGCAATGGGAGCAGTAGACTGCAAAAAATTCCGAAAAGCGGAATTATGATTGAAGCAGCCAATATCAGGCAGGTGATCAAGACGCCATTTGCGATATCCTTTAACATGTCTGTGGTTCACCCCAGAAGTTTAAGGCATATCCTACTCCAATCCAAATTGATCAGATCAATGCAAGTCAACGGATCCGACATAGGGCAGCAGTGCAATGGTTCGGGCGCGCTTGATAGCATGCGTCAACGACCGCTGGTGTTTTGCACAACAACCTGATATGCGCCTTGGAATTATTTTGCCACGCTCGGTAATAAAATGCTTGAGCGATTTGGGATCTTTGTAATTTATGACCAGGCTTGTATCGGCACAAAAACGACATACTTTCCGTCGGTGATAGATGCGTTTTTTTCTCTTCGGCCTTCGCCCGGTTCTGCTGGTATAGGCAGCCATTTTATTTGCGCTCCTCTTTGGTCTCATTTTCTGCGGCTTGACCTTCATCCGCCTGGGGTTCGAGTTTCTGCGATGGATCCGCATCCACTGGTTCTTCGCGCGTGTTTATCGCGCCTTCGACCGCAGCAGGTGGTTCTTCAGGTGCCTGTGTTTCGGCCGGTTCAGCTTTTTCTGAGGGAGCCTGAGTGTCGGTGGGCTTGCTTACTTCCGGTGGTGCCTCAACTGCTTTCTGAGAGCTGGCAATCTCTTCTTTGACTTTTTCAACCTCAGCGTACTTGTCAAGCAAAACGGTCATGTATTTTAGTACACGGTCATCGATGCGAAAAAACCGCTCGATTTCGTCTACGATTGACGAGGTTCCGCAGAAGTCAAAGCGGGTGTAGTAACCCCGTGGCTTCTTTTTGATTTCGTAGGCAAGTTTTCGGATACCCCATTCATCTGTTAGCGCCAGGTACCCGTTTTCCTGGTTGATTACATCCTGAACCCTTTGGACGACCGGCTGGCGCTGTTCATCGGGTAGGTCGGGGTCCATAATGACAATGGTTTCGTATCGTCGCATAAAACCTCCTTTTGGCTAATAAAGCCCTGGTCATTCCAGAGCAAGGATATGACGCTGTCATTTGACAGTGAAATTAAAATCTAAATTTTTAACATTGATAAAAATAAAGTGTCAAGCTAAATTTCAACAAAATTCAACTTTTTTGATAAAGCCGATTTTGAGCTTGCCAGCAGGCCTGTTTCTGTATTATTTCAATATCCGAGGCCAAGTGGTCTGTTCGAAAGATGAAACCATGATTGATGAAGCAACCTTACAGCATTTCATATTGGGTATGATCATGGCGCTGTCATACCCGACCTTCAGACGATTTAAATATTCCTATCTAGCGTTGATACTCATTCATCCGTTTGTTATTGAAGGTGTTCAGTTTTTCATGCCGAGTCGGACACCGGATGCAGCCGACGTATTGGTTGGATTGGTGGGGACGCTGTTAGGTTTCTGTCTGGTCTAAAAAAAGCGTTCAGCGTTAAAAAGCTTTCAGGCTTAATTCCTGAAAGCTTTTTTTATTAGTGGTGGGCCACATAGGAATCGAACCTATAACCTACTGATTAAGAGTCAGGTGCTCTGCCTAGTTGAGCTAGTGGCCCGTGATGACTGTTTTCGGTGACCGGGAATTTTTGGTAACAAGTTCGCCGCCGGATGTCAATTTTTTTTTACAGATCAAGAACAAAACCATCCCGTTATCCTGATTTGTCAGAGATCATTTGGATTACGGTAAAAAAAGCCGCGCCCAGCGGTCTTTTATTTGCGCCAGGGGGGGCGCTCTCTTTTTCTTTTCTGTTTTTTACGGCGCTCTTTTTTGCCTTTCCAGCCCGAATCTTTTTTTGGGGTTTTGGCCAGATTGCCGGTCAGGCCGGCAACCCTGTCCAGATTGACTGCAAAACTGCCGCTCACCTTTGGCGATGCCGCCTCACAAGGCTGTGCCTGTTTCTGAGTTCGGACCTTTTCTTTGGGCAAAGGCGGGCCACTGAAACAGCCTGTTGGAATTGACGGCGCCACAAAAAGCAATTCACCGATTTGCTGAAATAAAACGCCTTGCTCAATCGAGGCCTGCACATGAACACTGAGCATGACCGGCTGCGAGTCGCTGCGCTTTCCCATTCGTTCTGCCATATCCGGGTTGGCGGATAAGACCACCTGCGGGTACCCACCGGGGAAGATGCCCTTCTGCGCCACAGATGGATATGCTTTTTTGCGGACACAGGTGTATAAAATCTTGGGCAGTTGCGGCGATGCGTTGGGCCGGGGCAGATGCTCACGCCGTTTGGCACGAATGCGGTTGTCTGCGATTTCGAACGGGGGATCTGGGATGCTGTAGATGATTTCATTTATATGGAATCGGCGCACGTGCTTCCAGCCTTTTTCCTCATTGAGGGCTTTAAGCAGGTGCTTGATTTTAACGTACCCCCGCTTGTCGAGAACCAACCCGAACTCATCGGGCCGGCGTTCAAGGATGTAAGCAAGATATTTTGCGAGGCTCCGGGGTGTCTTTGCTTTTACCATATGCATTCTTGACCTGTATGGTTCTATCTGATATTTTTCATAACCATCAGAAATGTCAACTTTTTTGTTGATCATCGCCGAAATGACCGGCTCATCCGGGCGTCGGACGGCGCTGGCTGGACAGAGAAGGAGACTTAATCGCCTGCGAATGTTAAGGCAAAGCGCGATGCGTTTATCGACGGAAAGGATACTATTTGAATGAATCTAACCAACTCTAAAAGATTGTATGAGCGTGCGGTAAAGTTAATTCCCGGGGGGGTTAACAGTCCCGTGCGGGCATGTCAGTCAGTCGGAGCAGATCCGCTTTTCATCGAGCGGGCTGAGGGCTGTCTGATTTTTGATGCTGATGGTAATCGGTATATCGATTACATTGGTTCATGGGGGCCGATGATTTTAGGACACCGCCACCCGGCGGTAATCAAGGCAGTTACCACCGTATTGGAACGCGGAACGAGCTTTGGGGCGCCAACTGATCTTGAAGTGCAGCTCGCCCAGATGGTGATTGATGCCGTTCCTTCGGTAGAAGTTGTACGCATGGTAAATTCGGGCACCGAGGCCAGCATGAGCGCTGTGCGACTGGCACGGGGAATTACGCAACGGGAAATCATCATAAAGTTCGATGGATGCTACCACGGACATGCCGATACCCTGCTTGTAGCAGCAGGTTCGGGTGTCGCCACCCTTGGTATTCCTGGCAGTCCGGGAATACCTGAATCCATTGCCCAACATACGCTGTCACTTCCTTATAATGATGTGGATGCGCTAACGCAGGTGATGGCCGCAAAGGGCGATTCGGTTGCCGCTATCATCGTCGAGCCGGTAGCGGGTAATATGGGATTGGTGCCACCGCAAAAAGGCTTTTTAGGCGCTCTCAGGCAGATGTGTGATCGCTACGGGTCCATTCTGATTTTTGATGAAGTTATGACCGGTTTTCGCGTGGCCTACGGCGGGGCTCAGACCCTTTATGGCGTTTATCCGGATCTGACCTGTTTTGGCAAAATCATAGGCGGTGGACTGCCGGTGGGCGCTTACGGCGGGAGGCAGGATTTGATGTGCCAGATTGCGCCGCAGGGATCCGTCTATCAGGCTGGGACCCTGTCCGGCAATCCAGTGGCCATGGCAGCCGGCATTGCAACCCTTGAACAGATTAAAAAAGATGGGTTTTACGATGCCCTTGACCAAAAAGCAGAATTCCTATTGTCCGGACTTGAAACCGTTGCTCAAAAAACGTCCATCCCGGTACAGAGCCAACGGGTTGGCTCTATGCTGGGGTTCTTTTTTAATGACCGAACGGTTAACAATTTTGATGATGCCAAAACAAGTGACTTAGAAAAATTTTCTGCATTTTATAACGGGATGCGCCGGGAGGGAATTTACATTGCGCCCTCTCAGTTTGAAGCATTGTTTGTTTCTGCTGCGCATGAAACCGAGCACATTGAAGCGACCCTTGATGCAGCCGAGCGCGTCCTGGTCGAGCTCAACGGATAGCGCCAGATGGCCCTGACGATGGTGGTCGGTGCGTGGCCGCTGAATTGGACCGTGCCTAAATTCAATAATGATGAAATAATGGCCAAGGAGAGTGCGTAAATGCAAGATTTCAGTTCTCAGGAAAAATTAGTTGAGACCTATGTAAAGGACAACAAGAAAAAGCAGGCCGTTGAGTTGCTTTTTGATTTGATTGCCCGATGCGCACAAACGCAGGACTTTGCCAAAGCAGAATCACTGCGCGAAAGACTTTTTGAAATTGATTCGATGGCATTAGATGAAATTGTCAAATCTGCTGAAATTATTGAGAATGCAAAGATGAGCGCAATGGACGAGGCGCACTTGGAAACATGGTCTCATTTGTATAAACGTTTGACAAAAGAAGAATCGATTTCGCTTTACTATGGGATGCAAGCGGCGGTCTATGAACCGGAGCAGATTATTTTCCGCCAGGGCGAGCTGAATCCCAACCTGTATTTCATAAATGCCGGCCGGGTAAATTTGTTTTATCACAAGGATAAACACGCTATCTTGCTGAAAGCATTGGGACCTGGTGATCTTGCCGGTGAAGACACATTTTTTACAAATTCGATCTGCACGACCTCTTCGATGGCCCATTCAACCGTTAAATTAAATTTCATCGATAAAACCATCTTGCAGAAATGGAAGTCAAATGCGCCCAATCTGGCCAATATACTGCAGGATTACTGCAATGAATTGGAGCCCATCAAGGATTTGCTTCATAAAAAGGAACTCGAACGCCGAACTCACCCAAGGTATGACATCGCCGGCAGCGCAATCATTAAAATTCTCGACCATAAAGGCAGCAAGACTTTTAAAGGGGATCTCTCCGACATTTCCGCCAGCGGCGTATCGTTTATCATGAATACCTCGCCAACCGCGGCCGAATCGCTGCTGGGGTGTCGTCTGACCTTAAAATGTAACTTGCATGGATTTTATCCTGAAATAAGCATCGATCAGGAAGGCTGCATTGTCGGTGTGCATGCCCAGTTATTTAATGAATACTTTATCAACGTAAAATGGGAACAACCGCTCGAAAACGGTCTGATTGATAAGATTAAAGCCTACGGCTAGGGTTGTAAATCTATTGATTTATATGCAAATATTTGTCATAATGGATTATAACGGCGTTCGCTAGTTCGGACCTGCGGTACAAGGAGCTATTCTTACAACGTTTGGACACGAACGCGCCTGAGCACGAGCATCATCATCGTGATCGGCCAAGAGGGGGGTAAAAGACGGGTGCACACCCGCACCATAGTTAATGGTCTTTGCGTATATCGTTCAGAGGTTAGGGCTTGAGGGCATCATCGGTCGGTGATCGGTCGAATACCGGAATTGTATTCAACAGATTCAGACCGGTTTGCACAGGGAGGAAGAAATGGAGCCGATGAACCGATGCCCAAATTAACCCCCGAAAATAAATCTGCGCACCCGCAACCGCATTTTTTGCATGCCAGCTCAACCGCTGTGCCTTCATCCCTGACTGATCATTTCAACGGATTTGCCATCACCACTGACCGCCACGGCCGAATCGTATTTGTCAACCAGGCGGCAATGCGGATAAGCGGTCTGAGCCAGTCTGAAATCACCGGAAGAACTCTTGACGTGTTGTTTGATTTGACGAACGAGCAGCAGTCAGCGATCGCTCAATGTCCGGGTCACAAAACAACCCTGTCTTTCGAAACAACCGCACACTGCAAATCAGGACCGCCGCTTTCCGTCCAACTCGATATTTCAGCCCTTGATTCAGCTGCAGCCGACAGCGGACTGGCCGTATTTGCAGTTGATGTTTCCGGACTCAAGCGCACCATCGAAGAACAGACGCAACTGGTTACCGCAGTTGAACACGCGGCTGAGTCTATTATCGTCACCGATCCCGCAGGGCTTATCGAATATGTCAATCCGGCTTTTGAAAAGATCACCGGATATACCCGCCAGGAAGTGATCGGTGCCAATATCGCTTTGCTGGACAGTGGGCAACATTCTCAAGCCTTTTTCGGTACTATCATCGATACCCTGCAGCGGGGAGAAATATGGCAAGGACGAATGATTAACAAACGCAGGGATCATTCATTGTACGAAACCGAAGCCACTGTATCTCCAATCAAAAATAAAGCCGGAGCCATTACCAATTACGTCAGCGTTCAACGGGACGTTTCCCATGAAGTTCGTCTGGAAAGGCAACTGCGCCAGGCCCAGAAGATGGAAGCCATCGGCACTTTAGCCGGCGGTATCGCGCATGATTTTAATAATCTTCTCATGGGGATTCAGGGCAATATTTCACTGTCTCTCCTGGATATTGAACCCGGTTCGCCCCTCGTTAAAAATCTTAAAAAGATTGAACAGTACGTTCATAATGGCGTCGATTTAACCAAACAACTGTTGGGCTTTGCCAGAGGCGGCAAATACGAAATCAGTTCGCTCAATCTGAACGAATTGATCAAAGAGCAAAATCTCATGTTTGGCCGCACCAACAAGGATATCATTTTTAATAACGAAGCCAAACCGGACCTCTGGAGTGTCGAGGCGGATCGAGGCCAGATCGAGCAGGTTTTGATGAACCTATACTTGAATGCCTTGCAGGCCATGCCCAGCAGCGGGACATTGGCCACTCGCACCGAAAACATTACCATTGATCAAGACCAATACAGCCCCTATTATGTTAAAGCCGGCAATTATGTTAAAATAACGATCGCCGATACCGGCATTGGCATGGATGAAGACACACAGCAACGCATCTTCGACCCATTTTTTACAACCAAAGAAATGGGCCGCGGCACAGGGCTCGGGTTGGCGTCGGTTTACGGCATCGTTAAAAATCATGAAGGCTTTATTAAAGTTTTCAGTAAAAAGGGACAGGGAACCCAATTTGAGATCTATTTGCCGGCTACAGAAAAGGCAGTACCGATCCCTAAAAAGGCCAGCGAAAAATTTGTTGAAGGCCGGGAGACGGTTTTGCTGGTCGATGATGAGGATATGATCATTGATGTCGGTACGCGCATGCTCAAAAAGCTGGGCTATCGGGTTTTTATTGCCAGAGACGGCAAAGAAGCCATCGAGATATTCAAAAAGCACCCGGAGGAAATTGACCTGGTCGTCCTGGATATGATTATGCCCAAGATGGGGGGCGGTGAAACCTATGACCGCATAAAAAAAATCAAGCCGGACGTGAAGGTGCTGCTCTCCAGTGGATTTAGCATCAACGGTCAGGCCTCTGAAATTTTAAATCGAGGATGTAATGGTTTTATCCAAAAACCGTTTAACTTGCAAAAACTATCACGGAATCTTAGGTCTATACTGGAAAGTGAATAGACCCTGATAACCGATGATTTTTTTCCCGCCGCTTGTCGTACCCAATCCAGTCAGAATTAATGCTGCCAGGGGACGCTGCTCGTTCAGCCATTGAGGGGAAGCTCAAGGATGTCTGAAAGTAAAAATTGTATTCCGGAAAACGTGAATAAAATTCACCTGATCGCCGTCTGTGGGACCGGGATGGGCGCTCTGGCCTGTATGCTTAAACGTCAGGGGTTTGACATTTCCGGTTCGGATCAAAAAATTTATCCTCCTATGAGTGATTTTTTACGGGAACAGGGGATTCACATCATGGACGGCTTTGAGGCCGCCCACCTTTCCGATCGATCGGATCTGGTGATTGTGGGTAACGCTGTGACTCGCGAGAATCCGGAAGTCAAGAAAATGATGCAGACGGGGATCCCATACTGCTCCATGCCCCAGGCGTTAAATCGATTTTTTGCCGATGGTAAAAAAACGCTTTTGGTTGCCGGCACCCACGGCAAAACGACCACCGCATCTATTTTAGCCTGGATGCTGTACCAAGGCGGTATGGACCCGTCGTATATGATCGGTGGAATTTTGCAGAACTTTGACAGCAACTACCGGCTGGGAGGTGGGGATCCGATCATTATCGAAGGCGACGAATACGATACGGCCTTTTTCGACAAAGGCCCAAAATTGATGCACTTTCATCCTGCTATTACCGTGTTGACCAGCGTGGAATTTGACCATGCTGATATATTTCACGATCTTGATCATGTTCAAGCCATCTTTAGCCGTTTTCTGAAGCAGCTTAAATCCTCAAGCCTGCTGCTGGCCTTTGATGCGGATGAAAATATCCGCCGGATCATTTCCAACGCAAATTGCCGCATCGAATTTTATGGCAGCAATGTGGGTTCTAAATGGCGTCTGGCTGACATTCAGATGGATGCGCCCTGGAGCGATTTTGAGGTGCTGCGATTCGGACAGCCGTATGGTCGTTTTAAGACCCGGTTGGTCGGCCGACATAATTTGTACAATGCTCTGGCGGTTATTGCCGTCGCAGATGATTTAGGATTGTCGACTACCGAGATCGGCGTTGCCCTGGAAACCTTCGAAGGCGTCAAGCGACGACAGCAAATCCGCGGACATAAGAATCAAATTACAGTAATGGATGATTTTGCCCATCATCCCACCGCCGTGCGGGAAACTGTTGCGGCGGTTAAGGCGTTTTATGCGCCCCGACGCCTGATAGCGGTTTTCGAGCCCCGGACGAACTCCAGCATGCGCGATATTTTTCAAGATGTTTATCCGCAGGCCTTTGATTTTGCCGATCTCATCTGCATTCGGCAACCGCCGTTGCTGGAGAAGATTCCCGTCGATGAAAGATTTTCTTCCCAAAAACTTGTTCTCGATTTAAAGCAGCGCGGCAAGGATGCCCATTTTTTTGCAGACACCGATGCCATTGTCGAATTTCTGGGCCGGCATGCCGTCCCCGGCGATCTTATTCTGGTGATGTCCAACGGGGGCTTTGACAATATCCATCAAAAGCTGCTTGATCGATTATAATCCCACCGCAATATTCAATTGACACTTGGCCGGTGTTTCCATTACGGTATCACATCTTCAACCAGCAGGTGGATCAATCTAAAATGGACAGCGCTCAATTCCGGCAGATTATTGCAGCCGAACATGGGTATAAAACTCCGGTTCGTCGGCGTCTGTTGGCCAACCACCTTCCGGGGTGGCCGGAATTTATTTTTTATTCCCGTATTGCCATGGCTTTTCTTAAAGAAGGCCTGGCGGGCCGTCGCGGAGCTCTCGACAATGAAAGATGGCTGCGCGCATCTTTGAGTTGCATGCGGGCCGTCGAATCGGCCGGCGGTCGCCTGACGGTCTCGGGTCTTGGGGGGCTCAGTAACCATAAGGGGCCGCTGGTCTTTGTCGCCAACCACATGAGTATCCTCGAGACCGTTATCCTACCGTCATTAACCCTGCCTTTCAACGACGTCACCTTTATCATCAAAGACGAGCTGCGGCATTATCCGGTGATCGGTTGGGTGATGCAATCCCTTGATTTTATCGCCGTTCACAGAAAAAATCCCCGCGAAGATTTAAAAATCGTCTTGAACGAAGGCCGGCGCCGAATTCAAAAAGGGTGCTCGGTTGTTGTTTTCCCGCAGGCCACCCGTAGCACGATTTTTGATGTGAAAATATTCAACACGCTGGGTGTAAAATTAGCGCGCAAAGCTGATGTTCCCGTGGTACCGGTTGCACTCAAAACAGATTTTCACGGCAGCGGCCGCTGGCTAAAAGACATCGGACCGATTTATCCGGAGCGGCCGATTCATTTCAGGTTTGGCGATCCGATTCCGGTCGTCGGCAACGGCCAGGCCGCCCATCGGCATGTGGTTGAGTTTATCGCTAAACATCTAACCTCCTGGGGCGTTGAGGTCCGGTCTCATCCGGAGTGATACCCGCCGGCGCCTGGCTTCTGGCTTCTGAAATTTATAAACCACATTCCATTTGACAACCCTGTTGATTTTCGTTAACTTTCCTCGATTTTATGGTTAACCAATAGCGGGTTTTCAATATGAAGCGCCGGATCCTTAAAAATCTTCGAATAAAAGAGAGCGCCGTTTCAGGGCAGTCCCTGAGCGCCAAATTGGGTATATCGCGGGTATCCGTCTGGAAGCATATACAGCAACTCCAGGAACTGGGGTATGCGATTACGTCGTCCGCCAAAGGGTATCACCTGAAGAATTCCCCGGACATACCCTATCCATGGGAATTTAGAGGGCGAGAATCCAAAATCATGTATCATGCGGAATTGGCTTCTACGATGGATACAGCCAAAGAATTGGCACGCAAGGGCTGTCCGGATTTTACAACCGTCATCGCCGGGCGGCAGACAAGCGGTCGCGGGCGCCTGGATCGGCCATGGTCTTCTGAAAAAGGCGGCCTGTATTTTACGATGGTTCTAAGGCCTGATCTGCCGCCGGTTTTAAGCTTTAGGGTAAGCTTTTTAGCATCGCTGACGCTTGCCGAGATATTGAATGAGTTGTTTGCAATAGACGTCAGGGTTAAATGGCCCAATGATCTTTTGGTTGACGAGGGTAAGATCTGCGGCATGCTTTCTGAATTGGAGGCTGAAGCGGATCGGGTGAGGTTTATCAATATCGGTATCGGCCTCAATGTCAACAATAATCCGCCGCGGATTGAACCGGCGGCGACATCACTTAAGGCGATTTTGGGGCGCAGGGTGTCGCGCAAGGAGATACTCTCCCGCTACCTGGATTTATTTGAAGCACAAATGAAAGCAGCAGCATACGACGATGTGATTGACCGCTGGAAGCAATTTACGGTGACGTTGAATCGTCATGTGCGGGTGGTAACGAACCGGGACGTCTATGCGGGTAAAGCAGTTGATGTTGACGATACCGGTGCGTTGATCCTGAAATGCTCTGACGGATCTCTGAAAACGATACGCTACGGGGATTGTTTTCATCAGCCCCGCTAACAAGATGAACACTACGCCTAAAAAATATATGCCTTTTGCGGAAATGTATTCAATCACGAAAGCACGAAATTTTTTCTTTTTGATTTTTTCGTGTTTTTCTTCTTTCGTGCTTTCGTGGTGGTTGAAACTTTTAAAATCGGGTTTGTCAAACAGATACCTTAGTTTTAAGAAGGAAGGCAAAAGTGGATTCGGCTAATCAATTGCGAATGATGGTGTATGCAGCTTTGTTTGCTGCTCTAACGGCGGTGGGTGCTTTTCTATCCATTCCCATCGGTCCGGTTCCGATTGTGTTGCAGAATATGTTTGTTTACCTGGCCGGCCTGCTGCTGGGCTATCGTTGGGGGATGGCAAGTGTCGGTGTGTACCTGCTGGTCGGCGCAGTCGGATTACCGGTTTTTGCCGGCGGACTCGGTGGCATCGGCCGCTTTGTCGGTCCTACCGGCGGATATCTGATTGGATATCTGCCGACAATTTTTCTCATCGGCAACATTGCGAACAGAGACACCCCGCAAATGGTGACCGACGTGCTGGCGATGATTTGTGGGACGCTGGCGCTGTATGCCTGCGGTGTTACCTGGTTGAAAATTGTCAGCGGTATGTCCCTGGGCAAAACCCTGGCGCTGGGCATGTATCCCTTTCTGATCGGAGACGCCGTAAAAATAGCGGCTGCAGCTGCCATTGCCAGAGCCCTGCGGCCGGTCATACGCGTTTCGGGTTCTGCGTCTCGAGTCGCGGGTTAAATTCACAATAGGCGCAGGTCATATCTCTTCCTTAATGGCGATTTGAGTCGATAAGGATTATTTCACCACGAAAGCACGGAATATCGAAAACATGAAAATTAGAACAATTTAAGATTTCGTGCTTTTTTGATTTCGTGTTTTCGTGGTTGGGTTTTACGTTTTTGCATCTGTAAAATGAAAGTTTTATTTCTGATATAAAATAGCTCTGGATTGGAAAGATGGATATCATTGAAATTAAAAACCTCCGCCACCGTTTTTCAGACGGCACACTGGGCCTTGATCAGATTAACCTGAAGATTAAGGCCGGTGCCTTTGTGGTTCTCGCCGGGCCCAACGGCTCGGGCAAAACAACGCTTATTCGACACCTGAATGGATTGCTGCGGCCGACGGCCGGCTGTGTTAAAGTGGCCGGCGTTTCGGTGCGAAAGGATCTGGTGCGGGCCAGGCGACTGGTGGGCATGATGTTCCAGGACGCCGACAGCCAAATCGTCGGTGAAACCGTTTATGCCGATGTGGCATTTGGTCCTGAGAACCTGCGGCTTGATCGAGATCAAATCCGCAAGCGCGTGACGCTGGCGCTGGAGGTCGTCGGGTTGACGGAATTTGCCGACCAGCGGCCGCATTTGCTGTCCGGCGGCGAAAAACGCCGGCTATCGATAGCGGGCATTTTAGCGATGGAGCCCAAGGTGATTGTCTGCGACGAACCCTTCACCAGTTTGGACTACCCGGGCGTCAAACAGGTTCTCAAACAGATTCTCGCTCTGCATCAGGATGGTCATACCATTGTCGTCATTACGCATGATCTGGAAAAGGTGCTCGCCCATTGTGATCGTCTGATCATTATGCAAAAGGGGAAAATCGTGCGAGATGGTTTCCCTGCTGAAATCCTCAGTGATGTTGAAACCTTTGGTGTCAGGGCCCCCTGCGCCGCTCAGCTGGGAATGGAGGTCCGTTCATGGCTGAACTGACAAGCTTCAGCTTCCAGCCGGGAACCTCTGTGCTGCATAAATTGGATGTACGCTTTAAAATCCTTTTTTTGATTCTGATCAGTTTCACCAGCCTTGGGGGCGGATTCTTTGGACTGGGCTTGCTATCGGCCCTGCTGACAGCTCTCATTGTTCATTCCCGCCCACCGCTTAAATCCGGGTTTAAGGAATTACGGTTTTTTCTGATTCTGCTTTTGCTGATTTTGATAGCCCGCATGTTGACGACCCCCGGTGCGATTTTAATCGAAATCAAAGCCATTGTCATTACACGGCCGGGAATGCTTTCCGGCCTGCTTGTTTGCTGGCGGTTGTTTATTATTGCAATGTTTGGATTTCTGTTTATTTTTTCAACCCCTTCCGGGCAGATCAAAGCGGCTGTTGAATGGTTTCTGAAACCGTTCGGATTTATACCCGCTAAACAGATTGGCACCATGATGGGCTTGATCGTAAGATTTATCCCCGTCATTCTCAACCAGGCTAAAGAAACCGCTGAAGCGCAGCGAGCCCGCTGCCTGGAGAACAGGAAAAATCCGCTGTATCGTCTGGTCCGCCTGGGTATTCCCCTGATTCGCGGCACCTTCGAACAGGCCGACCGGTTAATCGTCGCCATGGAAGCCAGGTGCTATACTGAAAATCGCACTGACCCGGCCTTAAGCGCATCCCGCAAAGACTGGATTGCACTGCTCGTCGTTATTCTCTTAAGCGGATGGATTGTCAGCATCTAATTGACACCTGAGCAACACTATAGTAAGGCGTAAGCCCAAGGATTGCAGTTCAGGCCATAAACTTAGACGGATTTCGGTATGCCTCAAACGAAACCCTATCATCACAACAATTGTTATCGACGGGGGTATTTTTTTTGAAAATTTTTATTGTTGGAGCAGGGCAGGTCGGTTTTCATATTGCCAGTCATCTGGCGCTGGAAAACAAGGATGTGGTGGTCATCGACAAAAACCCGAACGCCATTCGGCGGGTATCAGACAATCTCGATGTCCAGGTCGTTACCGGCTCGGGGAGCAGTCCGGTCGTCTTGGAAGAAGCCGGCATTCGAGACGCCCAGATCATCCTGGCGGTCACCAATAGCGACGAAACCAATCTGGTGGCCTGCCTGGTGGCCAACATTCTTTCACCGTCGACCAAAAAACTGGCCCGCATCCGTAATGCTGATTTCGATGATTATCATGAAAATTTTCGCGAGATGGCGCCTCACATCGACACCATTATCAACCCGGATATCGAAGTCGTCAAAACGATCCACCGTATGATGAGCGTTCCAGGGGCGGTGGATATCGGTGAGTTTGCCGATGGCCGCCTTAAATTTGTTGGGGTGAACCTGGAGGATAATTCTCAGCTCGCCGGGGCACGGCTATGGGATATACCGGAGATCATCGGTGAAGCCCGACTCCTGATTGCTGCAGTCGTGCGTGAAGATGAGCTCATCATACCCAGAGGGAACGACCGTCTCAAGGCCGGGGATCTGGTTTATTTCATCAGTGAAGAAGACAAATTGGTGGACACCCTTTCGCTGTTCAATAAATTTGAGCAGCCGCTGAAGCGCGCCCTGATTATCGGCGGCGGACGCATCGGCTATCGATTGGCGCGTTTGTTGGAAGAACACTCCATTTACTGCAAAATCATCGAGCGTAATCCGGAGCGCTGCAACTATTTGGCCGAGCGCTTGAACAAGGCGATTGTGCTGAGCGGGGACGGTTCGGATCAGGGATTACTCGCAGAAGAAAATATCCAGGAAATGGATATTGTCATCACCCTCACCCAGGATGAGGAAACCAATATCTTGGCCTCTCTGCTGGCTCAACGCATGGGCGCGCGCAAGACGATTACCCGCATCAGTAAATTCAGCTATTTCCCGCTAACCGATGCCATCGGAATTGAGCAGGTCGTCAGCCCGAGGCTATCGGCCATAAACACCATCCTGCACCATATCCGCAAGGGAAAGGTGCTGTCTGCCATTTCAATCAAAGGCGAGCAGGCTGAAGTTATCGAAGCGGTTGCCCTGGAAACGTCCGACATTGTTGAAAAACCCTTACGGGATCTTTCCTTTCCAAAAGGCGCCATGATTGCCGGCATTATCCGCAAAGAGACCATTGTCGTTCCCTCCGGCGACAGTGTCATCCAGCCCGGGGATCGCGTCATTATTTTTGCCAGAAAAGAAGCAATTTCAAAGATTGAAAAAATTCTGTCCGTAAAGCTGGAGTACTTCTAAATGCGCTGGCGCTATATCCTTCACACCATCGCGATAATGTCCTTATTTTTCGGGCTGACCATGACAATTCCGCTTGCCGTCGGTCTCTACTATCGCGATCAAAGCGTTGCGCCGATGTTAAAATCCATGGCGATTACCGTTTTTAGTGGCTTGGTCTTTCATTTCATATTCAGAAAAGAGAAGGCCAAGGTCATCAGCCAGCGGGAAGGAATGGCCATCGTTGCGATCGGATGGACCGCTGTGGGCCTCTTCGGGGCGCTGCCATTTTATTTTGACAGCGGATTTGAAAGTTTTGTTGACGCGGTTTTTGAATCCGTCTCAGGATTCACCACCACCGGTGCATCGATTTTAACCAACATTGAAGCATTTTCAAAAGGTATTTTATTCTGGCGCAGTTTTATCCAATGGCTCGGGGGAATGGGGATCATTGTGCTGTCGGTGGCCATTTTGCCCTTTTTGGGTGTTGGGGGAATGCAGCTATACAAAGCCGAAGTTCCCAGTCCGGTTCCGGATAAACTCAAGCCCCGTATCCGGGATACCGCCATGATTCTGTGGAAGGTATATGCGCTGATCTCTCTGGCACAAACGGTTTTACTTTTACTGGGGGGCATGAGTCTGTATGATGCCTTATGCCACACCTTTACCACGATGCCCACCGGCGGGTTCTCGACCCGAAATGCGTCCATTGCCCATTTTGACAGCATCTATTTTGATTGTGTTTTTATTTTTTTCATGCTGATGGCCGGCATTAATTTTTCCCTGCATTATCAATTTTTAAAGGGGAAGCCGCTGGTGTTCTGGCGCGATTCTGAATGTCGTTTTTTTTTAGGGGCCGTTTTGCTGTTAACCGTCGTCGTTACGCTTAATCTGTACGGCTCGGTCTATGAAAGCATTGGCCGGGCGGTGCGCTACGGGACATTTCAGGTCGTCTCCATCATTACCACCACCGGTTTTGCCACCGCCGACTATGAGCGCTGGCCAGCCATGTCTCAGCTCATCCTATTGCTGTGCATGTTTATCGGCGCATCTGCCGGGTCGACCGGCGGCGGCATGAAGTGCCTGCGCATTATGCTGTGTTTCAAATATTGCTATCGGGAACTGTTTAACCTCATTCATCCGCGGGCGGTTTCCCCGATAAAAATCGGTGGTACGTCAGTACCGGACGATGTGATGCGCAGTGTGGTCGGATTTGTGGCGTTGTACACCGGGTTGTTTACCCTGAGCTCGGTGGTCCTGGCGGGGCTGGGTGTGGACTTTATAACATCATTTGCTGCCGTGGCCGCGGCCATCGGCAATATCGGCCCCGGTTTAGGCATGGTCGGCCCTGTGGACAACTATGCTCAGATTCCCTACCTGGGCAAATGGCTTCTCATCTGGTGCATGTTGCTGGGCAGACTGGAAATTTTTACCGTCATTATACTTATCGTCCCGGAATTCTGGCGCAAATAAAATCTATCTCTAAAATGCATCTAACGCTCAAGGGCTTTGTTGTAAACCGGTTCAAATCAATTTTTCAAAACTTAAAATTTTTTAAACAATTCAACGAAAATTCAAAATTCTTTTCAAAATTTTTTATTGACAATTTTTTATGAGATGGTTAGATAAATTGGTTTTAACCGGGCCGTTAACTCAGTCGGTAGAGTATCTGCCTTTTAAGCAGAGAGTCGCTGGTTCGAGCCCAGCACGGCCCACCATTTATAAAATCACTTCATGATTTTATTTTGCGTCCCCATCGTCTAGCCTGGTCCGGGACATCCCGCATTGCCTGCGGGACAACGGGGATTTACCGGCCCTGAGCCGGTAAAAGGAAATCCCTTTGGGGACGCAGAAAAATTATTGCGTCCCCATCGTCTAGCCTGGTCCAGGACACCGGCCTTTCACGCCGGCAACAGGGGTTCAAATCCCCTTGGGG
>JASFNW010000096.1:0-19636 GCA_050116835.1 Desulfobacterales bacterium
GTGCGAATTTGCCATGAGCTGTGATTTCCGGATAGCCGCGGAAGATGCCCAGTTTGGATTTCCCGAAGCTGAAGTCGGGCTGACCATCACAACCGCCGGAACCAAACTGCTGGCGCAAATCGTCGGCCTTGGAAAGGCTAAAGAACTGGTTTTTACCGGAGATTTTATTGGGGCGCAGGAGGCCATGAGAATCGGGCTGGCAAACCACGTCGTTGCGCCCGAAAGCCTCTTGGATGAGGCATTGGCCATGGCTCGGAGAATCGGAGAAAAATCTCCGCTATCGCTCAAACTTTCCCGAATTGCCATTGATCAGGGGTTGCATGCCAGTTTCGAGCAAACCCTGGAACTTGAGGCCAGCCATCTGTTGACCTGCGTAGGCGCTCAAAACCAGAAAAAGTTTGTCGAGCAAAAACTGGAGAAAATGAGGGCCAAATGATGATATCAAGCTGATGGGGCCTGCTTGATGGAAACGTTGATCATTTGCCCCGCTTGCGATCCTGAACGTATTGAATTAGCAGCTGCGCCAGTTTCGAGTCCATCTGTGGTTTTTCATATTCAGCCAGCCGTTTTGCCAGAAGGTTGCTCGCCCGTGCGGTTATGTCCCGCGGTTCCAGTGCAAGCCAGTTTTCATGGTTGTTACGATCACTCAAATCGGGTATGAAAAATTCATCCCGGCAGCGATTAAAGGTATGGTCTTCCATCAGATAATTGCCGGATGTTCCCAATTGCTTGATCAGGTCCATCGCAAACGCCTCCCGGGTAAACTCGACCGGTGTGATCAATTTTTTAACCGCCCCGCACAGATCCTCGTCCGCAATGAATTTTTCAAAACTCATGGCCAGCATAGAGCCATAGGTGCCGCAAGCATGTAAACTCAGATTGACGCCGCTCAGGGCCGCCGTGGCCAGCATGACCGCCGACTCCATGCCGGCCTGATAGTCGAGGCAAAACGAATCGGTCAGCGTTCCGTGGCTGCGGCAGGGCATGTTGTAGTAGCGTCCCAGGGCTGTGACGATGGCCACGTGCTTGGCGTCTTCGGGCGTGGCATTGACGTACCCGCCGGTGCGCATATCCACAGGGCTGCCGCCCAAACCGTACACCAGCGGTGTTGCGGGATGAATTAACTGCGCCAGACAGATGCCTGCCAGGGTGGTGGCATTGGAGATCACCAGTGAACCCGCGATCGTGATGGGCCCGGTGGATCCCAGCGTGCACGCCGAATGAATGATGGCCGGCTGTCCGGCTGCGGCATACACCATTAACGCTTCAACGCTTTCAGGTGCATACTGCAGGGGAGATAGGGAATCGATCAGGGATATCATAACCGGCCGGTCCAACTGCCCCCAGACCATTTGTGCCAGGTTCAGTGAGTCCCGGGCGGCGACCTCGGAAGCCGAGCTGCCCATAATGGGTTTGTCCGTGAGCGTCAGGGTGGCCAGCAGCAAATCCAGATAGGACGTTTCAATGGGAACGTCATTGGGTTGCACCACAATGGCGCTGTTAAAGTCGATAGTTTTTGAAGTTTGAACCAGTTTGCAAAAGGTCTCCGCATCGGCCAGGGTGGCACCGCGTTTTTGGCCGGACGGCTCGATAATAAACGGCGGTCCATAGCCCGGCGCCATCACGTAGTTAGTTTCGCCGATCCGGATGTTGCGCGAGGGATTGCGGGCCTCGATGGTAAAAGCCGCCGGCACCGTCTCCAGTGATTTCTGGATATCCTGTTCTTTAAAATGAACCATAAATCCGTCCACTTTAAATCCGTGCTTCTTGAAAAGCGACAGTGCTTTTTGACTGGGAAAGCGAATACCGACGTCGCGCAGCAGTTCCAGGGAATGAGTGTGAATGGTATCCAGGGCCGCATTATCGAAGTTGATGATGGCTCTGTTCATGGTTTTCCCCCGTGCACTTCGTTTTACGAGGATGTTTGGTGTTCAGTGTTTGGCAGTAAGATAATCGGTGCGTTCATCTTTATTTATGCTACCGGAAGATAACCTGTATAACAGATTTCCACCGGACCGATCATGACCACCGAATCATCGTCTTTGAGTTCGATTTGTACCGGTCCGGCCGGCATGATCACCGTCATCTTCCTCGCACGCGTAAGCCCCCGGCGATGGGCGGCCCCCACAGCAACACAGGCGCCGGTTCCGCAGGCCGTGGTCAGCGCTCCCGGGCGCTCCCAGACCGAAAGCTTCAACGTTTGCGGATCCAGAAGCTGTGCGGCGCCGATGTTGGCCTCCTGCGGAAAAAGCGGATGCTTTTGCAGCCGGGGCCCATAGGTTGTCAGGTCGATTGCATCCAGGTCGTCGACAAAGAAAACCGCATGCGGATTGCCGATGTTCATACCGACCGGATCCTGGAGGGGGCCGGCGCCGATTTGAAGATGAAGCGTATCCATTTCCCGGGCCAGCGGAATCTCCTGCCAGCCGGTGCGCAGCCGCCCCATCTCAACCGCCACTTTTTTTTCGCCGGCCAGTCGGCATCTGAGCCGACCGCCCAGGGTGTCGATCATCACCTCGGTGCGGTTGCTTTCCTGCAGACAGAGCCATCCGATACAGCGGGTGGCATTTCCGCAGGCCTCTACCTCGCGGCCATCCGGGTTGAAGATGCGCATGAAGACATCGGCATCGGCGGTCGATGTTTTTTGCGGGGGTTCGACAATCACCAGCTCATCCGCGCCCACTCCTGCGTGCCGGTCGCAAATCCGGACGATTTCTTCCAACGAGGGCCGAAAAGGCTTGCGGCGCCCGTCTACAACGATAAAATCGTTACGCAGGCCGTGCATCTTGATAAAGGGCCGGCCGTGTCGGACGATGGCGTTTTTGGTTGCGCTAAAGGGGATCAAATCATCCATCGATTCGTTTTTCTCCGATGATATGGGTAGTTTTGAATGGCGCTGCAATTTTTGCGGCGATTACGCAGATGCCTCCATGCTTTGTCAAGTTATAATTTCGGGCGTTTGGCCCTGGCCGGGATCAGCTTCAACGGTTCTCTTTAAAAGCCAGCAGAGGTTGCTACCGGGCTTTTTTAGTACCTCAGCAAGCAGACTGTCATTCCAGGGTGGTCAGGTCGAGCAGGCCGCATGGTATTAATGGGTTTGATCGCAAAAATCAACGAAAAAGATGAGCATCATGCGCTTTAGCTTGAACCAAAGACAGGCTCTAAATAATTTTACCGGCACGAATGGACACTTTGAATCTGTGGATGGAATACCTGAATCGGGTGTGATCGGATGACCCCAAAAAATATTAGCGATACCATGCTTAACCTCTGGGTCTTTGCCTCAAAATTAAATCAAGATGGGAAATCCTGCTTGGAAGCGGAGGTCAGAGAATAACATGTTCGTCCGACAGCTTGAGTGATGCAGCATCGGATCAATGTCTATTCTATCTATGCTGCTGGTTTCGAGTTATGTGTCACGTTCGGCTGCTCGAACATTTTTTTAGCCGCCTCACCGTAAAGCCATCCGATGGTTTCAATTCCCGGGCGAAAGCCGGAATTGTCGCTGAAAGCATTGACAAATGCCTTACGCGCGAGTTTTATTTCGTCCTTAGTTCTGGGCGGCTTTCTCAAATGGACCGGCGAAAAATTGACCGGTTGGGGGTAGGTTTGGTTGACGTTGGGTGCCATTTCCGGTCGCAGCACGGCCTCGAAGATATCCTCCGGCGCATATTTGCCCACCAAACTATTAAAACAGGGTGGGAGTTCGCCGATAACTTTTTCTACGATGAGCACAGGTTGACCATTTGAATTGCCATTGGGCTCATCCGTGATATAACCGCGTAATTCAATCATGCCGTATACACTTCTGACATGAGTGGATGCTTCAAGTTTTTTCATGTTGGCCTCCTTCATGGCCTGTGATTCATACCGGTGACCAATTTTCAGCCGTCAGCGTCACAATCGAGCAAAATGTTTTTAATTAGATTAATTATTCCTATAATATTTTCAATTGAAATAATTATATGATAAAAGAGTTTCTGTCAAGATCCCAATTCAAGGTTTTATCCCAGCTAATCGAAATCGACGGTGGCAGGTGCCGCGGATCGCTTATTGGACTTCAAGATCCTGAAGGTCAAGCATTTGGGTGAGCTTGGTCAGAGAACGGATAATTAGATTTAATTCATTGGGGGACAGCTGTTGCAACCCATCCACGACGCGCTGCTGAATGGGGGGCGGGGCAACTTTAGCCAATTTTTCCCCGTCGGGGGTTAATTGGATGTTTATGATGCGACGATCCGGCGAATTTCGTTGACGCCTGACGAGTCTTTTTTGCTCCAAACGGTCAATGACGCCGGTGACGGTGCTGGAATTGACGATCATGTGTCGGGCAATTTGTGAGGGTGGCAGCGGCCCGTTTTCATAAAGCGCTAAAAGGCAGTTGAGTTGGGCCGATGTAATGGAGTATTTTTTGTTCAACTCTTTGGTGTAAAGCTCTGCACCGTGCATGAGTTTGCGAATCAAAAAGATGATATCTTTTATTTTGTCGGGTGAGGATTTGTTCTTCTGTTTTTTGAAGGTGATATTTCTTCCTCTGGTGATCGGTGTTTTGGTGGTTAAAGACATGAGAAACATCAACTCCGAAATGAAAATTCCACTAACTTAAAAACGCCGGAATTTCGATCTGCCGACGCCGGGCAGCGCATCGGCACATTATCACTGTACTGAGTTAAAAAAAATATCAAAATACCGCCATCAGGTCAATATAACTTTCACCCACTCCGCAATAGGCTTCAATGATGCCATCCGATGATACACGGGCTCAATCTGTTGACACACAGCCAGCCTGATGGCGCCTCCCTTTTAACGGCGCTAGATTAAATCATTGACAGATACCTTCAACTGAAATAAACATAACTAAAATAATTAATAATGACAATGTTTTTATAAAAAAATCGCCGAAATATTTTTACCGACTTACCAGCGAAAGGATAATACATGTGTGGCATTGCGGGTTGCATTGGCGGCCAAAATATCCAAACCGTTAACCGTATGTTGGATGCGTTACCGCATCGCGGCCCGAACGACCGGGGTCTCCATATTTTTAAGAACGGCGTTTTCGGTCACACCCGGCTGTCCATTGTGGATGTAGCGCACGGCCACCAGCCCATCCTGGCCAACGGCGACGCATCCGGAATCATATGCAACGGCGAAATTTACAATTTCGCTGAACTCAAAAAACCCCTGACGCCCCGGTATCATTTCAAGACCGACTCCGACACCGAGGTTATTTTGCACCTATATCGAAAGGAAGGCCCCGAATGTGTCAAAAAATTAAACGGCATGTTCGCTTTTGCCATTTTCGATGGCGATGATGTCATGCTGGCGCGGGATCCGATTGGCATCAAACCGCTTTATTACGCGCATGACGGGGACCGGATCTATTTTACCTCTGAATTGGGCGCCATGACCTTGGCGGGAGTTGATGAAGTGCACGAGTTTCCGGCCGGACATTATTATACATCGCGTGATGGCTTTGTGCGATATTACCGACTGCCTGCGGTACAGGATGATCCCATTGCCGATGTTGAAAAAGCAGGAGAATTGATTCGACATACGTTTGTCAAAGCGGTCAAGGACAGGCTGCTGTCCGATCCGGTAGTCCCGGTCGGCTCTTTTTGCAGCGGCGGCCTGGACAGTAGCCTGGTGGCTGCAATCGCTGCCGAAAACATTCCACGACTGCATACCTTTGCGGTCGGCATGCGGGATGCAAACGGCGAATTAAGCGATGATCTGAAAGCCGGCCGAATAGCGGCTGATCATATCGGCGCCACCCACCATGAACTCATATTTTCAGAAGACGATTATTACGAGGCCCTTCCGCTGGTCATCCGTAAACTTGAGACCTATGATCCGGCGCTGGTGCGCTGTGCCGTACCGTGCTATTTCACCTGTAAACTGGCCGCCGATTATGTGACGGTGGTTCTCACGGGCGAAGGTGCCGACGAGCTTTTTGCCGGCTATCACTACATGAAGCATTTTCCGCCTGAAAAGCTCAATGTCGAAGCGCGGCGCTGCACCGCCAGTGTTCACAATATTAATCTTCAGCGCGCCGACCGCATGGGAATGCTTTTCAGTCTGGAGCTCAGGGTGCCGTTTTTTGACGTGGCCATGGTGGAACTGGCAATGAAGATTGCACCGGGCCTGAAAATACGCGAGCATAACGGTTCCCGAATAGAGAAGTGGATCTTACGCAAAGCCTTTGAGAACACCGGTTATCTGCCGGATGAGATTCTCTGGCGATACAAGGTTCAGTATACCCAGGGTGCCGGCTGTGAAAGCCTTGGCGCCAGTATGGCGGAAAAGCAAATGAGCGATGCGGCGGTTGATCGGATTCGTTCCCAGCATCCGCAGGCGAACATCAACAGCAAGGAGGCGGCCTATTACTTTCAAATTTTCAGGCAATTTCACCCTCAGGATTCGATACTCAATTCAATCGGCATCTGGACGGGCTTCGAATTTGCCGAGGAAAGACAGTCGGTTCAAGGCACCGTCGATGGGAACCTGAAACATCACCCAACAGAGAATTAGGGAAATTAAAATTGTGGAGAGCGGAAAATGGCTTGTATCGCAGGAATTCTTGCTCAGGACGCCCGACTTGACATAGACAGCACCGGACAGTTGCGCAAAATGTTGCGACTGATGCGTCATCGCGGTCCGGATAATTCCGTGGTGCGCACGCTTTATGACGACCGCGGTGCCGTGGGAGCCAATGAAATCAATCTGTCGCCCCGCCGGACGCGTTGCGCTGCCCTGGATAATACGCCTTACCTTCTTTTTGATGGTGAACTGTTCAATGAGCGTCCCGAAGGGATGAGCGATCTGGAGCTGTTCAAAGAATCCTACGACAGATACCAGCAGGACTGCTTTTCGCGACTGGACGGCAGCTTCGCATGCGCCGTTGTGGACAAAGACCATGAAGTCGTGCTGGCACGAGATCATGTCGGTGCGCGGCCCCTGTTTTTCGGACACAACAACAACAATTTTTACTTCAGCACCGAGATGAAGGGGCTTGTCGACCACGTTCAATTCGGCATTGAAGAATTGCCCCCGGGTTGTATTTATAGCCCCAAAAAGGGCGTCAAGGCCTTCGAGGCGTTCCAGCCCGAGGTACCCGAGGTTGGCGGCAGTCCGGACGAAGCCGCTAAAATTTTGCGGGAGCTGATGATCGAGGCGGTGCGCCAGCGTATGGACGGCGTCGAGGCGGTCTCGTTGAGCGGGGGCTTGGACAGCTCGATTGTGGCTGCCATCGCCAGGCAGTTCAATCCTCACCTGATTCTTTTCACAGCTACGATTGCCAAGACGCCCGGTCCGGACCTGGCGAATGCTCAGCGGATGGCTGAATTTTTGAATCTGGAGCACCGCATCTACAAGATCACAGACGCGGATATCACTGATTTTGTTTCCGATGCCGTCTGGCATCTGGAAAGTTTCGACGAGGATTGCATCAGTGGCTTAATCTCAAATTACTTTGTCTCTAAAATGGTCAAGCAGCACTGTAACAGTGTGCTGGTCGGCGAGGGTTCCGATGAACTGTTCGGCGGCTACCGCATGGTTTTGAAGCACCCCGAGGTCGACAGCGACGAAAAGCGGGAACGGCTGGCCCGCAGGCTGGTGGATATCGCATATAACACGGCGCTGAGACGCCTTGATCGCGGCTGGATGGCCGGCAGTGTCGACTACCAGGTTCCGTTTCTCGACTCGCGGGTGGTCGCCTTCAGCCGCAAGATCCCGATGGACTGGAAAATATACGGTGAGAAGCAAATCGAAAAGTATATTCTGCGCGAGGCTTTTCGAGATATGCTTCCCGAGCAGATCGCCAACCGGGAAAAATTGCGCTTTTCCATGGGCGTGGGTGTGGATGATATCATGGATGAAATTGTCGCGGCGAGTATCGATCCGGAAGAGATAAAAAAACGACCCAAGGCCGCCTACGGGATGCCATTTGCTTCCTTTAAGGAGCTGTATTACTACGACCTTTTTCTGCAACGGTTTCCGCCGTCATATGAGAAGCAAACGGTCAGATGGGATCCCTTTAAATAAGGCATCACTTGCGGAATAAGAGCAACATGCGTATGCAAAGATTCAGGTGCAAAGGCTTTTAAAGCAGGTCCCATTTGCGCAGAATGACCGCTGCGGGTGTGATGCTGGAAAGCGAATAAAGCAAGATGACTCAGCAAATATATGAGCGTATGCCGGCCTTGAACCGGTCAGATATGATGCAGATTCATGAGGCCTCTATGAATATCCTGGGTCGCGTAGGGGTGGCATTCAACAACGAGGAAGCCCTGGAGGTTTTTAAGACCAACGGTTTCAAGGTAGACGGCAGGACCGTTTTTATGGCTGAAAAAGACATCCAGCAGGCCCTGGCCTCCACACCGGCCGAATTTCTGCTTTCAGCCCGCAACCCGCAAAAAAGTGTGCCGATTGATACCAACAGTCTGGTTACGGCGCCGGGATATGGGGCGCCTTACGTGATCAATACGGCCGGGGAGCGTCGCAAGGGCACACTGCAGGATTATGAAAACTTTTGCAAGCTGATTCATACCTCCAAACACATCGATGTCACCGGATACCTGATGGTTGAGCCTTCTGACAGGCCCTCCAAGCCGGCTTATCTGGATATGATGCTGTCTAACATTTTGCTTTGCGATAAACCCTTCATGTGCAGTACAGCCTCCGAACAGGCGGTTGAAGACAGCCTGGCGATGGCCGCCATCGTGTTCGGCGGCCGTCACAAGATCAAAGACCGGCCGGTGGTCCTCGGCTTGATCAACTCGCGGTCTCCGTTGCAATTCGGTCAAGAAATGGCCGGAGCGCTGATTGCGTTGGCGCGTTGCGGGCAACCCTGTGTCATCTCATCCGTTATCATGGCCGGATTGTCCGGTCCCGTTAATCTGGCAGGCGCCCTGGCACTCCAGAATGCTGAAATCCTGGCCGGCCTGACCCTTTCCCAGCTCGTTCGCGCCGGAACGCCGGTGGTCTATGGCTCGGCTTCAGCGCCCGTTGATATGAAGACCGGTGCGCTGGCCATCGGTGCCCCGGAGCTTACCATCATCATTGCCGCCACCACTCAAATGGCGCAATTTTACAAGCTACCCAGCCGCTGCGGAGGCGGATTGACCGATGCGCACCTTCCGGATGCTCAGGCTGCGCTGGAGTCTGCCTTTAGCCTGCTGGCCGCCGTAAGAAACGGTGCAAATTTGATCCTGCATGCATGTGGTATTTTAAGTTCGTACATGTCCATGAGCTATGCGAAATTTATGATCGATGAAGAGGCGTTGGCAATGATTAGGCGAATGATGGTACCGCTTGACGTCTCGGATGATACGCTGAATCTGAGTGCGATCGAAGCAGTGGGCATCGGCGGGCAGTTTCTGACCCAACCCAAAACCCTTGAACGATGCTGGGAGGAATTTTTTATTCCCCAGTTGATGAAGCGCAAAAACCACCCGAAATGGCAGGAGGGCGGCAGCAAGCGTATCGATGAAATCGCCTCGGATGTCGTCCAGCAGCGATTCGCTGAATACCGCAAACCGGATGTCGATTCGGCCATTGCTTCCCGGCTTTCTGAATTTGTGGCCCAACGGAAACAGGACTTGATGTAAATAAAGTTTGCGGCCCGGAGCTTGCTTTGCTTTGACGGGCAGTTGTCAAGAACCGTTAGGTTGACATTCATACGGAAGCCAATAATTATGCTGATTATGGGCTAAAAAAAAGGAGATCTTCATGTCTGATTTTGAACAGATTGCAAATAATTTGGCCGAAGCCAATAAAAGCAAAGTAAGAGAATTGGTCCAGCTTGCCCTGGATCAGGGGGTATCCGCAAAAGAAATTCTGGATGAAGGCCTGATGAAGGGTATGGACATCGTCGGCGGAATGATGGAAACAGAAGAAATAATGATCCCCGAGGTCCTGGATGTAGCCCACTTCATGGGTCAAATTATCGATGAGATGCTCAAACCGTTACTGGTGGAAGGTGATGTGAATCCATACGGAAAGGTTGTTTTTGCCACGATACAAGGCGATTTGCACGACATCGGTAAAAATTTGGTTATCATGATGCTGGAAGGCGCCGGTTTCGAGGTCATCGATCTGGGCATTGATGTGCCTGCGGAAACAATTGTGGACGCTATCCGGGAAAATCAGCCGAATATGCTGGGATTGTCGGCGCTTTTGACGACGACAATGCCGATGATCAAAACGACGATCGATGAAATAAATGACAGCGGTCTTAGAGATCGGATCAAAATAATGGTCGGTGGTGCGCCGGTCGACCAGCAATTTGCCGACGAAGTGGGTGCCGACGGATACGCCCCGGATGCAAGTTCAGCGACCCATCTGGCCAGAAGCTTGGCCGACTGAAATTCGACGCCATACCAACGACAAAACATGAACTTGAAATAATGGAGCCCATTTATGAGTCTCAAAGGTCTACCGGGAGGTCATTATCAGCCGCTCAACCACCAGCAAGTGGAAAATCTGCATGCGGCAGCATTGTCTGTGCTTGAGAAAACCGGATTTTCATATGAAGCGGGCTTGGATGAGACGATTGCCATGACGGAAGAATTTGGCATGCAGGTGGACCCGGAGCATAACCGGGTCTATTTTCCAAGGGACAAAATCATGGAACTGGTGAACAAAGCGCCGCAAAGCGTCGTCTTGTACAGCCGGGATGGGGAAAATGATTTACACCTTGAAGATGATCGCGTGTATCTGGGCACGGGAGGGGCGGCCATCAAAATTCTCGATCTGGAGACCGGAGAAAGTCGCCATACCACGCTAAAGGATCTTTATAATCTGGGGAGACTGGTTGATCAGCTGGACAACATTCATTTTTTTCTGCGTCCTTGCATCCCTAAAGATATCCCTGAAGAACGCTACGATGAAAATGTGTTCTACACCTGCCTGAAGGCCACAGCCAAACACGTGATGGCGGGTGTCAATGACATCGATGGTTTCCACAAGATGCTGGACATTGCTTCGATGGTGGCCGGAAATTTGGAAAATCTCAAGGCCAGGCCATTTGTATCCCTCATTGCCTCCTTTGCCATCAGCCCGCTGCGGCTGTGCACCCATTCAACCCGAATTATGCAGGAGGCGGCGCGTCATCAGATTCCCGTTGCGCTCTCATGCGCCCCTATGGCCGGGGTGACCTCCCCGATTACCATGGCCGGCACGCTCGTTCAGACGCATGCCGAACAGTTGGCCGGTATTGCGATCTGTCAGATGACCCGTCCCGGATCACCGGTGCTGTACGGCGGAATTCCGGGCAGAGCCAACCTGTGGAACTTAGGGTATCAGGGAGGTTCGGTGGAATGCGGCATGATGAATGCGGCCATTCACCAGCTGGCCAACCATGTCAAAGTGCCGAACTACAACTCTTCCGGATTGACGGATGCCAAGATTCCCGACGCCCAGGCGGGTTGGGAAAAAGCGATGACAACGATGCTGGCGGCAATGGGAGGCTCGAACTTCGTCCACCATGCCGCCGGGATGCTCAATTGCATGATCACAGTGGCTCATGAGCAATTCGTCATTGACGATGAAATCATCGGATTGTCCTGCAAAGTAATGGCCGGCATCCCCACCGATCCGGAGTACCTGGCGCTGGAGATTATCGATGCTGCGGCCCGTGGCGCTGATTTTATCAAGTCGGCTCACACCATGAAATATATGAAATCGGAATACTTTAACGGCAATGGGGTGACCGACACCAAAAATCTGGATAAATGGATCAAAGCCGGAAGCCTGGATGCCTGGATCAGGGCCCGCAATATCGCAAAAAAAATCTTGGCGCAATCCGACGTTGATTACATGCCCGCTGAAGTCGATTCAGCCATTCGTCAAAAATACGATATCCGGCTTGAACCCTAAGAAGCCATAATTTGTTTGATTGGCAACCTATTTTAATAGTCAATTAACGACAGGCAAACTGGCATAGCACCGAATTGTAAAAGCTCTCCACGACTGAAAGTTTGTCAGCGGTACTTTCAGTAGTATTAAGCTCGGGGGTATACGCCATTTACATAAAGAGAGGAGGTGTTGATATGCCAACCTACATGACCCTTGTTCACTACACCCAACAAGGCATAGAGAGTATAAAGGACAGTCCAGCACGCCTCGACACAGCCAAAGCTTTATACAAATCATTAGGAGCAGAAATTAAGTCATTTTATCTCGCCATGGGAAAATACGATGTGATTGTTATATCGGAAGCACCTGATGACGAAACGGCGACCAAACTTGTTTTGACCATCGGATCAACCGGAGCCCTTCGTACAGAAACTTTCAGGATATTTACAGAGGAAGAATACCGGAAACTCATTTCGGAATTGCCATAAGCGGATAATTTAACATTCATGCAAGATCTAAGCGTATACCTCCACTTTAACCACGATCAATTCAAGGCAACATTTGCTACTTGAAGGCATCAGATCTTATCAAATGAAAAATTTATCGATCACAATTTTGGTTATTATTTTTTCTGCAATTCTATTCCAAACTGCATTTGCACAATCAGGCGATGATACCGTTTATCAAGTGCAAAAAAAGCTTAAAGAGCTGGGATATGATCCAGGACCCACCGATGGGGTCTGGGGTAAAAAAACCACCCTGGCCATAAAGCATTTTCAACGGGATAAGGGGTTGCCCGTGACAGGAAAACTGGATGAGCGTACCCAAGCGGAATTACTGGTTAAAAACCCGCCGTCACAGGAGTCCTTCATTGAGGCCATCAAAAAGAATGATATCATTATCGTCAAAGCCTTAATTGACGCAGGCGCTGATATCAATGCCAAGGACCCATACGGGGAGACGCCTCTGCATATCGCTTGCGTCAGGGGCTTTGAAAAGATCATTTCATTGCTTATCGCTGAAGGCGCCGATGTCAACGCCAGAGATGGACGTGCATTGACACCGCTTCACGTGGCCGCCTGGGGCGGTCACGAGGAAACCGTCGCGCTTCTCATCGCCAACGGAGCAATGGTCGATTCTCGCGGCGATGACGGTGCAACACCTTTGATGGTATCCACCCTGTCGGGTTACAGTGGTACCATGGCGCTGCTTATCGATAATGGCGCAGATATCAATGCTAAAAACAGAACCGGACTCACCCCTTTGCATGTGGCTGCTTTGGCCGGTCAAAAGGAAGCTGTTAACCTGCTGATTGATAAAGGTGCTGATGCCAATGCGAAAAATGAAAATGGTGTGACACCGCTGCAAATGGCCGCGCAACAGGGTCATCAGTCTATAGTGGAATTGCTTCAGAAACCCGGATATGAATAAAGCGATTTTATTTCTCGATCATTTTTAAAAGCATGTTTTGAGCGCTTTGCAACGCGTCTTCAAGTTTTTCCACTGCGGGCCCGCCTCCCTGAGCCAGCTGCGGTCTGCCCCCGCCGCGTCCGTTAATTATCTTGCTGGCGCTTTCCATTATCTGGCCCATATCCACAGCGAGCGCCTCGGAGCATTGAAAAAAAAGTTGGACGCTGCTTTCAGTTTTTATGCCGAATAAGATGACCGTGTTCGAAGACATTTCCACTGCTTTTTTCGCCAACAGCTTTACTTCTTTTGGGTCACGGTCGTAGAATATTTTATTTATCAGACGGATATCTGCATGGATCTTGCCTTCAGAGATAAGCGCCTGGGCTTCTGCGTCCAGCACTTTCCGGCTCAGGCGATTGCGTTCTACCGTCAGTATTTTCAGATCTTCTTTCAATTTGGTAATGTTTTGAGTAAGATCGGTTTCGGCAGTACTCATGGTTCCGGTAAGTTGTTTAAGTATCTCGGTCTTGTTCTGATAGTCTTTTAATGCCCTGAACCCGCATGTGAAATGAATGCGCGTACCGCCTTTGTAATTTTCGTATCGCCCGATTTTTAAAAGCCCGACTTCGCCGGTCCTTGAGCAGTGGGTACCCCCGCAGGGCGAATAATCAAATTCTTTGATCTCTAAAATTCGGATCTGGTCTTCGACGGTCGGCGGCTTGCGCACGGGAAACCGATTCAGCTCACTTTTGTTGACCATATGGCCAATAACGTCTCGGTTTTCAAAAATAACCCGGTTGGCCAGTTGCTCAACTCGCATGATTATTTCCGGTGTCAAACCGGATTGATTTATATCGATGGTTGCGTTTTGCCGGCCCAGATGAAAGGAGATGGTATCGGCATCACCGGTTTCCAAAAACGCCCTGGACAGGATGTGCTGTCCGGTGTGCTGTTGCATATGATCAAAGCGTCTCTTCCAGTTAATCTCGCACTCAACTCGCGTGCCTCTCAGTGGCTTTTCAAGCAGGTGCACGATTTGTCGGTCCGGTCCTTCGAAAACGTCGATAATGCTAACGTCATCAATCGTGCCGGTATCATGCGGTTGTCCGCCGGATGTCGGGTAGAACACGGTTTGATTCAGAATAACCCCCGGTTGCGCCTGAATTTGTATTTGTTCAATAATTTCAGCAGAGCAATCCAGCCGATACGGGTCATTCAGATATAGTTTTGTTGTCATGCCAGCACGTTCCTGAGAGAAGAAATGCAAGTTCCTGCGCACATCCAACAGCCGGTTGATCAGACTCATTTTTATCAAATTTATGCCCTCCTGCCCATGATTTTTTTTTTGCTTGACATGCAATCCTCTTGCGTCTATTATGTTCTGCATTGTGTTTTATTGTCACATATAGTATGACAACGAAATTTCCTGCTCTGCTCGACTTTGTGATTTTTTATTCCAGGTGATGCAGAATTTTCACCGGGATTCTCTTTTCTCGTCTACACTCATATCGAACCTGTGCCTGTAAGGAAATGGTATGATCCACAGAGAAAGATTTCTGACCGCCCTGCGTAAACAAACACCCGACAAAGTGCCGATGTTCGACCTTGAATTCAACGAGGCCTCGATCATCAATTTGGGTGCGTATTTCAGTAAAGATTTACCGCCTCTTAAACCGATGATCGATTACACGCCGGAGGAGACCCGTTTTCTATTTGATGTTTTCTTCAACATCGTCGAAGGCCTCGATCTGGATGCCGTCAATTTTATTTTCACAACCGGCGCTCATCGTCTGGCTGAAAGCAGCGACCATTTCAAGGACGATATGGGAGTTGTGTACCGGATCAGCGAGCACGGTGATCCTTTTCCGGTTGAGGGTCCGGTCAAAACCGCCGCCGACCTGTCTCACTTACAGTTTGTAGATCCGAGCAAAGATCTGAAATCCTTCGGATACTGGCAACAGCATCTGCCCGATCGGGCGCTGGTTTTCTGTGTGCCGGGACCGTTCAAGCTGAGCTGGAGCTTGATGGGCGGCATGCAGAACCTGCTGCTGGCTTACAGCATGGAAGAAACTTTTTGCCTGGAGCTGGCGAGAGCCACCACCGATTTCGTCAAAGATGTCATACAGGCGGCTGCTGAGGCGGGCGCAGATGCCATTTTATTAGATGGCGACCTTTCTGCGCAGAACAACATCCTAATGTCGCCGGAACATTACCGCTTGTACCTCAAGCCGTTCCACCACGAATGCGTCGAGCTTGCCCATGAGAAAGGGCTGCCCATCATCAAGCACTCAGACGGCAATTTTTGGAAAATAATGGATGATCTGCTCGAAATCGGCTTCGACGGGCTGCATCCCATTCAGCCACAGTGCATGGACATAAAAGAAGTCAAGGACCACGTCCGGGACCGGACGTGCATCATCGGCAATATCGATTGTGCCCACTTGCTGCCTTACGGCATCGAGGCCGAAGTTGTGGATGCGGTCAAAGAGACCATCCGGAGCATCGGGCCGGGCGGCGGGTATGTGCTTTCATCATCCAACTCCATACATCCGGGCTGCAATCCGAAAAACGTAATGGCCATGTTTCAGGCGGCAAGACAATACGGTCGCTACCCCATACAGGTGTCATGAGCGATGTTGGGGCTTTTGAAAGAAACCATTGACGCGCGCAGATTAGATGATTGAAGCACTGTCCGTTAAAGAACAACCATTAAAATAAGGGTACGACCTATGAGATGGCGACTCATAAGAAAAATTTTCTTTGTTACCTGTCTTGCATTCGCAATACAGATACTGCCCCTGGCTGGATTTCAGCAAACAACGCTGGTGGCAAATGATAAGCACATCTACGCCGTGACAGAGCCGTGGCCGCCGTATATGGGACCTAAGCTCATGTACAACGGGTTTTTACCGGAAGTACTTCTCAAAGCATTCGATAAAGTTGGCTATACGGTAACCGTGGAATTCCGACCTTGGGCAAAAGCGGTTGAACAAGTTAAAACAGGAGAAAGTGATATTTTATGCGGCGCATATTATACTGCCGAACGAGAAAAATTTTTGGCCTACTCCCAACCCATTGCCGAAGCCCAGGATGTTTTGTTTATGAAAAAGGGCCGCAACATCACCTATCAGCAACTGGCGGACCTGAAGCCTTATAAAATAGGTGTGGTCAAAGGAGCCGCCCATGGAAAAGAATTTGATGCAGCTGATTTCTTAAAAAAGGAAGAAGAAACCAGCAGCGGACAGAATATTCGGAAATTGTTGGTGGGCAAAATCGATTTAATGGCCGGCCCCAGGGATGTCATCAAATTCATCATCAAAAGGGACTTCCCTCAATTTGTTGACAAGATAGAGGTCGTCAATCCACCCCTCAGCACGAATAAAATATATTTTGGATTTTCGAAAAAGGTTGCCAGGCACCGAGCACTTTTAGAGGCCTTCTCCAAAGGATTGAGGATTATAAAGAATGACGGTACATTTTACTATTTAGCCCAAAAGCACGGCATCAATGTTTTATTGAGCAAGTGATTGACCATCCGGAAAAGGATGTATTTATTGACGAACCCTAATGATTAAAAAGGAGGTACACAATGATGATCAGATTGGCAAAAAATTTAACTCGTCCATTTTGGGCAGCCGTAATGGTATTGGTACTGGTGGGGCTGGTAACCGCAGCGCATGCCGACTCGATAATGGACCGCATCAACAGCGGCAAAACAATCAGACTTGGATTTGCCAACGAAATACCGTGGGCATTTCCGGGCGACAACCAGGAGCCGCTTGGTTTTGTTAACGCGATCACGCTGGGAATCCTGAAAACAATGGGTTACACGAACATCGAACCGGTGGTAACCGACTGGGGAGGGTTAATTCCAGGGTTGAAAGCAAACCGTTTCGATCTGATTACCGGGGGGATGTATATTCTCAAGAGCCGCTGCGAGAACGTTAATTTTTCAGAACCTATAGGGCTTTTTGGCGATAGTTGGCTGGTTCCCAAAGGGAATCCAAAAAATATTGGTAGCTATGTTGATATTGCCGAGAAGGGTTTAACCATGGTGACCGGTGTGGGGTACAGTTCAATCGAAGTGGCAAAAAAAGTGGGCGTACCTGAAAAGAATATCATGGTCGTTCCCGGTAACACTGAAATTCTGGCGGCCGTCAAGTCTGGGCGTGCAGATGCCGGCAGTTGTACTTACTTTAGTGCATTGCACTTAGCCAAAGAAAGCGGTGGCGCAGTAGAGTATACGGATCCAACGCTAAATCCCGACTGGACCTTCAATTGGGTCGGTGTTGGCTTTCGTAAAGGCGACACTGAGTTCTTAGCTGCCTTCAACAAAGCCTTGAAAAAATACATTGGCTCCGCTGAAATGATGAAAGCTGTTGAGAAATATGGATACTCAAAATCCCAGCTTCCCGGAGATGAAACAACGGCTCATGTCTGCGAAACGCATTGATCACTTAAAACATCTGAGTATCAAGCCTAAAAAGAATGGGTCAAGGGTAACACCCTCGGGTGTTACCCTCCTGATCGCAAATTAAACCGTAAAGTTCTGAATTACATACCGAATTGTTTATTTAGATGGAAGCTTAGACAAGATGCAATCTTTTTTCGATTTTCTCGAAACGTACGGTCCAAGATTTGTCGACGGCACCATAATCACACTCGAGCAGACCGTCTTGGGCAGCGTGCTGGCCATCACAGTTGCCTTGATCGCGGCATTTTTGAAGATGTCTTCGTTTTTTCCCTTACGATGGTTGGGCATTACCTATATCGAAATTTTCCGGGGCACCTCACTACTTGTACAAATGTATTGGATATTCTTTGTCCTGCCGCTTTTTGGCATCACCCTGGAAAAATTTACAGCCGGTTTCCTCGCCGTGGGGCTGAATTTAGGCGCCTATGGTGCTGAACTGGTTCGCGGCGCGGTTCAGTCGGTACCTAAAGGGCAATATGAGGCTGCCATAGCGCTCAATCTGCATCCTTTCACACGCATGCGCAGGATCATTTTTCCCCAGGCCCTGCTGGCCATGCTGCCGCCCTGGGGCAACCTTCTGATCGAATTGCTCAAGGCAACAGCTTTGGTTGCCCTGATATCCGTACCTGATCTGATGTTTGAAGCCAAAATGACCAATATGACAACCTTTCTGTCTGCCCAAACATTCGGAACCGCCCTGGTTATCTATTACGCCATTTCACGCCTAATCATTTCACCGAGCATTAGATGGCTCGAAATACGAGCAGCGCGAAAAATAAGCAGAGGTTAATGCGATGTTTGATTGGAAATGGGGTTTTACTTTTGAGATCTTACCACGGCTGATAAGGGCGACCGGCTATACCCTGCTTGCCGCCGCTATCGGCTATTCTCTCGCCTTGATTCTCGGCTTGATTTTGGCCTTGGCACAGCGAACACCCTATCGACCGGTCACCAAGGTGGTCAGGGAGTTTATCGAGTTTGTGCGCTCTACGCCGCTGGTCCTGCAAATCTTTTTTGTTTTTTATGTGGGCCCTCAATTCGGTTTGCGTTTATCACCTTGGATTGCGGGGATGATCGCCATCGGCCTGCACTACGCAGCCTATCTCTCCGAAGTCTACCGCGCCGGTTTGGACAGCATTCCCAAGGGGCAGTGGGAAGCCTGCATCGCACTAAACTTGAGCGTAAAACGGACCTACTATAAAATCATCATTCCGCAGGCGATCCCGGTCGTCATTCCGGGTTTTGGCAATTACCTGGTGGGTATTTTCAAAGACACCCCCATGCTGTCGGTCATCGGTGTCATGGAGCTTTTTCAGGTCGCGAATTCCATTGGCGCCGAGACCTACCGGTTTTTAGAACCCTATACCTTGGTCGGGTTGATATATCTGGGTATCTCATTGCCGACGGCCATGTTTATCCGGCGTTTTGAAGACTGGGTTCGTGCTTCGCTGGGTATGAAAAAACTCTATTCAAAGGATTGAATCTTATGACCAGTGACAATTTCCCCCTTGAATTAACGGGTGAGAATATCCCCATGGTGCGTTTCGAAAAGGTAACCAAACGCTACGGAGAGCTGACGGTGTTAGATGCCTTGGACCTGGACGTGGCGTCCAATGAAATGATCGCCATCATCGGACCATCCGGATCGGGCAAGACCACCGTGCTGCGCATGCTGATGACCCTGGAATTGATCGACGAGGGCGTTATTTATGTGGACGGCAAGCCGCTGACACACATGGAAAAAAACGGGAAGTTGGTTTGGGCCAGCCAATCGCATATTCGCAAGATGCGCACCCAGCTCGGCATGGTATTTCAGCAGTTTAACCTATTCCCGCATATGACAGCCATTCAAAACTGCATGGAAGCACCGGTCCAGGTGCTTGGCCTGAGCAAAAA
>JASFNW010000097.1:0-19543 GCA_050116835.1 Desulfobacterales bacterium
TCGGGTGGAAGATGCCGCGAACCTTTCATTTAAGGATGGCGACTTCGACCTGATTGTATCTCAAAACGTGTTCCACCACACGGCGCAATGGCAGACAGCCGTGAGGGAGATCGCCCGGGTTTTAAAGTCGGGCGGCTATTTGCTGTGGCTTGACCTGGCCTTTCCCGGATGGATTGCGCGGCGTTTTCAACCGCTGGTTAAGCGGCATGGCCTGTATTGCATTTCCGAGACAAAATCTGTATTTAAACACCAGGGATTTGCGCAGCTCTTCCATCAGAGCCGGATGCATGGTCTGTTTTCGCAACATCATATCGTCTGGCAAAAAAAGGGGTAAAATGATCGAACAAAGCAAACACTTAAAAGTGGCTGTTGTACAATCGTCGCCGGTGCTATTTGACCGTGAGGCCACACTGGAAAAGGCCTGCGGTTTGATCGAGCAGGCCGCCGCTCAGGATGCTCAATTGGTTTTGTTTCCCGAAGCTTACATTCCGGCTTATCCGCGGGGTCTGGCGTTCGGTACGGTGGTGGGAAGCCGCAGTCCGGTGGGCCGCAGGGTCTGGCAACGCTACTGGGAAAACACGGTCGAAGTCCCGGGCCCAACAACCCAGAAACTGGCAGCGGCCGCCAAGAAGGCCCGGGTCTATCTGGCGATGGGAGTCATCGAGCGTGACATGCAACTCAGTACCGGCACGCTGTATTGCACCCTGTTGTACTTCGGGCCCGATGGCCGGCTACTGGGCAAACACCAGAAACTGAAGCCCACCGCGGGTGAGCGCCTGATTTGGGGTGAAGGCGATGGCAGCACACTTACCGTATTAGAGACCGAAATCGGGAACATTGGCGGATTGATCTGCTGGGAAAATTATATGCCCTTAGCCCGTATGGCGATCTACAATAAGGGCGTTGAGATCTACCTGGCGCCGACAGCCGACGCCAGAGACACCTGGCAGGCCACCTTGCGACACATCGCCTGTGAAGGTCGCTGTTTTGTCCTGGGATGTAATCAATATATGTCAAAAGACATGTATCCGGCTGACCTGAAGGAACTAAAGGAATTGAATGCGCAACCTGAAATCATGTGCCGTGGCGGCAGTGCTATTATCTCTCCGCTGGGTAAAGTTGTCGCAGGCCCGCTGTATGATCAGGAAGGCATCTTGTTTGCCGAACTGGATATGGGCGCAATCGCCCGCAGCAAATTTGACTTTGACGTGGTTGGACATTACGCCCGACCGGATATCTTTCAGTTGCGTGTTAATGAAAAACCGAATCGGTCCGTGGTTACCGGCGATGAAAAATGATGGAATGGCGTTTATTCCTTAAGGGCGTGATCATCGGTTTTTCGATTGCCGCACCGGTGGGGCCCATCGGGATCCTTTGCATTCAGCGAACCCTGTCGGGCGGCAATATTCAGGGGTTGGCCACCGGATTGGGCGCTGCCACCGCCGATGCCATTTACGGCTTTATGGCTGCTTTTGGTTTAACATTGATTTCCGATTTCCTGGTTGATCAGTCTTTCTGGTTTCGAATCATCGGCGGGATTTTTCTTTGCTATCTGGGAATACGCGCATTTTCAAAAAAGCCGTCTTCGCGAGGCATCTCTGTGGCAAACAGCACTGCGCTTTCAGCATATGGCACCACCTTTTTTCTAACCCTCACGAACCCAATGACGATTTTGTTTTTTGCCGGCATATTTGCCGGCCTTGGCGTCGTCAGTGAATCTGTTCATTATGCATCTGCCGGCCTGATGGTCATCGGTGTCTTTTTAGGCTCCGCCGTCTGGTGGTTGCTCTTAAGTGGAATAACCGGTATTTTTCACCACAAAATCAGTGAGGGTAAACTGGCGCTGGTAAACAAAATATCCGCAGCCATCATTCTGGCCTTTGGTGTGGCGGCGCTTTTTAGTGTTGTTGTTTAAATTCAGGCGTCAGGTTTAGGGATTCCAATTCAGAGGGTCAGGGTTGCGGGTCACGGGTACCGAGGGTTTTGCTGGGAGGCTGGAAGGCTATAATGCTGAAAAGCCCAAAAGCGTTAGTGCCTGTCAGATTTCAGAGTTTCAGGCTTGACAGCTTTCGAGCATCCCAGCATCCAAGCCTTTCCAAAGGCAAGCTGCCGGCGGCCAGAGACCAGCAGCCGGTAACCTGAACTTTGGAACCCGAAACCAAAAACGCTAACAAATCACATGAAAGGCATGCGCGATGGAAAATATTGAAGTGGCACCGGTTAAACCGACTATTTCCTTTAAAGAATTCCAAAAAGTCGATATTCGCGCTGGAACCATCGAAAGTGTTGCTCCTGTTGAAAAGGCCGACAAACTGGTCAAGTTGCGCGTCAACTTTGGAAATCATCAACGCCAGATACTGGCCGGTATTAAATCCGAACGGGCGGATCCGGGCGAAATTGTCGGTCGGCAGGCATTGTTTGTGGTTAATCTCGAGCCCCGGGAAATGATGGGTGAAATGTCTGAAGGTATGTTGTTTGACCTGGGCTATGCCGATGACATTCCGCCGGTTCTGGCGGTTCCGGAGCGACCGGTCCCCGACGGCGTCAGGGCAGGATAAGCGTCGAGCGTTTAAATGACGCTCGTCGTTAACGGGAGAATAGCCATGCCATCTGAGTCAACGACCGCCCGCACATCGAGTGGCTTGGGGGTGAAACCGGGTGCAAAGCACCCGGTTTGGAAGCCCAATCTTTCATTAGAGCGTTTTTTGAGTCTTTCAATCAGCGCGATCTGGATGAAATGGCCAATTTATTCAGTCCCGATGCGCAATTTTACTGTCCCAAAACGCAGCCGTTGATCGGCAAAAAGCGTATCTTAAAATTTTTTAATATTTTATTTCGCCAGTATCCTCGATTAAATTTTAATATTCCATGTTGAAAAATCTTTGAAAATACAAACAATTCAGAATAGAAAATCCTTGTGAAGGCCTGATTTTACAAGATCAGGCTAAAAAAATGACTAGAATATGTCTTGACACACCCCGATCAATATGATTGAGATACGGCTGTTGTGCCCTTTTCATTTCTTAAATAGAGGGAAATATGGCCGCTTGGATCTGGATCTTCATTATTCTGGCCGGAGGCCTGTTTGCCCTTAAAATCATATATGTCCTTAGCATTGCTCTGGTTCTACCCATCACCCAGGGCGCGCTTTACGTTTCAACTTCACGAGCAAAAATAAGCGCCTTTTTCAATGCGGTTCCCATGACAGCAGACCAGATGCTGGTTGATCTGGGGTGCGGCGATGGCCGCGTGCTTCGGGAAGCGTATAGGCGGTATGGGGTTCGTACAGTCGGATATGAAATCAATCCGCTGGCCTACCTGAAGGCCCGATTATTTTCTTTCGGGTCCAATAGAATCAAAATCAGGCGTCAAAATTTTTGGGAAGCAGACCTCTCGGATGCGGATGTGGTTTTTTGTTATCTTTATCCGGATGTTATGAAAAGATTGTCCACCAAGCTCGTCGACAGTCTGAAGCCCGGCGCCGTGATTGTTTCAAGCAATTTTTCCCTGCCGGGATGGGTTCCCAGCAAGATCTTAAAGCTGGAAAACAGTTTGTACAACGATCCTGTCTACGTATATCAATTGAGCGCTAAATGTTAACGATCGTGCAGATGCATTTAACCTAAAATTCAACCTTTGTTTTATATGGATTTTTCCTTCGCATCGGCTGAAGATGAAGATCAGGTCAAACAGATTCTGAAGGCCTGCGGTCTTGAACACCGGGATATCAGCTCTTCGCGGCTGCAGCACTTTCTAAAAGCGCAAAACAAAAACGCTTCGACGATAAGCGGCGTGGTGGGCCTTGAGATGAAAGGCAATGTCGGGCTGCTGCGATCTTTGGCAGTTGCCGAAACATATCGTCGCAAGGGATTGGCAACCCAACTGGTCGGTAAAATAGAAGAGTACGCCCGTACAAAAAAATTAGACACCCTTTATCTGCTGACATTGACAGCTGAAGATTTTTTCAGCGCACGGGGTTATCAAAAAACCGATCGAAAAACGGCGCCCCCTGCCCTGCAGGAAACAACAGAATTCAAAAGTCTTTGCCCGCAATCGGCGGTGTGCATGAAAAAGCACATCTGATTTGACTGACGAACAATAAATGACGGCTGCATCTCGTATGGTTGTGTAAAAAAAAAGCAAGAGGAGGCATATGAAGCAAGACATTTTGTTGAAAATGCAAAAAGGAGTGTATTATCCGGGAAATCATCTGGGCAATAGAAAGCAACTGGATAATATGGTGACCGAAGGATTGCTGGAACCCATGGAAGGTTCCTTTGTTTGCGGTCCCGACAACCAGCCGTCCTATTGTTTGACCGATAAAGGCTGTAGTGAAAAGCGAAAAAATGGCCTCTAAATAAACCGGTTTTCATGTTTTGCAAAACCGTTAATAAACCCTGTAATGATGCTAAGACTCCTGACGCGTTTGACGAATTATTTAATTCGGCCTACCTTATAAGCAAATTCCCATGTACTAAAATTACAGAAACGATGATCTTATGAATCCTGATGTTGATCTTCTGGAATCGATTTCTGCCGACTTGACCGATGCGCTGCGCCCTCTAAAATTCGGGTCACCGATCAGTCATGTTTATAACCCCCTTGAATATGCCCGGGAATCTTTAAGGCAATATCACACAAAATTCGCGTCCACTCCCAAAGAGGTATTGTTTCTGGGAATGAATCCGGGGCCGTGGGGCATGGCCCAGACCGGCATTCCGTTCGGCGAAATCCAGGCCGTTAGGGACTGGATGAAGATTCAAGCTCCGGTCGGCTCCCCCAAAAAAATTCACCCGAAAAAACCGGTGCTGGGTTTTGCCTGCACCAAAAGAGAGGTCAGCGGTCAACGGCTCTGGAGCTGGGCCCGGAAAACATTTGGAACGCCCGATCGGTTTTTTAAGCGCTTTTTTGTAGCCAACTACTGCCCCCTGATTTTCATTGAAATCAGCGGACGCAACCGGACACCGGACCAAATTCGAGTAGCCGAACGCAGGCTGTTAATGGAAATATGCGACCAAGCCCTTAGCCGCACCATCGAATACTTTAAGCCACGTTACGTCGTGGGTGTCGGCAAATTCGCAGAAAAACGCGCCAGAGCCGCGCTCGCTCAACACAACGTAAAGATTGGCATGATTGCCCACCCGAGCCCTGCGAACCCGCAGGCCAATCGCGGGTGGGAACCGCTGATCGAAAAGCAGCTTGCCGAGTTGGAAATAAAAATAAGGTAAGTTTATGAAATACAGCCTGAAAACCATTGTAACGCTATTTTTGCTCTGCGGATTGCTGGGTTGTGCCACCGCCAACGTTTATTATCCGGGCAAGCATTCGCCTGAACTCTCAGCAGCGCAACAGCAAGTTAAGAAGCAGAAATACTGGGAAAAAGTAAATCGGCTTGAATGGGAACTCATTGCGCTGGGCCCTGCGGTCGATCCGATCGAAGCCCGACGGGTGGCCGAAACCGCTATTCGTGAGTCGGCAATTCTGGCCGAAGAATATCAGCTTGTTCGCCCCGCGGTGGCCCATAATCTATTGATCGCCGTCGGCGCCAAAAGGCGCGGGTTGTGCTATCAATGGACAGAGGATCTGATGAAACGCCTCAAAGCACTGGAGCTAAAAAGCTTTCAGCTCTACTGGGCGGTTGCCTACCGCGGCAGTAATCTGCGCGAACACAACTGCGTGGTGATCACCGCTAGCGGGCAACCCTTTTCGAAAGGCATCCTCCTCGACCCCTGGCGAAATTCGGGCAACCTCTACTGGACGCCGGTTGTTAAAGATGGCTATCCATGGGAGATCCTGTCTCCCGCCCAATGGTGAAACCGGCTTGAGACAGGACGGTCCGGTTTGTCGTGCTATAAATCGTCTCTGATCGCTTTTGCATTCAATAAAGGCACATACGCATGTCACAACTCACTGACAACATGTTTGAGCGCATTCAGGCTGCCGGCAAAAGACTGAGCGGCCAGGCGCATGTCACGCCGGTCATGACCTCGCGCACACTGGACAGACGAGTGGGCGCAGCGGTCTTTTTAAAGTGTGAAAACTATCAGCGCGTGGGGGCCTTTAAATTCAGAGGGGCTTATAACGCCATATCGCTGCTGTCCGAAAGAGATCGCAGGCGCGGTGTTATTACCCATTCTTCCGGGAACCACGCCCAGGCCATCGCCCTGGTCGGGCGGTTATTGGGTGTGCAAACAACCATCGTCATGCCGCAGGATGCGCCGGCCACAAAACGCGCCGCCACTGAAGCATACGGGGCCATCATTGTTGAATACGACCCTGCCCATAGCACCCGCGAAGAAATTTCCCAGGAGCTTAAAGCAAAGCACGGTTATAAGCTGATACCCCCCTATGATCACATCGATATCGTTGCCGGCCAGGGAACCGCCGCACTCGAGCTCTTCGATCAGGTCGAATCGTTGGATATGCTGCTCGTACCATGCGGCGGCGGCGGTTTGCTCAGTGGTTCGGCCATCGCCGCAAAATCTATGATTCCCACATGCCGGGTCATCGGTATCGAACCCCAATTGGCCGACGATGCCACCCGCTCCTTCCAGACCGGCAAACTTCACTCGGTTAAAAATCCCCCCACCATCGCCGACGGGACCCGCACACCCTCTCTGGGGGAAAAGGTCACCTTTCCGCTGATATTAAAATATGTCGATGATATGAAAACTGTCTCTGAAGCAACAATTATCGAAGCCGTTCAATTTTTATTTTTCCGCATGAAGCTGGTGGTTGAGCCCTCGGGCGCTTTGGGCGTCGCAGCCCTTTTGAGCGGCAGCATAGAAACGCAGGGCCGTGTGGGGGTTATCATCAGCGGCGGCAACATCGACGGCCCCACCATGAGGATGATCCTGGACACATAGCTTCAGGATTTTGCGGACAGGGTTCAGGGTTGAAAGGATTTGACTTGGCGTACGGACTGAATTTGTTCAAGGAGAAAGCGTAATGATGCGCTATATTCATGTTTCCGAACACGGCGAACCGGAAGTCATGGAAATTAGAAAGGGTCCGGTGCCGGATCCCGGTAAGGGAGAAGTGTTAATTAAGGTGCATGCAGCCGGCGTGAACCGGCCGGATGTGATGCAGCGACAAGACCTCTATCCACCCCCTCAGGGTGCTTCCCCGATTCTGGGCCTTGAAGTGGCCGGCGAAGTGGAGGCGATCGGAAGAGAGGTTTCGGCCTGTTCGGTTTCGGACCGGGTATGTGCGCTTACCAACGGCGGCGGTTATGCTGAGTATGTTGCCGTCCCGGTCGGTCAATGTCTGCCGGTGCCCACGGGACTGACCCTGGAAGAGGCGGCGGCGCTTCCGGAGACCTTTTTTACCGTCTGGTCCAATGTGTTCGATCGAGCAAGACTCAAGCCCGGTGAAAGTTTTCTAATGCATGGCGGCAGCAGCGGCATCGGAACGACAGCCATTCAGATGGCCAGCGCGCTGGGTTCAAAGGTGTTTACGACGGCCGGTAGCGAAGAAAAATGTGCTGTATGCCGACGCTTTGGTGCTGACGTTGCAGTCAACTATCACGAGCAGGATTATGTAAAAGTGCTGGAGCAGGTCACTGACGGTCAGGGTGTAGATGTGATTCTGGATATGGTCGGTGGTGATTATGTGGCTCGCAACCTAAAATTGGCAGCCAAAGATGGACGCATTGTGAGTATTTCGTTTATCAAAGGCTCGCGTGTTGAAATCGACATGATGCCGATATTGCTCAAACGATTAATTGTCTCCGGATCCACGCTCCGCCCCCGGTCTGCCAAAACTAAAGCCGAGATTGCTGAAAAACTCCTCTCAACTAATCCGTTCAAGTTAATTGCAAATGTTAAATTTTCGAATAAATAATTTTATTAGACCTCGTGATATTTTTGCAGATCACAACCGGCAAAATTTTTATTTTATTGACCAAAACCCCTTGATTTGCATATAAATGTTTTTAATCAATTTCTGATTCCCCAAAATCCAACTGACCTGAAGCAATTATCATTTTTATTATCGGGTTCGGTTTTCATCTAATTTTTACGCTCATCCAAAAAGACAAATAACTTCAAATCTAAGGAGTTTTTGTGATTATTGATTGTCATTATCATTTTGAACGTAGGTTGATGACCGATGATGAATTGTTGAAAAAAATGGATGATTGTGAGGTGGACAAAGTCGCCTTAATGGGTGTAATAAACGAGCCTATTCCAAAACCACCAGAATTTTTGTTAAATATTTTTCGTTTTTCATGGTCCCACATTCCGTTTCGCTTTATCGCAAAAATCCTGTCTAATAATTTTACATCAGCAGGTGACCTTAAGCTTCCCACAGGTGTATTTCATCTACATCCAAGTCCAAAAAATGAGCCTATCTTTCAGGCTATTTCAGAAAATCCTGAAAGATTTCTCGGATGGGTATTTGTCAATCCAAGAAGTGAAAACGACCAAATTCAGGAGTTCAACAAATGGAAAAATTCGACTGGTTTCATAGGTGTAAAAGCCCATCCTTTCTGGCATCACTATCAGCCAATAGAATTGCTTCCGGTAGCTGAGAAACTTTCCGAAATCGGAAAACCACTTCTTATTCATGCTGGATGGGATTCTCACGGGGATTATTATGCTCTCTTACAGAAAGTACCTAACTTGAAGCTTATATTGGCACATGCAGGTTTTCCCCTTTATTCTGAAACTTGGAATACAATAAAGAGTTTTAACCATGTATATATCGATCTCTCTCAGACCAGTTATCTAAACGACCGAATGACAGAGGATGTTGTTGATTTTTTGGGTGTTGAGAAATGCCTCTTTGGAACCGATGGACCTTATGGTGTTCATGGAGATGATGGATTATTTGATTACGCATTCATAAAAAGAAGGATTGAAAGATTATTTCCTGATAAAGAAAAACAAAAAAAACTCCTTGGAGAAAACTTTTTGGCGCTTATCCAATAAATTATTATGAAAATATATACCGGTACCGGGGACAAAGGCAAAACCAGTTTGTTCAGCGGCGAACGCGTTTCAAAAGCGGACGCCCAAATCGACGCCTACGGAGATTTGGATGAGCTCAACTCGACCTTAGGTGCCCTGGCAGCCCATCTTTCCGCAGAAAAAAAACTGGTAACCGAGCTTCAGCAGATCCAATCGGACCTTCTTCAAGCCGGCTCCTGGCTTGCCACTCGCCCGGACTCCAAAGCGACTAATTCACTTCAGGAAATTACGGCGGATCAAGTCGGCTTTTTAGAAGGGGCCATCGACCGCTATGAGAAAGAATTACCGAAACTGAATGCCTTTATTTTACCGGGCGGCCATGTTAGCGCTGCCTGGGCCCACATGGCGCGAACGGTTTGCCGCCGGTGTGAGCGCAAAGCCGCATCGCTGATCGACCCGTCAGAGGAACCCCAAGGCACCGGACCGTATCAACGTCTGCTGGTCTACTTGAATCGGTTATCAGATTATCTGTTTATGCTGGCCCGCCATTGCAATTACATTCATGGCATAGCCGATAAAACCTGGAGGCCCTGAAGGCATTTCGGATTTGAAAACCCTCGCTTCAACACATTCGGTCGTCCTGCTCAAACGGCAATGGCTCTCGGACAAAACGTTTGAGATCACAACAAGTAACCCGCCCGGGTTTGAATTTGAACCTGGGCAGCGGGTCAGTTTGAGCTTCGCTGGATTCACAAGAGACTACTCCATCACTTCGGCGACGCAGCAGACTGAATTGACTTTTTGCATCCGCAGTGTTGCCGACGGCAAATTATCCACACTTCTCAGCGTTGCCGCTATGGGCACCCCGTTTTCCGTTAACGGCCCCCACGGTTATTTTACGTTTAAACCTTCTTCTCGGGCGGCGGTTTTCTTGGCAACCGGCACCGGCATCGCACCCTTCTGCTCGATGGCCCGATCGGGGATCTGCGATTTTATCCTTCTGCATGGTGTCCGCCTACCGCAAGATCTCTATTATGCGAATCAATTTCAGCAAAGCGCCCGAATATATGTTCCCTGTCTGACGGAAGCCGGTCAATTAGCTAAAAATGCCTTTAAAGGAAAGGTCACTGAATATCTTGAACATCATCTGCCTTCCGGCGCCTATGATTTTTATCTTTGCGGTCGGCACGAGATGATCCGCGATGCCACCCTGCTCATCGATGCGTGTTTTCCCGATTCTTTGGTGTACACCGAGATGTTCTATTGATTTTTACCGAAGAAGTTGATTAATTAACCGCAGACCAACGCAGACGATCGCAGACCTTTTGGCCGAGCGACTTGCTCGGCCAAAAACTGTCATCCCACTTCGTGGGAATTTTATCTTACCAAAATATGAAGATCGTTAACGATATCATAAGCTTATTCTCTTCAGCAGCAATATTTTAATGACTGTATTGTCCGAAGGGCGTGCAGTTATTCCTCCCGACAGGATCGTTGGGAAGAAAATAAACTGTCTGCGCGTGTCTGCGTACATCCGCGGTTAATTGATAAAAGGAGGCGGTATGAAATTTGAAGCCATTGAACGGGAAACCGTGATTCTCGACCCCAACAACAACATGGAGCGCAAAACCATCCCGAGTGAAATTCGCAAAGACCCGCTTACCGGCAGGACCTCACGTATCTGTCACTTCATGCCCTTGAAATGGGAAAAGCCGGATTTCGACAAACTGGTGGCCGGGACCCAGGAGTACTGTCCTTTTTGCCCGGACAAGGTAATGCAGGTCACCCCCTGTTTCCCCGAGGAGATTGTGCCCGAAGGCCGCATGATTTTGGATGATAAAGTTCTGTTTCCCAACATCGCCCCGTATGACAGCCTGGGGGCGTGCGCCACCTTCAGCGGCCAGCATTTTATTCCCATGACCGGTATAACCCCCGGCCAGATTGGGGATGCCTTTCGTCTGGCGATCCGGTTTTTCCAGAGGGTTGATGACATCCAGCACCCGGAATCCGTATACCACCTGATTAACTGGAATTATATGCCCGCTTCCGGCAGTTCACTCATTCACCCACATTTACAAGTATTTGCGTCCGCGTTCGCACCCCACCTGTTGCAGGAGGAACTCAGCTGCGCCAAAACGTACTACGAGCACCAGGGAACCAATTACTGGGATGATCTGGTCAGAACCGAAAAAACCGACGGCCGGCGCTTTCTGGGCAAAATCGGCCGCACCAGCTGGCTGACGGTATACGCCCCGTTGGGAGTTGCCGGCGATGTCATTGCGATTGTCGAGGCCACTAGCTGTACAATGGATCTCACCGACGATGATATTGAAGACCTGGCACAGGGGCTGACAAAGCTGATGGCCGCCTATGACAAGATGGGTGTATACAATTTTAACATGAACTTTTTCCCAGGCGCCCGGGGTGATGACCATGCCCGCTTTCACCTGGTGTTCTCGCCGCGCACCTTTTTCAACCAGGCACTGGGCACGCCGGATGTCGGAGCATTGCGCAATCTTTACAATGAAGGCATCTGTATGGCGTTTCCGGAGGAAATCAACGGTAAGCTGAAATCCGAATTTTAAAGGAGGGAAACTGCTATGGAATTTAAGGATGTTATCAAATCCAGAAGAAGTTGCCGCGCATTTGAGCCCGCTCCCATCCCGCAGGATCAACTGTCAGCCATTTTGGAAGCCGGCCAGTGGGCGCCAAGCCCTTTGCATGCTCTGCCCTGGGAATACATCATCGTGACCGATTCCGGGGTCAAAGCAAAAATCAGAGAAGTTTCCGAAGCAGCCAAACAGGCCGTCCTTGACGGCGGCGGGCCGGGTTTTGCGGGCAAATACAAAATGGATTTTCTAGAACAAGCGCCCGTCTTGATCGTTGTGGTGTTTGATCCGGAGAAAAAAGGGTTAGGAGACTTTTTTAATCAGAAATACGGCGCCATACAGGCTGTTTCGGCCTGCGTTCAAAACATGATGCTGGCTGCTGCGGAATACGGATTAGGATCGTTATTCTTTACCTGGTTTGACCCCGAAAAAATGGAACCGGTTTTGAATATACCGGAAAACCTCGAAATTGCAGCGATCGTTCCAATCGGGAAACCAAAGGGCGATCTCAAGGCACCGCCCCGGCCGGATCCCAAGATTCACCGCGAAGGATTCAGCGCTTCCGAATAGATTTTTCAGCGTGAATGACAGCAGGCATGGGACTCGCTTGCAATACCGGCGCCGGCGTCAGGACGCGGTTTTGCCCTTGGCAATCCGGCGGCGTTCTTCGTCCCGGATTTCGCGCCGCAGGAGTTTGCCCACTTTAGACTTGGGCAACATGTCGCGGAATTCAATGTATCCAGGGACCTTGTAAGACGCCAAGCGATCACGGCACCATTGCAGCAGTTCCGCGCCCCCAACACCGCGGGCATCTTCTTTCAACACCACAATCGCTTTGACCCGTTCACCGACTTTTTCATCGGGGACACCGACCACACAGGCGCCAATAACGGTAGGATGGTCCTGCAGCACGGCCTCGACCTCCGAAGCCGATATCCTGAAGGCCTTGTGTTTGATGATGTCGGCCGAGCGCTCCACATAAATTAATTCGCCGTCTTCATCCCGGCGCACAAAGTCGCCCATGCGGTAATAGGTTTTGCCGTTGAGGTCGATATACGCCTGCCGGGTTTCTTCCGGTTTGTTCCAGTATTCCTTCAGGGTATAGGGTGATGTAACCAGCAGCTCACCGATTTCACCGGTTGCAACCGGTTCAAGTGTTTCCGGATCAACCACAATGCATTCCCTGCTTTTCAGGGGTAACCCCAGAGTCGTAGGCTTGGGATCTTCATTAATACGGCTATAGGTCACGTGGCCGGCCTCAGTGGAGCCATAAACCTGGTAAATGGGTATGCCGAAACGCTCCTGCCAGCGATTAAATACTTCAATGGGTAAAACATCGCCGCCGCAATAACAATAGCGCAAAGAGCTCAGATCATAATTGTCCAGGCGATCGTTTTCAAGGATCATGCGGTACAGGGCCGGAACACCCAGAAACCAGCGCACCCGCTTGCGTTGGATGGTTTCAAGAATGGCATCGACCTGGGGCACCGGCATCAGGACGGCCGTATTGCCTTTGTTTAGCCCCACCGCTATAAAAAGCCCCAGAGCCATGATGTGAAAAAGCGGATTAATCGCAATGTAGACATCCGCGCCCTCTTTGAGGTGACCTGCGGCCACATCATCGGTGACATCATTGACATAGGACACCATGCCGATGTGATTGCCGGGAACGCCCTTGGGAAAGCCGGTCGTACCACCGGTATATAAAATGTACGCCAGGTCTTTCCTTGGATTGATTGCAGCCGAAGACGGCATTGGCGCATGGTTGAGCAGTTTTTTAAATTCGCATACACCCTCGGTTCGCTCAACCTTGCCGTTGGGAACTTTATCAAAAAGGAATCCCAGATAACGTTTCCAAAAAGGCAGTAGATCAACCAGGTTGGTGACAATGATACGTTTGAGCCCGGATTCGTCAAACACATCGCTGGCATAACAAAAGTTGGTATCCTGGCAGATGATGGTTTCGGCACCGGAGTCCTTAATCATATAATCGAGTTCATGGGATGTATAAATGGGGGACACCGGTACCAGCACCGCCCCCATTTTTTGGATCCCCAGAAAAGCAATGACCCATTGAATGCAATTGGGAATGTAAATCATCACCCGGTCGCCTTTTTTAACGCCTAGATCCTGCAGGGCCCCGGCAAAGCGTTCACTGAGTTCCCTTATCCTGGAAAATGAAAAATGCTCTCCCAGATAAACAACGGCGGTGTTATCCGGATAACGCTCACTCATCTGGTCGAAGCGCGTAAAGGTCAATTCATTTTCCAACTTGGCTTTTGCCTGACTCATTTCGTTACACACTCCCTGCGCGGCTAAGTCCCTGGTAATATCGACGACCGCGGGCGATCATATTATTTTTTGAACGGCGATATGCACAGGTTTTAGCCCCTGACGATGACGTGGCCCGATATTTGGGATGATTGGCATCTCAAAAATGGGATTTTCCACAGGTGTTGATAAAATCCCAAATATCAGGGCACCGGTACCTTGTTATTCATATCGCCGTTCGGAAATTGACATGACCGGCTATGATTTCTTTTGATTCCCTATATTCCAAAATATGCTGAGCGAACATCCGGATTATTCATCAGCTCCTCGCGGGTTCCTTCCAGAACCGCGGCTCCGTTTTCCAGAATAAAGGCATAATCGACAATCGGCAAGACGGGTCGGGCGTACTGCTCGGTCACAATGATGGAAATACCCATCTCCTCACGAATTTCTTTGGTGGCCCGCACCAGAACCGCCTGAACTAACGGACTCAGCCCCATAAGCGGTTCGTCGAGCAGTAACATTTTCGGCTGCGCCATAAGGGCTCTGCCGATGGCCAGCATTTGCTGCTCGCCCCCGCTCAGAAACCCGCCGATTCGTTTTTGCAATTTTTCGAGCGCCGGAAAGATTTTAAACACATACTCCAGCGTCTTTTTTGCCTGGGCCGGTGTTGCCAGATAGCCCCCGATCCGTAAATTATCCAGAACACTGCACTCTTTGAAGATCCGACGCCTTTCCGGGCAGAGCACGATTCCTTTTTTTGCTCGTTTGCTGGGCTTCAGGCCGCTAATATCTTCGCCCAGATAGATAATATCGCCCAGAACGCTGATGCGCTCGCCCCCGGCCATTTCCTCCTTTTTGCGGATATCTTCCATAATGCCCGACAGGGTGTACATCAGGGTAGACTTGCCGGCGCTGTTGGCGCCAAAGACGCCGACAATTTGCTTGTCTTCGCACCTGATGCTGACGTTGTTAAGGGCCAGCATGTTTTCATAAAATACCATCAGCCGGTTTGCCTCAAGCATGCGCCATGACCTCCTCAACTTCCTCGGATCCGAAATAGGCCTCTTTTACTTTTTCGTCTGCCATGACTTCTTCGGCGGTACCCTCGATAAGCTTTTCACCGAAATTGAGCACCATAACTCGATTGGCCACCTGAAACAACTCCCTGAGGCGATGTTCAATCATAATCAGGGTGATGCCCTCCATCTGTAGTCGTTCCATAAGCGGCACCATGCTGGCAATTTCACTCATGCTCAAGCCCGAGAAAACTTCATCACAGAGAATCACCTTCGGATTTAACGCCAGACAACGGGCAAGCTCCAAACGCTTGAGATAACCGGTGGGCAGATTGGAGGCCATTTTGTAGGGCACAAAGGATTCGCGCTCAAAACCCAACTCTTCCAATATATCGATACTGACCGTATTGCGATCCCCCAGTTTACCGCCACCTCTCCAGCCGCCGGTCCGCTTGGCCCGCGGAGAAAAAAGGGGAATCACCAGATTCTTATAGGCCGGCAGGCTGTAATACGGACGCATGACCTGAAAAGTGCGGGTAATCCCCATGTCGGCGATCTTATGCGGGGGCTTGCCGGAAATTTTTTTGCCCTGATACAGAACTTCACCGGCACTTAGCTCGATAAAGCCGGTGATGCAGTTGACCAGGGTCGTCTTGCCGGACCCGTTGGGGCCGATAATGCCCAGGATTTCGCCTTCGTGCAGATCAAAGCTGACTTCATTTAAGGCATAGATACCCCCGAAGGCTTTGGTGACCTCATTGACTTGCAGCAGCGGTGTCGTCGATGTGCTCATACTTTGATCCACTTTTCGAATTGATGATATTTGCGCTGACCATAAACCATGATGCCTTCGCTGCGGAAAATAATAAATGCCAGGAGAATCAGGGCATAAAATACGATGCGCAGAGTTCCGAATGCCCGCAACAATTCTGATATGGGCACCAGAATAAAAGCGCCCAGTACCGGTCCCACCAGGGTCCCCGAGCCGCCGATGACGGTAGCCGCAATCGGCAGGATTGAAAAATCCAGCGCAAAGGTTGACAGCCCGGCCCACATGTATAAATGAACCAGGTAAGCGCCTGCCAAACAACCGATGCCGGATGCAATAAACACCGCTATGGATTTGTAGTAGGTCACACTCATCCCCGACGCCCGAACCGACTGATCGTTGTCCTTAACGGCCCTAAAGACCAGACCGATATCCTGATTAACCAATCTGCGAACGCCAAATAGGAAAAAAAGGAGGATTACGACGATAAAATACTGCTCCATCCAGCGACTTGTAAAACTCTCTATTCCCATAATCCCGTCGGTTCCACCCAGAATATCCAGCGCCTCAATCACCCGTGCAAAAAGCAACGGATACATCAAGGTCACGATGGCAAAATAGACTCCCCGCAACGGCAGGCATGGAAGTAATAGCAGCGTGCAGATCAACGCGCCCACCAGCGTGGCAATGGGAATGGTCAATATGGGCGGCAGCCCGAATGAGGTATTTAAAAGCGCGGCCAGATAACCGCCTGTTCCGATGAAAAAAGCGCCGCCAAGGGAAACGAGTCCCACGTAATGGGCCAGAAAATCAAAACTCAGGGCGAGCAGTGCATAAATGCAGACGATGGATATCACCCGCTGCCAGTACATGGAGGGCATCACCAGCGGCAAAACCAGGATGCCCGCAATTAGCACCAGTCTGGGTAAAAACAAGTAGGACAGCTCGCGCCAGGACATCAACGCATATAATCCTTCGGAACGAACCTTGACACCCCGGTCCAATCTTTCTTTGCGGCGCTGCTCTGTAGTTTTATTCATACGCGTTCTTCCAGTTCCTTCTGGCGTCCAAACAGACCCGAAGGCCTCACAATCAGTGTAATGATTATCGCCAGCAGCGCCACCACCATCTGGTAATGCGAACCCAGATAGACGACGGTCAGAATCTGAGCAAAACCAATGATAAAGGCAGCCAGCACAGCCCCCATCCAACTTCCCAAACCGCCGACAATACAGACCGCAATGGCCAGAATCAGGACATTGTAGCCGGCCTCCACGACAATGTTGCCCAGCGGCAACAATACAATCGCCGCCAGGGCCGCCAGCATGGAACCGAACCCCATGGCTGCCAAGGCCATCAGATCCGAATCGATTCCCAGCATCATGGCGGCACGCTCATCCTGGGCCATTCCGCGCAAAGCCAGACCAACACGGGTGTAGCGGGTAAACAGCCACAATACGGCCACCACGGCCGCACCGATAGCAACGACCAGCAATCGTTGATAATCCACCAATACGCCTGCAATCTCTGTGCTGCCCCCGATAAAGGCCGGCAACGTGTAGGTCATGCCCTTAAAACCGCCCCAGCGCAATGCTTCCAGAATTGCGAGCCCCATGGCGTAAGACGCCATGATTTCCGAAATTTCCATGCCCCGGACACGAATCAGCACAAACTGATAAATCAAAGCGCCGATAATTCCGGTCGCAATCAAGGCCAGTATAATGCTGAATAGATAATTCAGACCCAGGGATTTTACGAAGGTCCAAGTGATAAAACCACTGAGTACATATAAAGCGCCATGGGCAAAATTGGGCAAACGGCTGACACCGTAAACCATCGCAAATCCCAGCGCATACAACGCCAGGGCCACACTGTTTATGGTCCCGTAAATCAATATTTGCATGGTATCTTCAGGGTGATGCTGTATAACAGCAGATTGAGGGCGCCGCAGAGGCGACACCCTCATCCGACGAGCGGTGTTCGCAGTTATTTTTTCATCCAGGGGGGCAGCTGGATCGTGCCTTTGGCAATGCTTTTAGGATAGACGACCACCCGCTTGCCGTCCTGCCACTGCAAAATGCTGCCCACCGCACCTTTTTCAGGATCTGCGGCCGGAATGACCTGATGGCTTTTGGGGTCGAATTTCAAGCGCCCGTAAACGCCCATGACATCGGTTTTTTCCAGCTCGGCCACAATCTTGTCCGGATCGAGGCTGCCGGCCCGTTCGATTGCATCCCGCAATACGTAAATTGCCATGTAACTGCTCGAGGTGCCTAAGCCTTCCGGTTCCACGCCCCACCGCTTTGCGTAAGCGTTGTAAAATTTCATGGTCCAGGGCGTGGCATCAGATGGCGCGTTGCCGGCATTGACCACATTGCACAAGGTATACTCACCTTTACCGTCGGTGGCTTTCCAGAAACCGGGCTGTTCTGCGGCTGCCAGAGTCGAGCCGAACGGCAGGGCCGGAATTTTCATTTCATACCATTGCTTCAGTAAAATAGCGCTTTCCGGCATATCCATCCAAATATTAATGATTTGGGTGTTGCTGTCTTTCGCTTTGAGCAGCCCCATGGAAAAATCCGTCGCTCCGGTGGGATAGATTTCCACGCCGGTGACATTCCAGCCCTTTTTGGTGGCCACCGCTTCCATGACTTTGGCCGCACCGCGTGCATGGGAGACATCCTGGGCAATGATAAACAGGTTGTTGAAACCATATTTTTCCTTCAGCCCGGTAAAGTTGGCAAACATCTCGCCCACCAGGTTTTTGGCCTCACCGTGGATGCGAAAGCAGTATTTATATTTGTCATAATTTTCAGCCACCATAGCATGGTATTTGGGCGTCAAGACGCCGGTGGTTAAAATCGAAACCTTTTTGTATTTACTTAAAAGCGGCATGGCCGCCAGGGCCGCCTCGGAGCGAACCGGTCCTCCGATGATAAAATCGGCTTTCTTATCCAGAATTAGCTTTTCCACCGCCAAAAGGGCCTCGCTGACCGGTACGCCGGGTTCCAGATCCCGAGTATCAATGACCTCCAACTCTAATGGACGTTTTTTATCACCCACCTTAACCCCGCCGGCTGCGTTAATTTCCTCAATCGCCAGGGTCATGCCCCTCTCTGCGTCCCAGCCGTAGAGGTAGGCGGTTGACAGCGGCGCACCGATGACAATGGGCTCTTCAGCTGCCAGGACCGTGTTGGCCGGTAGGATCAGAAAAATTCCCAATACTAAGATCATGAGCATTTTCATATTTTTTACAGTCATAGCAAACCCTCCTTATTCTTGCTTCAAATGGGTTATGGTGGAATCGGCCTCGGCATCATTAAACGAATGCCACCGCGATCCTTGAATGAATCTAATTCCTGAGTTGCATAATACGGTGATGTCATTTCCGTGCGGTTGCAACGATCAATGGTTGATGTTCTATCGTCTGAGTTATAGAATGTCAAGCCATTAAAATAATGAATAAAATTCATTAAGGATGAAAAATGATACCCCCTGCAAAATACAATTGAATTGCTTTAGATTTAATGCCAGACTCAACTGCAAATACAAGGCAGCATGAATTTTTCTGGATGTAAACTTGCCAGATAAACAGAAGCCATGTGTATGCAAGAAAAGTAGCTCATAGCGCTATTGAGAAAATTGATATAAGTCAAAAGTGAAGTCCGCGCGGATCCTGGAATATTGCGCTGGTGAAAAACTGATAAGCCGGACGCTGGAGAAACATTTAAAATGGGTCGTCTCAGTGAATTCCCTTTAGTATACCGATTATTTTTAAAAATCTACCGCTGGCGACGCATCGGACGGGTCCCGTGGGCACCGTTGCAAAAACCGTTAAAAGACTGTCGTCTGGTGTTGATATCCAGTGCAGGATTAATTATGCCGGGTCAAGAGCCGTTTGATAAGACGGTTCGTGGCGGTGACTGTAGTTTCCGTGAAATTCCATCAGATGCGAATGTGGCGGGT
>JASFNW010000098.1:0-19255 GCA_050116835.1 Desulfobacterales bacterium
GCCGATAAAACAGTTTCATTTCAAAGAACCACCAATATTTTGATTGTCGATAATGCCACATGGCATCGCCGCAAAGACATCCATTGGCATCGTTGGCAACCAAAGTATTTACCACCCTATTCGCCCGGCAAATTATCTTTGAGCTTAATAAATCCGGATCATTCCTTGAGGATTGGTCGTCGGTAACAAGTAATTGACAGAGAATCTCAGGTTTTAATCTACTCTATGAAACAGGCCTCTTACAGTTCTAAAACCTGCATCTCCAACAAATCTCCACTTTTGAGCCGCTTGAAATTTTTGTGATATATTCGCATATTTGTAATTTGATCAAAATGCATGTATTCTCAATTTGAGTATTTTACTAAAAAAACGATAATTAGCTTGCTATTGGCTCTCGGATAGCTTATTGTATAAACATTCAACAAGGCCCCGCTTTCAGTTGGCGGGGCGATTTCTTTCTGTAGGAATAAACCATTTATCAGAATGGCATCCTCCAGTTTGCGATTTTGAAAATTTTAAGAAAGGAGAATGTCATTATGATTAATGGAACTGTTAAATGGTTTAATGACCATAAGGGGTTCGGATTCATTGAGCAGGAAGACGGGCCGGATGTGTTTGTTCATCATTCAGCAATCAACTCAGCCGGTTTTAGATCCCTCGATGAAGGCGACCAAGTTTCCTTTGACATAGAGCAAGGCCAGAAAGGTCCTGCTGCTGTAAATGTTACTGTGATTTAACTTTCAATTCCAAGAAAAAAGGGCAGCCCTCGAATAAAGAGGGGTGCCTTTTTGTTTCTTTTAGACCAGTACCAGTCCCATCAAAATACCAAGATCTTAAATCCTAATAAATCCCGGCCAAATTCTTCTCATTTTCATTACTATTAAGAATAACGGCCTTCGAGGTGGCAGAATATGGCGAAATCACAGTATTCGTTTAAAAAACGTAAGAAAGAATTAGCACGAAAGCTAAAGCAAGAGGAAAAAAGACAACGCAAACTGAATAAAGATAAAAGAAAGTCGGAAGAGAATCCAGAATAGGCGCAATGGCCGTATTTTATCATAAAATAAGCAGTTTCCATTCTTTAAATAAAAAGTCGATTTTGACAATTTACGATTTGGCAATTAATTACTTAGGTTATGTAATATTTTGACCATTTGCCTTACCTCTTGCCCATATTAAGAATTTTTGGAATAAGATTTAATACGGCATTTCATCAATATCTCGCCTGTCTTAGACCTTTTCCCGAAAATACTATCCTCAAATCCTCAGTCCATTATGCACAGATGCAAATGATGCCCGATCAGCAATCAGTTGGGGATAGACAAAATATAGTTTTCTTTGCTTCACATTAGCATACGGGTAGTCTTTATTAATCCGCATCTATGCACTATTGTACATAGATGATCCCCGCTAAACTGCTAAAAATTAACGCCTCAACGCTTTGCACGAATGGCAATTATCGCCACCGGTCATCAAGAGATTGGTACGGTGAAGCTTTTTAGGGCCCCAATGATTTAAGGATGATGCCATGCTTCATAGGTATGATATGTCGTTCGATGAAGATACGAATCTTTTGTCAGTAAAAGAGTTCGCTGTAACCGGACCCAAATTGCGAAAAACTGAATATTACGATCGCCACCAAAGAAATTTATTTGATGATAAACGAAGCTTCATAGGATGGTGATATCATTCGTGCAGCTATCAGAAAAGGCAAAAAGCTTTGATTTCAGAACTTCGATTTGATTACTTTTTCCCCATTCATCCCCGTGCAAAAATTATTGCCGGAGAAGTAACCAGCTTGTTCAATGACGGCATAGATCATTTTTCTGAACTGTTTTTTGATGATCTGACTCTCTTATCTGAGGATAATTAAAATTTTTCTTTTTTTTGTGAATACTGTCTCACCTGAACAGGCTATACAACTAAAAATGATTACGAATTATTTTAGCAACAAAAGGCGATATTCTCATGAGCGAAAAACCGGCGTACAGGGAACTTGAGCAACGTATCAAGCAATTAGAAAGTGAAGTTCTTGAATATATGCGCAAGGAAAAGGATTTTAATGAGCAGCTCAAATTGCTTGAACACAGCCATTTTAGGCGCACCCTTGGGCTGATGAAAATTAACGAGGAACTGCAAAGAGAGATCAAAGAGCGCTCACATGATGATGACAAACTGGAGCAGGTTTCTCAAAGACTCAGAGGACGAATCAAAGAGTTAAAGTGTCTCTACGACATTTCAAGCCTCAGGGCTGGCCCGAGCTTTTCCCTGGATGATGTCCTTCAAGAAGTTATCGATTTCATTCCTCCGGCAATTGAATACCCTGAAATTGCCTGCGCTCGGATTATGTTTGATCGTTACGAGTTTAAAACAAAAAATTATAAAGACACCAAATGGAAACTGTCGCAAGATATTATATTAAATAATGAACGGATTGGCACTCTGGAGGTGTGTTATCTGGAAGAAAAACCAGAATTTAAGGAGGTGCCGTATCTTAAAGAGGTAAAAAATTTGCTCTTCGCTATTGCTGAAAGTATAGCGCAAATTGTCGATCGCGATTGGGCGGAAGTGGAAATTAGAAAACACCGTAACCAAATTGAAAAGCTAATTCAAAACAGCAGCAGAAATATTGCCGGGAAAAAATAGAATCCATTAAGCCGTTGATGTTTGTTGGCAAGGAGCGTTTCAAATTGTCTGGGCTTGAAGTCTGTTGAACAGTGAATATCGTTCAAACAATTTTGTCAGCTCGTTTTTTAGGAGTTGGCGTTATCCACTGCCTTCAAATATTCGCACCTGAGAGCATTATTGGTATAAAGATACGAAAATGAAATTGAATGGTTACCATTTTAAAATGAAATACCGATGTTTCATTTCAAATAGTGTCTACGCCAATGTTCAACACCACCCTGTGTTGTATTGAATAGTGCACCAAAATGCGCAAAAAACAAGATCCTGTTTTTATCGTTATGATCACGCATTCTACCGGGTGACGTGACACTTTGCCGTATTAAACAGCCCATCAGTACAAATCCAGACCTTAAAACTCCAGCCAATTATATCGATACCCACTGGCATCGCCAAAATTTTGAAATTCTTAAGTTTTTATGATAATTAAAATGCTCAGCACAACCCAGCGTTACTGAGGAGTCATTTTGGCACTTGATCAATGGCATATCATCGGCTTGGTTACTTTTTGCGTCATCGCAGCATTACTGATCGTCTGGCTGTTTATACAGCGGTCGCGTCACGGTCGAGCGAAAGCGGCATTGCGCACCAGTGACGAGCGATATCTTTTGGCCCTCGCAGGCTCCACCGACGGCCTCTGGGATTGGGACCTGCTGTCGGATACTGTATTCTACTCTGATCGTTTCAAGGAAATTCTTGGGTACTCGTCCGAGGATTTTCCAAGCACGATAGATTCATTCCGCAGCTTACTGCACCCTGAGGACGCAGAGTTCAGCTGGACCGCGATCGAACGCCATCTTCAAAAGCGAGCTCCATACAAAGTTGAGTATCGCCTGCGCACAAAATCCGGCGAATATCTGTGGTTTCTCGCGCGTGGCCAGGCAATTTGGAACACCGAGGGGAAAGCTATCCGGATGTCCGGCTCTATTCAGGATATCACCGAGCGCAAGCAGGCCGAACTTAATTTTAAGACAGCACTTTCCGAGATAAAGGAGTTAAAAGAAAAACTTGAGGTGGAAAGAGCGTATTTGCAAGAAGAAATCAAATTGGAATACAACTATGAGAACATTATCGGTCAAAGTGACGGGCTCAATTATGTGCTCTACAAGGTCGAACAAATTGCTTCCAGCGATACGACTGTTCTCGTTCTCGGTGAGACCGGAACCGGCAAGGAACTGGTGGCCCGGGCCATTCATGGCTTGAGCCCGCGCAAAGACCGGGCATTGGTGAAAGTGAATTGTGCCACACTGCCTGCCAACCTCATTGAAAGTGAGCTGTTCGGCCACGAGAAAGGTGCTTTTACCGGTGCCCATGCCAGACAGTTGGGACGATTTGAAGTTGCCAGCGGTGCCACCCTTTTTCTGGATGAGATCGGAGAACTGCCACTGGAACTTCAGCCCAAATTGCTGCAAGTGATCCAGGACGGTGAGTTTGAGCGATTGGGCAGCTCCGGTACGATTAAGGTCGATGTGCGCCTGATCGCCGCCACCAACCGTAATCTGGAAGAGGAAGTCCGCAGGGGCCGATTTCGGGAAGATCTTTGGTACCGGCTAAGTATATTTCCGATCACGGTGCCGCCGCTCAGGGAACGGGTGGAAGACATTGCACTACTGGTGGATTTTTTTGTTAATAAAATTTCCAAGAGACTGGGAAAGTCCATTGAGAGCATCCCGACGAGTGTCATGAATGCCTTGAAGAATTATCAATGGCCCGGCAATGTGAGGGAGTTGGAAAACGTCCTCGAAAGGGCAGTGATCAATTCTTCGGGGCCCAAACTGCACCTGGTAGATGAACTTAAGAAACCTCATAAGGATTTAACGTCCCCGCAAAAAACGCTGGAAGAGGTTGAGCGCGACCATATTGTCCGGGTACTTGAGCAGACCAATTGGAAAGTGAGTGGTCCAAACGGGGCTGCAGAAATCTTAGGGCTCAACCGCAGCACATTGCGCGCCCGCATACGAAAATTGGGTATCCGCCAGCCATAAGAATGGGCAGCTATTTGTTCTGCCGCTCGAGCCATGATATCTAAATTAGAAATTAGATCTCTTACCTCCGTGTGAATGTACATCGCTAAAGGATAATTTAGCCATAAATCCGTCTATTCCTCGCGGCTTTTCTCAAACAACAACCAGCCCATTTGTATTCTCTCAGTAAGAGCGGTAAACTCCAAAAACGGTTGCCAAGCATGGTCATATATCACCATAGGTCATATATGACCATATTGTTAAGCTCATTCATCCGACCTCGATTCGTCCCATTTATAAAAAATTATTATAAATATCAATTCGTTAGGATCATAAAAGTTGGACTTCGTCTTACTGGCACGAAGCTTGAAGATATAGTTTACACTATTTGAATTTTTTAATAGCAGCCTGGGCGGAAAAATTCCCGAGCTATGCTAACCCGTGTGCCTTTTTTTATTGATAGGGGGGTCTCGTGATCATTGTCAGGATATCCATGAATGCCTTTTTAGATAAACGGACAGAGGTTATGCAAACACTTCTCTCATTGATTGAATCCACCGAAAATGCGAGGGGTTGTCGGAGCTGTCACGTTTTCCGGGACATAGAAGACAAGAATGCTTTCAGCTTGATCGCGGAGTGGGAAACCCGGGAAGATCTGGACGATCAAATAAAGTCAGATAGATTCAGCGTTTTGCTCGGAACAAAGAGCCTTTTGTGTGAGCCGCTGCAAATTCAAATCCACACGATTTCCCATTCGGAAGGGATAGAAACCGTTAATGCCGTCAGGAGGAAAAGAACCTAATCGTTTATGTTTTATACGAGACTGTAGCCATGAAGAAAATTCTTAAATTGTGCATATGTCGCTCCTGACAGAGTGACTGTTTTCTGCAGGAAGCTTCAAATGATGTGGCGTTTATACTTATTCTGGACAAATAAAAATGAGGGGGTATCCGATGACAGTGAATAAAGAAAAAATAAAAACCAGTATATGGAGTGCCATTATTGGTGCCATCGTCGTTATGATTATCGGATTTGGTTGGGGAGGCTGGGTGTTGGGCAGTACATCCCAGAGAAATGCGGATACAATGGTTGAAAATGCGCTTATCGCTCGTTTGGCACCGATGTGTTTAGAACAATTTAATGCAGATGCAGACAAAGACACCAAGCTTAAAGAATTGTCAGCAAAAAACCGCTGGGAAAGAGAAAAATATGTTGAAGAGCAAGGTTGGGCAACCATGCCATTTGAAAAGGAACCGGACAGTATGGTTGCAGAGGTATGTGTCGAGCAGATCCTGAATGGCCGGTAATCACCCCCTTCGCCTGCAGATTTTGGGAGGGCAGATGGGGCTGACCCTCCTTCTTCATATGTTCCAAAGATAATTCTCACGGCATGCTAAATAACGACAATATCACGGATGGTCTCCAGCATATCCATCCTTTTGGTCTGAATACTTTTTTTAAGCGTTTAGGATCATCAACGCAGGTGCTATCCAGATTTTTTTTCGGAAAAAAAGCTGCTGATTTCACCCTACCTTCAGATCAAAGCGTGACAATCCCGGCCGATTGATGGGTTAAGGCCGGGCAATCGTCTATAAAAATGATCCCTGCACGTAATGGCGCGGACAAGGGCTGAAAGGATTTGAGAATTAATACAGGCAACAAAAACATATTAGTCGTTGACGATGATCATACAGAAGGATTGTTGTATCCTTGCACCAAGTAACGGATTGGCATTGCTAAGAAAGGCTTTACCAATATAGGGAGGGGATTATGATTCAAAGATACGATATATCGATGAATGCTGAAACAAATCGTCTTTCAATCAAAGAATTTGCAGTCATCGAAAGACAATTTCGAAAACGTGACGCTTATGATCCTACCAAAGAAAAATTTTCACTTATGTATGAGGCGGTTTACGATGCCGATGACATTCGTGAGGCTATCAACAACGGCAATGGTGCTCTGATTTCAGCGATTCGATCCGATAATTTTTTTCCCGTTTCTGCCTGTGCGGAGCTTATCGCCGAAAGAGTCGTCGAATTATTCAACGGCAATTCAGATTCTTTTTCTGAACTTTTATTTGACGACCGAATGATTTTGTCCAAAGAGGATTAAATTATATTGGCAGGTGATATTGTCATGGCCGGAAAATCGTCTTACGAAGAGCTAGAGCAAAGTATTAAAAAATTAGAAAGAGAAGTTCTTGAATATGTGCGCAAGGAAAAAAAGTTTAATGAGGAGTGCAAATTGCTTGAATACAGCCATATAAAGCGCACCATAAGCCTGATGAAAATAAATGAGGAGCTGGAAAAGAAGATCAAATGGGCGACAAGGGAAAAAGAGATAAAGGCAAACACGAGCAACAGAAAAAAGGGAAGCAAACATTAAAGGAAAAGCGGAAGCAAAAAAGGGACAAAACGAAATCGATTTGGGCAAATGGAAGGTAAACGCAAAAAAGCAAGTTCACAAAGGAGATGGATGCTTTTCACCAACGGGACGGTGAACAGGAAGCATCAAACAGATAGCCGTTGTGATATCCGCTATTAAAAATTATGCGGGAATCGACTCGCTTGCCGTAATCGGTACCTAACTTGCCTCGACAACGCGCTACCGTAGCTGGTGCAGTCGACAAGTTGCATAAACTTATGCGCGGGGTAGTCCAGTTTTTAAAGATTGGCGCACCTATAACGTCACGCTCATGATCAAGAGAAGAGGGATTAAAATGAAAATTTTCATCGGTGGCCTATCTTATAATGTCACTGCAGGAGACTTGCGCGGGGCGTTTGAGGCCTTCGGGCAGGTCGTGTCCGCAAATGTTATCAAGGATGAACAAAGTGGTCGTTCAAAGGGCTTTGGATTCGTGGAGATGCCCGTGCAAGCTGAAGCCCAGTCTGCAATCGCAGCCTTAAATGGACAGGCGTTTAAAGGAAGAACGATTACGGTCAATGAAGCTCGCCCTCGGTCTGGCGACCGTAGAAGTAGAGACAGAGGAGGACCTGGAGACAGACGCGGCAGAGGGCGCTACTAACGATTAATTTTTTACCTTTCTCTAACAAGAAGGAGAGAAACATTGATGTGATTAGCTTCTAATCATCGACATTCAACGCACTTTACTAGGGTTGCTAAAATTTAGTCTAAAAAGCCGCCCAATATCGACCTGAAAATGCAGTTAGCTTTTCAGAGTTCCTTGAGAGGAATTCGGGGTGATTCCAACATAAATTCAAAAACATCTGGATGACGATGGCGAATACCAAGCATGGTCATATTGGGCCATTGGTCATATAAGGCCACATTATGACACGTATTTATCCCTCCTCGAATATTCTCTTTTATACAAATATTTTTATAATATCAATAATTTAAATTAGTTTGAGTCGAACTTAGCCCGTTTGGCATGAAGTTTGAGATTATGACTTTAAACTGTTTGAATTTTTTTAATAACAGCATCCTTATCCTTTTTCGATTTTCGAATGGCTTCAAATTATTGAATCAACTGCGTCTGATACAGTTGGATCGATTCGGTTTGGCTTTCGTTCCACCATGTGATAGTCCGAAGCAAGGAGGTTTTTAATATGAACATTCTTTTCATTTACCCAAAGTTTCCCGATACGTTTTGGTCTTTCAGTCATGCTTTAAAATTCATTCGAAAGAAAGCTGCATACCCGCCGTTGGGCTTGCTCACCGTTGCGGCCATGTTACCAGATGAATTTAAAAGACGTCTGGTGGATGTTAACGTGAACGACCTCAGCGATGATGATCTCTCATGGGCAGACCTGGTTTTTATAGGAGCAATGGCCATTCAACGGGACTCAGCTAAACAAATCATCGCCCGTTGTAAAGCGACGGGTTTGAAAATCATCGCAGGAGGACCGCTATTTACTGCCGAACCGGAGGCCTTTGGGGAAGTGGATCACCTTGTCCTTGACGAGGCGGAACTGACATTGCCATCTTTTCTTGAAGACCTGGAAAACGGTCATCCAAAAAATATTTACAGGGCTTCCGGGTTCTGCAATCTTCGTCACACTCCACCTCCTGTTTGGGGTCTGATAGACATGAAAAAATATGCTTCTATGAGCATTCAGTTTTCCAGGGGCTGTCCATTCAACTGCGAGTTCTGTAACGTGACGGCTCTCTTCGGCCACAGGCCACGGCTGAAGTCAGCGCAGCAGGTGCTTGCAGAATTGGATCTGCTGTATGATGCGGGATGGCGTGGTGATGTCTTTTTTGTCGACGATAACTTTATCGGAAACAAGCGTTACCTAAAAACGCGGCTGCTACCCGCCTTGATCGAATGGCGCAAAGATAAGAAGGGCTGTGTATTTTTCACAGAAGCTTCGATAAACCTGGCAGACGATGCCGAGCTTTTGGATCTGATGGTCAAAGCTGGTTTTGATTCGGTTTTCATTGGCATCGAATCGCCAAATGATGACAGCCTTACCGAATGCCAAAAAATTCAAAACAAGAACCGCAATCTTATTAATGATGTAAAAATCATGCAGCGCGCGGGTTTACAGGTTCAGGGGGGCTTTATTGTCGGCTTTGACAGCGATACCCAGTCAACATTCCAGCAGCTTATCGATTTTATTCAAAAAAGCGGTGTTGTGACCGCAATGGTGGGTCTACTCCAGGCGCCACCGGGAACTCGCCTGTTTGATCGTCTCAAGAAAGACAACCGCCTGCTGGCCAAGATGATCTCAGGCGATAATGTGGATGGCACCACCAACATTGATCCCAAGATGGGCCTTGATCAGCTGATGAACGGCTACCGTAACATTATGGGACATATTTACGCCCCCAAATATTATTATCGGCGTGTAAAAGTGTTTCTCAGAGAATTTGGCGATCCTAAGGTAGGCACGCGCATCGATTTTCAACGATTTCTTGCTTTTTTCCGTTCCGGCATTCGGCTGGGAATTCTGGGCAGGGAGCGATTCCATTACTGGTATTTAATGATCTGGACCCTGGTGCGCAAACCCAGGTTGCTTCCCCTGGCCATCACCCTTGCCATATATGGCTATCACTTCCGCAAAATATGCGAGATACATATTCTTTGAGCCGGGCGGCAGATTATTCTATCAACCCTACAGACATTTGTCGCAAACAGGTAGGATTTAGGATGAATGAATTTATTGAATTTTTTGAAAGCAAAGGGATCAAAAATATCAAAAATTTATATGCTTTTGTCCATGATTTTCTGCAGGAGCCACAAATTTTTTTTGATTTAACTGAAACTCAAAGAAATGAAATGGAGCAAAAATTGGATGAAGCCCTGGCTCTCTTTAAAAATTGAAAACTGCTAAACTTGCCGGGCTTTGAATACAAGGGAGCACTGAATGCCTGATAGTTATGTCTTGAAAACAATTAAAGGAACCAAACCGGATTGGTACCACACGATTAAAAGATACGAACGATCGCATCTTCGAAAGGCCATCTGGCAGCTGATAAACACTTTCATTCCCTATTTATTGGTCTCTATCTTGATGTATTTGTGTCTTATCGCAGGCTATTCATACTTGATCATTTTGGGTTTGGCCGTTGTCGCCGCCGGTTTGTTGGTCAGGATCTTTATCTTTTTCCACGACTGCGCGCATCAATCGTTTTTTGCCTCCAGCAAGGCCAACACGGCTCTGGGATATGTGTGCGGGATATTAACGTTCACACCCTTTGAAGAATGGCGTAAATCCCATGGGATACATCATAACACTGCCGGTGACCTTGATCGCAGGGGCAAGGGCGATGTGTGGACGTTGACAATAGATGAATATCATGCGGCTTCAAAAATAAGGCGTTTCTGGTACCGTTTTTTTAGAAATCCTTTTGTGCTTCTGGGTTTAGGTCCCGCTTATCTGTTTCTAGTATCCTACCGATACCCGCATAAAGGCGCTCGAAGACGTCAACACTACAGCGTCATTATCACGAATGCCGCTATAGTGGCCATTATCGTAGTCGCCAGTCTGACCATCGGTTTCAAGGCCTATGCCTTGATTCAGTTTCCGGTAATTTTTATGGCGGGTGTGATTGGCGTTTGGCTGTTTTACGTACAGCATCAGTTTAAAGGCGTTTGCTGGAAGCGTCATGACGAATGGGATTCGATTACCGCATCCTTAAAGGGTAGCTCGTATTATAAACTTCCTAAGGTGTTGCAGTGGTTTACCGGCAATATCGGACTACACCATGTTCACCATCTTCGCGCTCGGATTCCAAATTATAATTTGCAATATTGTTACAATGAGACACCGGTTTTGAAAACAGTTGCCCCGCTTACGATCCGTAAAAGTCTCAGCTGCCTGTGGCTGAAGCTTTGGGATGAAAAGCAACAAAAGCTGGTGGGTTTTCGAGCGGTATATCCCTTGCAACTGTCGGCGATCAATTGACTTTTCCAATATTTTCCAAGGGCCGGTTTGTCAGGGTAGAATCGGGCCGATCTTATTGCCTGAATTTTGCCTGAAAATGAATGCGAATATGAAAGCCTCCGAGGCGAGCAAAATTAAGGTTTTAAGCAACATTACCGATCCATGCCCAAGCGCCTTCGCCGCAGATCTCCATATAATTTGCGATGCTTTTGCCGGAGATCGCCTCTGGGATACTTAAGATACGGCAAGATCACGTCATTTTTATTTCCTCCGGTTCCATCGTAGGTGATGGATACGACGGGTGTGCCTGTATGTTGCTCGATTTCGCGAGCCATGGCCTCAGTAATTAGAGCGGGACAACAAAATGCGGGGCTGGCCTGGACAAACAGCGAGACATCCGGATGGTGCCTCTGGATATAATAAACTTTTAACAAATTATCCATCGACTCACCCGTATGTTCAATGCGGGCATCGTACTGGGAAAGAATTTCTTCCGCAGATTCTTCATATTCCGGCATCGGTTCGTTCAAAACACGTTCAAAATAACGATAGTATACGTGTTCGTTCCATTTTAAGGTGCTCAGCAGTGCCTGAGAAGAAAAGGCACTCAAATAATGACCCTCGATTAACCACTTTCGAACATACGGACGGGAAATCATCTTGAGATAATCACTGTAGGGCGTCGTGATCACCTCTCCGCCATTTTTCTCGATAAAGCGAATGAGGCCCTGATTAAACACATGATTGTCGCGTGCATATAGATCACCGAAGATCGCCACTTTCGGCCTGGAGCCGGACTTAGCCTGCTTGTCGATCTCAATATCCTCAAAATTGGACACCACCTCGGCCACGGCATCCTCTTTTGATCCGTTGCCTAAGAAGGCGCCTGTCAGGATGTCGACACTTTTGGCGACCACCTGATCGGTCTCACCTTTATGGTGTTCATAGGGCCTTATTTTGCAGCCCATCTTGTGAATCATTCCGGCGAACATATATGCAAAATAATTATTGACGGGCAACTTCATGGAGATGTCGGCCATTGAAAGCTTCCCGACATACACGCCGGCTTTTTCCATACCGTTGCCGTAGGAATTCAAAATATGCTTGATATGGTGCGGGTATAATTTGATATTGCAGGCGATCTCTCCGGCAACCATCCACAAAGTCGTTTTGGCCGGATCCAGATCGTGGGTTTGCACATAATCGATAAATTCCTGGGCAATGATGTTCAACGGAAGACATTGACCGGTATTGTACCGCATGCTGTTACGGATACTGGCTCGCGTTTCATCCAGAGGGCGCGCATCCATTCCCGCTCTTTTGAGATTGGCGGCGATCAGGTTGCAGGCGATGGGATCCCAGTTGGGCAGAATCAATGTTTGGTCTAAAATGTTTTTGGCCTTGGTCTCAATCCGTATGGGCGCGTATGGTGCAGACGGCTCAGTCGGGCGTGATGCATGGTGATTCTGAAACGACCGGATCGCCGCTTCAATTCGCGTCTCGTAGCCCACTTTTGAACCGTGTTCATCGAGCTGCAGGATAAGATAAGGCTTTTGATGCGCATCCATAATTTTTTTGAAATAGTCGATCACAAACGAATCCGGAGCGCATTTAAAAGCGGTCACGAGGACAGGATATGCGTCGGCAGATTTTGCGACCACCTCAGCCGACGCCAATATTTGCGAGGCATAATGCCAGTGCAATTGCTTGAGAAGCGGTTCGATGGCTTTTGTGTCCGGGTTGCTGTAAGACAGCATATCCTGAGAAAAGGCTTTGATGCCCAGTGATGCAAAAAGGTTTGGGATACCCTTGTTCATCGCGTCTGTGAGAACCGTATACGGTCTTCCCAGCAACACCACGTGCAGCTCAGCGGCCCGGCGGGTATGTTTTTTGTAGAGTTCTTTCCAGTTCGAGCGGCATGTATGCATCAATTCCCAGGCCTTGTCGTATGCCGCAGATATGTGAAAAAAACTGATGGGGGTTTTTGAAATCGTCTTCAGCATCCTGTACAGCTGGGCCTTGGTGTGGAAATTACTGTAGAGATAGTGTACCACCGGCATCAAAAATCGCCTTCTCTGCGCCGATCCTCCTATAGCCGACGCCAGGCACGATGAAAATTGTGTATAATAACAATATTGCCGTCGGACGCCCTTTTGCTTTGACTTCTTTTCAAAATAAAACGGCAAAAAGATATAATCCGCTTGATGCATCAGATACTGGACATGACCGTGCAGGGCAGTCAATGGTGCACAAAACTCGGCACCGGTAATATGCTGGCCGTCTTTGATGGCCTCCTTATACCCTTCACTGCTCACGGTTTTGATGCCGAGCGCGTTAAAAAAGCATTTCCAAAACGGTAGATCCTCCAGCAGGTGAAGAGCACCCGGGATGCCAACGGAGAATGCTTCTTTAAAATGAGTTCCCGTTGTCGATGCAAATACCTTTCGGCGTTCTTTTAACAGGTCAAAACCCGCACGATTGTTGTTCACATATTTTTTATGGTCGTAATCCCGACCGCATAGGAATCCATATGCAACCCGTTGACCGTCAACATCGGCAACCGTCAGCTTGCAATGATTGGTGCATAATTCACAGGTTTCAGACTTAACCAATATCGATTCTTGGTACAGATTTAAGCCTCTGAAAGCGGTTTGGGTGATTTGCTGCTCAGAGAGCATCAGGGCGACTCCCAGCGCACCGGTTAAATGGCAATAGCGGGATACGATGATCGGCCGGCCGAGTCTTTGTTCAAAAGCAGCGACCAGCGCTTTGTTTCTGGCCGTTGCGCCCTGGAAGGAAATAACATTTCCGATGCTGCTTTCATCAGCGACTTTGGTCAGATAATTTTCCCGAACGGAATGAAGCACCGCCGTCAGCGCCTCATTCACCGTATAGCCCTCATTGAGATAATGGTTGAGATCCCTCTCCATAAACACGGTACATCGATCGCTGGCCAGCGGCGATTTTTGATGCTCGGTTCGGCTGGAATATTCGGACAACGGGCATCCGAGTTTTTGGGCCTGCTCTTCAATAAAGCTGCCGGTGCCGGCCGCACAGACATTGTTCATGATGGAGGATGTGACCCGACCGTTTTGTAACGTCGTGAATTTGGCATCCTGTCCGCCAATTTCGATGATCGTGTCGACCCGGGGGTTGATTTCGGTGGCGGCCCGGGCGTGGGACGTAATTTCATCGACAACCATATCCGCGCCGATGATTTTGCCGATCAATTTTCTTCCCGAACCGGTGGTGCCGGCGCCGATCATCGTTAATTGGATATCCTTTTTGCGAACCATATCGTCTATCGCGGCGAAGATCCCCTGGACGGCCTGAATCGGTCTTCCAGCCGTTCGGGTATAAAAACCGGCCAGAACACAATGCTTCGTGTCCATCAGCACCGCTTTGGTGCTGGTCGAACCGATGTCGATCCCTAAAAACGCCTCAAGGCCCCGGGCCGGTTGCAGATCTTCATAAATATCGACTTCAACGGCAAACCCGGACAGTGAAACGTCGGACGTAACGGTGTAGGATTCGACACCATCAAAATCAGGATAATCCGAAAGGTTTAATGCCAGGGGCGCATGGGAATAGGGGCGCCGGGTATTGTGCGGGATCAGAATTTCATCGGTCGATTGAATCTTCAAGGGTTTCAATAAACTAAACTCGTCCAACAGGTTTAATGCGGCACCGATGGCTCCGTAAAACAATGTGTCGCGGGCAATTACCTTTGTTCCAATAAGTGACTCGATGTGTTGAACCACCGCCCGGTTGAGGGATACACCGCCGGTAAATACGACCGGGGTATTGAAATTTTCACCGCGAAACAGGGTGTCGACAATATTTCGGGCAAGGCCCAAGCAGAGCCCATCGCAGATTTCCGACAGTGTAAAGCCTTCCTGCTGGGCGTGGGCTAAATCGGTTTTGGCAAAAACGGCACAGCGCGTAGCGATTTTCGGCACGGCGCCTCTATTGCTGAACGCCATACGACTGAGATCTGCGATGCCGCTTAAGTTCAGCCTGTTCGCCTGCTGGTCGAGAAAACTGCCGGTCCCGGCAGCGCAGGGGGTGTTGGATTTGAAATTTAGATAATGCCCATCTTCATCAAAGCGAATTAAACCGAATTTCTCGCCGCCCACCAGCAGAATCGATCCAACCTTGTCGTGGAAATGGTGTGCAGCAGCTATGACCGAAAGTCGATTATCATACTGCCGGTGGATTTTCAGGATGGCTGGCGTGGACGCGGTCGCAGCAATACCGCCGATTGTCCGCAGATCGATGCCCGTTAGCATTTTTTTGAGTTCTGCGGTGGTATTGCCGCGATGGAATTCATAAGCAGATTGAACGATTTGTTTCTGTGGAGTTATTTCAACAGCTGCAATCGACACCGAACCGATATCGATACCGAGAATATTTGGGTGGGAACGCATGGGCAACCTACCAATGATATAAGATTATCTCCCATTAAACCGGATGATGAAAATCATTTATACTATGATACGCTGCAATGATGGGTATGTAGATTTTTCAACACTTGAGTATGCCCAATAGTCGGTTTTGTGTCAAGAATAGGTTGGATGCAACTGCTGTGGGCGCTTCGAATGGATAAAAAAATTTGAAGTACCGAAAATCGTTGAGAAAAATTAAAAGGTTTTGCGCTTTGTGAAAAATAATATTTTGTATATTGAAATTCCAACATTTGGTTAGGTATATTGGTTCTTATTCGTCGCCTGAAACAATTCGATTTATTTTGGATCTTGAGACGCAATCTATAAAATAGCGACAGTTGGAATTGCTATCCTGCTAATATATCAGGATAACCGATTTTTTTTAGATTAGCATTCGTTATTTACCCATCAAGTCATTTTAGATTGTCCAGCATAATACGCAACGCTTCTCCTAATGATCCTCAACAATTACTTGCGATATACATTTCATACATGTAATTTCAGCTTTGTTGGCATTATTTTAGCAGCCGGCTTTCTGATTTAACAAAATTACGTTCTCATTCATTAAATATCATAGCTTTCTCTCAATGCGGAGCCATTTAGATCAATATGAGACACAAAATGAAAATTAAAAATGAAAAATGGGGCACTCTTGATGGCATTTTAGATAGAATTTGGCTAGTACTAGAGCATGGAGCCTCCGATCAAGACGATCCTTTTCATTGGCCTGTACTGGGCACGACATCAAAAGAGGGCTGCAATTTGCGAACTGTTATCCTAAGGAAAGTCAACGTGCCCGAACGGATTTTAGTTTGTTATACCGATGCTAGAGCCGCAAAAGTGCAAGATATTAAAAATTATTCACAAACAAGCTGGTTATTTTATCATCCCACCAAGAAAATTCAGCTGAGAATATCAGGACAAACGACATTACATGCACATGATACAATTGCTGATCGACAGTGGGCTGATACCAAAATCACAAGTCGACTGAATTACTGTGCCTCTCAGCCTCCTGGCACACCCATAGATAAGCCCTCGCCCGGATTGCCTGATTTTCTGCTCAATAAAATGCCAACCCTCTTGGAAACCGAAAGGTGCCGGAAGAATTTTATGGTTATTGTATTGCACGTATTTTCTATCGATTGGTTACTTTTGAAAATAACTGGGAATCGCCGTGCCCTATTTGAGTGGGATAAGGACAGGTTGCGGTCCACATGGCTGGTTCCGTAGAAGCCCTATATGAAAATTTTCGGATTGCACAAGAAAAGTGCAATAAATCTAATTGGGTTTCAATTATTCGATAAGGCACGATATATAAACTCTGATAACGTCCACAGCAATCGCAATATATGGGGATCGATCTGAATTTTGGGAAAGAATAGATTACATGATTCAACCTCAATTATTGTTAAGATATCGAATGGACATCTGCACTCATATAAAAGTTGATATACACAAATGAATGATGGTATCGGTGGTTATCAGGGAATTTCAGATCGTTGTATATCACACGCTTTTAAGAGGAGCTGATTCGTGTGCTCATCTCAATGTATCTCAACCCGCCTAATATTTGGTTTTTAGACGACACTTTTAAGTATATCACAACCCATTCAACTAACTCGAAATATCAACATCTTGCGGTTTTCATAACTTTTTGATATTTAATATTTTTATTAGAGGCGGACTAAATCTGATCTGAACCGCCACTCCACTGTAAAATTGCATCCGCTTCTATTTTCTGTTTTCACAGTTTCCAACAGCTCCACTATACTTGAGTTCAACGAGCGTTAATACTACTGCAAAAATAAGGGAAAAGTAAATGACCAAGCAATCTGTTTCCATTGTTAGATATCGCGAAAACCACGAGGCAATAAAGAATGCCTTGGAATTGTGTGATGGTTTTAAGGGGCTAAAGGCAAACGATAAAATCCTTATTAAACCCAATATTGTGTACGCCTCTCGCAGAAAAAAAACACCTTTATTCGGCGTGGTAACAACTACCAGGGTTATTGAGGACATCATTATTCTTCTGCGCGAATATGGTTGCAATGATATTACCATTGGTGAAGGGTCCCCTTTTCATGAAGAATTAGGACTAAGCACCATAAATGGTTTTAATAGTACAGGGCTTACCAGAGTGGCAGATAAATATGGTGTAACGCTTGTGGATTTTAATAAATGCGAATTCAGGCGTGTCGATCTTGGCACAACCAAAGTAAAACTGGCCCAGGAGTCTCTGGAAAATGACTTTTTAATTAATGTTCCTGTTCTAAAAACCCATGTGCAAGCTACCGTTTCGTTGAGCCTCAAAAATCTGAAAGGCTGTTTAAAGCAAAGCTCGAAGATGAAATTTCATAAAACCGATTTGGATGATATGATTGCCCGGCTAAATACTGTTCTAAAACCAAAGTTAAATGTTATTGATGGAATTTACTCTCTTGAGAGGGGGCCTTCTATATCCGGTCGAGCGTATCGCACAAATTTGATAATAGCGAGCCGGGATGCTTTTTCATGTGATATTGTTGGCACAGCTTGCCTGGGCATAGATCCCTCTACCGTCGAACACTTTATACGATACGGAGCTTTGACTGGACAATCTCACAGCCTGGGAGATATAGAAATTAAAGGTGAAAACATCGACAATGTAATCTTCCCCCTTGAATGGCAAATGATGGAAGCAGAACAAATTATGGCGGATTACGATATAAAAGGGGCTACATTTCAATGGCCTGGGAACACGCTTTGCACTAATTGCGCAATTCTGGCAGATACCTTTTTGGGTGTTTTTTTAAAGGATTACAAAGGTTCATCTTTTGATAATATTGAATTTGTGCTGGGTGATAAAGTGCGCCCCCTTAAAGAGTCAAAACAGGTTTTCTTAGTAGGTAACTGCGCGGTTAGGAACAATTCGGATAGTGGTAAAGCCGTCAAAATAAGTGGTTGCCCGGTTGGAGTTGGTGATAGCATTGTTAAAGTTTATAACACATTGGGCAAATTTAAGAGTAAAAAGCTATTGGCGATTAGAATGCTGAAAGGCATATCCGAAAAACTTGGCATTTATGAAGAAACATTCCCCAGAACTTTTTCTTACGATCCACCAGACTTTGATCGGACATTTTATAGATAAGTATCTGCTCAGTAGAGAGAAATATATACAGCTAAGGAAGTCGGAATCTAATTGGGTTTAATGCCTCTTAGGCTAAACCATACGACCATTGGTACACAGTCTTTGCGGCGTTAACGAAAGCGAGCAACAGACCAAATAGTTCTCAAAATCAAGAATGGCAAGTGTATTTTTAATAGCTGGTTCCTTCAAGTATTATTATCCTATGCTTAATTTAAAGCTTCTATCCCAGACGCAACGATACCAAATCAAAGCGTAAGGCGGTCATCAAAGACATATTGTGGTCGCTCCATTTTAATCGTAACGCGTGATAACGATTGTATATCACCAGAATAATTTTCAATAGGAAACATGACATATCCAACATACATTTATCCGAACATTATTACAGATAGTTATTATTTCGGTTATCAGCGCTTGATAACGTTCCGCTTGAGCAGCCGCCCTCACATAGAAAGGGCTATCGCAACATTTTACAAAAGACCGCAATTTTTCTGTCGTCTGCTCCAGGGGGATGTTAGAGATTTACTACGCTACTTCCTGCTTTCTCGAGCTTGCGAACCCACATCTCGCTGAGAATACGCAGCTCTTCCACAGGATTTGCCTTAGAATTTTCATCAAGCTCAAGTTCGTCGAGAACCTCAAACTCAAATGATGATTCTCCAAATGATTTCCACTCAC
>JASFNW010000099.1:0-19013 GCA_050116835.1 Desulfobacterales bacterium
CTTAAACGCGTAAACATGCCGGATGTCGAAAATGTGATGGAGCGCTATTCGCACCAGATTTCCGGCGGCCAGCAGCAGCGGGTCGTCATTGCCATGGCCATGCTCAACAACCCGGCTCTGATCATTATGGATGAACCCACAACCGCGCTGGATGTCACCGTCGAAGCGGCCGTACTGGACCTGCTCGAAGAGCTTAAAAGCGATTTCAACGCCGCCAATATTTTCATCACCCACAACCTGGGGGTGGTTGCAAGGGTCAGCGACTATCTGTGCGTGATGTATGCCGGACAGATGGTGGAAAGCGGGCCCCTGACAGAGATCTTCCATGACCCGCGGCATCCCTATACCATGGGATTGCTGGCCTGCGTGCCGCGGCTGGGGGATAGCAAGCTGGAGTCTTTGCTGCATCCCATCCGGGGCCGGGTGCCGCCCCCGGCGGAGCGCTCCAAGACCGAATGCATCTTTGCCCCCCGCTGTGGGTACGTCACCGAAGACTGCCGCAAGGCCCGCCCGGGCTTTGAGCAAATCACTTCCGAACATGTGGCTCGTTGTATTTACGCAGCGGAAATCAATGATCGCGCCCGAACCAAAAAGCGCAAAAAGGCACCCGAAGAACATGTACAGTCTGAAAAGCCCCTGGAAGATCTGCTCAGCTTTGAGAATCTCAAAGTCTATTATCCTCAGGAATCCAACTCGGTGGTCAGCCTGTTTGGCATGGGGGAAAAGAAATACGTCAAGGCCGTGGACGATGTCAGCGTTCGGGTGGCAAAAGGAAGGACGCTGGGTGTCGTGGGAGAGTCAGGTTGCGGAAAATCCTCTCTGGTCAAAGGACTCATCGGTCTGGAGGCGGTGACCGGCGGCGACGTGCAGTTTATGGGCATCGATACCACCAAGCCGGTCACCGAGCGGGACACGAGATTGATCAAAGAAATGCAGATGGTCTTTCAGAATCCGGATTCTACCCTCAACCCGTCTTTTACCGTGGGCTCGCAGATCGCCCGTCCGATCAGACGCTTTAAAACCGCACCCAAAGATCAGGTCAAAGACGAGGTCATAAAGCTGCTCAAGGCCGTACGCCTGCCGCCCACATTCTACGATCGCCTGCCGCGACAGCTCAGTGGCGGCGAAAAACAGCGGGTCGGCATTGCCCGCGCCCTGGCCAGTCGACCGGATTTAATTATCTGCGATGAGCCGGTTTCCGCGCTGGACGTCTCGGTGCAGGCCGCGGTCATCAATCTGCTTTTAGAAATTCAGCAGGTCTTCGGCTCATCCATGATTTTTATTGCCCATGACCTGAGCGTGGTCCGTTTTTTCTCAGACGACATTGCGGTCATGTACCTGGGACAGATCGTAGAGCTCGGTCCGGCGGACGCCATCTATGAACCGCCCTATCACCCCTACACCGAGGCCCTGCTCTCGGCCGTGCCCATCCCGGATCCGGATGTCGCGCAAAAAGAGATTCGTCTGAGCGGCAACGTGCCCAGCGCGCTGGATCCGCCGAGCGGATGCCGCTTCCATACGCGTTGCCCCCGGCGACATGAAATGTTACCGGATGAGGGCAAAATTTGCGAAAAAGAGACACCGCCCTGGCAAGACTCGCAACGGGGTCATCGCATCCTGTGCCACATCCCCCTTGAGGAACTCGCCAAGATTGATCCGGTGGTGCAAAAGACCGAAACATAAAAAGTAAAGCTCCATTGTTAACATAAAAAACCGGCTTTGCAGCCGGTTTTTTATGTTGCCGAAATTTTTGTACCCGGGCAATTCGTCTGCTTATCGAACCGCAACCACCGGACAGGGGGCGTTGAGCAAAATGTATTGGGCTGTGGAGCCAAACACAAGCTTACCCACTTTAGAGGTTTTTTTGATACCGATAAACATCATATCAATGTCGTTATCTTTGGCAAACTGAACCAGATCCTCTCCGGCAGATAAGTAATTTACCGAAACGAAAGTTTCACAGTTGATATCATCGATGTTAAATGGCGTTCTCAAATACTCCAGTTCACCTTCAGCCTTATCAATCTCTACCTTTTCTAAAGCACTGCTTTGTTCCAATGAAGTAACAATGTAAACATCGGCATTAAATACATTGGCATGCTTCTGGGCCTGCTTCAAAACTCTTTCATCCAGCGGTGATCCGCTGTAACCCGCTAAAAATTTCATCTGGCCTCCTTTAACCATTTTTAAACTGAAGATGGCTGGCATCTTTTGGGTATCTTAAAAGTAGTAAACTGATATGCATCTGTCAAGACAGCTTTGGGAATGGAAGTATTTTCCGCGTGCCCTACGCATGAAAAGCTTAACTAAAAAATAGGTCTTTACCTTCGTAAAGATTATACGCTAAGTAACATATGACACATCTGGGAAATGCCCTGAGTTTGAAATTGTCTTAATTGCCCAAAATTAAGGAGGCAACATGATTCAGACAGGTTCAATTGAGAAAAGATCGGTTTTCTTCCGGGTACTGAGTGACGACCAGGTCGAAGACATCAAACGGGCGGCTTACGATGTCATGTTCAAAGTAGGATTTCGCATTCATCACGCCGGCGCCCGCAAAATGCTCAAGCAGGCCGGCGCGCGGGTTGGCGGGGAAATCATCAAGGTGCCGGAACACCTCGTCAACGCGTGTCTTTCAACCGCGCCCAAGGGCTGGACGATCTATGATCGCGAAAAAAAGCGTGCCATGGAAGTCGAGGGACGCAAAAGTTATTACGGCACCTCCACAGCCAGCCCGAATACCAAGGATGCCTTGAGCGGTGAAATTCATCCGACCCGTGTGGCTGATATCGCCGTTGGCGCCAAGGTAGCCGACGCCCTGGGCAACATCGACTGGGTCATGCCGATGGGCTCGGTTCAGGATGTTCCGCCCACTGTCGCTGATTTGTACGAATTCGAGGCTGTTGTCACCAACACCACCAAGCCGACTGTTTTTATCGGCTATACGCCCCGTGGTGTTGAACTGACCTTTGAGATGGCCGCTGAAGTCGCCGGCGGCATCGACAAGCTCAGGGAACGGCCGTTTCTTATATTTTATCCGGAGCCGATCTCGCCGCTTGTCTGGCCGGCGGATGTGATCGATCGCCTGTTCGTCTGCGCCGATCTATCCATGCCGCAGATTCAAGGGCCGACGATCCAACCGGGTGCCACCGGCCCGGTAACGCTGGCCGGCGCTGTTGCGCAGGGTACAGCCGAAGCGCTGATGTGCGTGGTTATGGCGCAACTGCGGAATCCCGGATGTCCGATTGGGCTGGGTTGCAATTTCGGCATTTTCGACATGGCCGCCGGCCTTCTGTCGATGGCCGCCCCGGAAATGAGTCTGGGGCTGGCGGCGCAGGCGGAGGTGGCGCAATCTTTCGGGCTGCCCACCTGGGGTCTGGCCGGCGCAACCGACGCAAAGGTGCTGGATGCTCAGGCCGGATCCGAAGCTGCTTTTTCCATCCTGGCCCAGGGGCTGGCGGGCCTGAATCTGATCCATGATGTCGGGTATATGAGCAACGGGATGGTCTGCTCCACCGCCCAAATGATTCTCGGTGACGAAAACATCGGGATGGCCAAGCGTTTTATCCGTGGCATTGAGGTCAGCCGCGAAACACTGGCCCGCGAGGTAATCGAAAGGGTTGGACCCGGGGGTCATTTTCTGGACCAGGATCATACCTATCAACATTTTAAAAACGAGCTGTGGGCTCCCAGTCTACTGTCGCGATCGGCCCTTTCGGATTGGCAGGAACAGGGCGCCAAGGACATGGCAACCCGCGTACAGGAAAAACTGGAAGATATTGTTAACCATCATGAAGCACCGCCCCTGCCGGATAAAACCCTGGCCGCGCTGAAATCTATTCGACAACGGGGCGAAAAGGAATTGGGCAAAAAGTGATCAGACCGCTAGTTCGTAAATTGATCGACGATCTTTTCAATTTCCCGGGCCTGCTTGGCAGGAATCGGCGCCGGCCGGTGATCGCGCAGGATGTCCTGAACTTTTTGCCGGGAGCGCTCCCGTAAACTGGTAGCGCCGGCTGACTGCCATTCTTCATAGCCCATTCTGCTGATCAGGCCGGGACGCCACTGGGTCTGGCGCAAATGTTTGAGGGTGTGCGGATGGGTCAAAAAATCGCCGTCAACGCGAGCTTCCCGGATAACATCCAGCGCCAGCACATCGTCATCAACCGGAATGCCCCGTGCCAGACGCCGGACCTGATCGATGGCTTCATCCATCATCAGCATCAACTCAAGGCTGCCCGTGCGTCCAAAATCCATATAGCCGACATCGTGATTTAAGTTCGAGCCGGCCATGGCGGCCACAAACGTCTCCAGTCCGGCCTCAAACACGGCCTGCTCATCCGGAATCTGCGCATCGGTGGTCCCCGCATATCCCCAGTTGGGCAGATCATAATAACAGCTCATTTCAATGCTTGCCTGCAAGGACAACAAAAACTCAGGCGCGTTATAAGAACACTCTCCGGTGGCCATATCCAATACCGCCGGTCCCATGCCCATCACAAAGGGTGCCCCTTTGGTTTTTAGCTGGTGGATGACGAGGCCGCACAAACACTCCGCCAGTCCCTGAGCCACATGCCCGGCAATGGTCATCGGAGCCGTGGTGCCGGCAATGGGCGCCGCGGAGTATACCAGGGGAACGGATGTTTCGGCACAAAACAACAGTTTGTCCAGGCTGTAAAAAGGGTGCGTGAGGGGGCTGATCGGATCGGTATAATGAATCATCAGCGGCTTTTCGCGTAACCGCCGGGCTGAACCTCTGAGAATGCAACAGATCTGCCACATCTGCGCAAGGTCATCCCGGCCCCGCGCGGTACTGACGATGGGCTTGCTGGAATTAGCGGCCATGGCTTGAAAGCTGAACAGATATGCCAGTTGCGGCGCACAGTCGGATGGGTGCGCAAACGACATGATAAAGTCAATATTGGGCAGGGCATCGGCCACCCGCGCCGCACGGCATACGTCATCGAGAACACACATTCGCCGCTCGTTTTTGATCGCATCATGTGTAAAAATAAGGTCCGACCCGGTACCAAAATATGTGCGCCGCCCGCCAACATCCATGCAATGGTTGGCCTCCCGATCGTAAACGGCAATATTTTTAGGTGTACTATCAATCGCCTGCAAGACGAGATCGGAAGGTATTTTTACGATATGATCATTTTCGATCTTGCAGCCGGCGGCAGCCAGCAATTCGAGCGCTTGCGCATGCAAGATCTTCATTCCGAGCTGCGCCAGTATTGTCAGCGCGGCCTCATGGATTTTGTCCCTATTTGGTTCCGAAAGAAAATTTAAGGTTGGTGTAAAAAGGCGGGAGTTCTCATTCATTACGCCGCTTCCATTGCCTCAGAGGTTCAGATCAGGCTGCTGGCTGAGCAGCGGGTGGCAGTCCGCTGAGACCCAGCTCAGCCAGTTTTTCGGCGGTCGGATGTCCGGTGTCATCCCAGCCCATGATGTTATAAAACTCCTGTTTCATGGGCTCCATCCACTCGGCCGGTTTTGAGGGCTCTATACCGGCATTATATTCTTTTTCAAAAAACATATTCGGTAGCCGATCATTCGAAATTCCGCTTCCATGCCGCTGGTTAAACAGACGCTCGAGGTTGACAATGCGTTCTCCGGCTAAAAAAAGCTCGGTAACGCCGACCGTCCGACCGCTCAAGGCAGAAACGAGCTCGGCTTCACCCGCCAGGTCGTAGGTGCAAATCAAACACAACGCCGGAACCTTGCACAGTCCCAGACAGTCCAATACCGAGCCGACAATCATCGATCGCCGCACCAGCTCGGCTTTTCCCTGTATCGACCGCGGATCCGAGGAAACAGGGGTGCCGAAAACCTTGGTCGCTTTCTCGGGCAGCCATTTATACTCCAGCGCGGCGTAGATGTCACTGAAATCCGCTCCCCGGCTGGAAACCGAATACCCCAGGGCTGTGCCCATCATATTGTAAGGGTGATAGCCGGCCATCTCGAGGCCTTTAATGTGAGCCGCATAGTTTTCGGCGCCCCGACCGATAATCTGCGCCGCCCGTCGGACACCTTTAGCAAGGACGTTACCGAATCCTTCGCCATCGGCCATTTGCAGGATCAGCTTTTCCATAGCCTCGCCGTTGCCCCAGTTCAGGTCCAATCCGCCGGTTTCGGCTGCCGTTATAATACCACGATCAAAGAGATCCATGGCAAAAGCGATGACGGTTCCGGCTGAAATGCAGTCCATACCCAGCCGGGTACACAGATTGTCCAGATAAACCAGGGTCTGCAAATCGTTTAAACCACACCTGGCACCCAATGCCAGCATGGGCTCGAATTCGGGCCTAACGGCATTTTTGCCTTTTAGTTTTCCAGATGAGAATTTGAGATCGGCTTTGCATTGAACCGGGCATCGCGGGCAGCCATGCTTGCGGGTAATATTTTTTTTGAGCAGTTTACCGTCGATTCGTTTGGTGTCTTCAAAGTGGTAGTCGCGATAATTGCGGGTGGCCAGGATACCGAGTTCATCTGCCCAGTCGACATATCCGGCCCCGCCATGCGCTTTCATGTTTTTGAACTCCGGTGAGTATTTTATCTGCCACAGATAGCGCTTGATGGCTTCATGGGTATCATGTTTGAGATGGGACGCAGCCGGGGCCTTGACAACAATGGCCTTTAAATTCTTGGACCCCATGACGGTACCCATGCCGGTGCGCCCGGCCGCATGATCCCGCTCGGCGACGATACAGCCGAAACGGCAGCCATTTTCGCCCGCCGGACCGACAGACATAATCTTTATTTTCTCGTTGCCCAGCTTTTCCTTGAGCAAGGCCTCGGTCTCCCAGGTATCCTTGCCCCAGAGCGATCTGGCGCTGCGAATCTCAACGGCGTCACCATCAATCCAGAGGTAGACCGGCCTTTGAGCCCGCCCGCGGATGATCAATTGTTGGATATTGCAAGACCGCAGGCTAACGCCGAATCCGCCGCCGATGTTGGAACTGCCTAAAATCCCTGTTAGGGGAGATAAGGCGTTGATATGCAGTCTGGAAGAAACCGGTGCTGCCGTGCCGGTCAGCATACCGCATGAAAGGACAAGAATGTTTTCGGGACTCAGAGGATCCGTTCCGGGCGGAATGTGATCATGGAGGAACTTGACATTGAGGCCGCGCCCGCCAAGATATGCTCCGGCCAAATTTTCCGGATAATCAGAGAGCTTCCATGTTGCGGTGGTTAAATCAAAATCAAGAATTTGCCCGAATCTGCTCATGAATACAAGACAACACCTTTCAATTTCAAAATAGCCTGCATTGCGGTCGCGTTTACTAAAAACGATTTAACTTAGAGAATTATAAACTCTCTGTCAAGCAAGAAAGCACCTGCCATCGTTAGATATAATGTCGGCATATCGGCCGGTTTACTCAAACAATTAATTACCCAAATCAGCGGTTCAAATTTAAAATGGAGAGGATTTATTATATTGGCGGACCCCATATTCGATGTATATGCGGCAACCTCGACAATCGCCGGATTCAGGTGTTGTCGCTACTGGAGTTTGCCGACCTGTTTCTCGACCGCATTAAGGATTCTACCATTGCGCATCAAGCCCTTAACAGTGGCAAAATCTGAAGAGAGAATGCGGTCCTTTTCAAGGTGGGGAATCATTTTGCGGATTGCCCGGTAAGCGGCCAGAGTGCCCTCGCCGGGTTTCATATTGGTAAATAAATCAAGCGCCTGGGCGGCACACAGAAGCTCGATGGCAATGACATCTTCCGTGTTGCGAACAATTTCTCTGCATTTCCGCGCGGAGATCGTTCCCATCGAAACATGATCTTCTTTATTGGCCGAGGTCGGAATGGAATCGATACTGGCCGGGTGACAGAGAACCTTGTTTTCAGAAACCAGGGCTGCAGCAGTGTATTGGGCCAACATAAATCCGGAATTAAGCCCACCATCATCCACCAGAAAGGCCGGCAAACCGCTGAGTTTGGGATTGACCAGGCGTTCGATGCGACGCTCTGAAATATCCGCCAGTTCGGCAACAGCCATTGCAAGGAAATCCATCGCCAGCGCCACCGGCTGGCCATGGAAGTTGCCCCCCAGCAGAAATGTGTCGTCATCCGGAAATATCAATGGATTGTTGGTCGCTGAATTCATCTCGGTCTCGATGACCCCAAAACAATAGTGAATGGCATCACGGGTGGCCCCATGGACTTGAGGCGAACACCTTAAGGTGTAAGCATCCTGAACACGGCCGCAATCCTTATGGGACGTAATGATTTCGCTGTTTTGTGTTATGCGGGCCATATTATCGGCTGCTGCCGCCTGGCCGGGATGGGGTCTAACTTCGTGGATCTTCGGATCAAACTCCGTGCGGCTGCCCATCAGCACTTCCAAGCTCATGGCCGCGGCAACGTCTGTTAATTTAGCCAACAGACCAGCGTCATAAACCGCCAGTCCGCCGATGGCGGTCATCACCTGGGTGCCGTTGACCAGGGCCAGACCTTCACCGGCTTCCAGTTGCAACGGCTTAAGACCACATTTGTTGAGTGCCTGCCGGCCGGTCAGCCGATGGCCTTTGAAAAGAGCCTCGCCCTGCCCGATGAGAACCAGAGCCAGATGGGCCAGGGGCGCCAGATCGCCGCTGGCACCCACCGAGCCTTTTTCTGGAATGAGCGGGCACACCCCCCAGTTTAAAAGCGCGACCAACTGCTGCACGGTTGACAGGTGAATACCGGAATGACCCTTGGCCAGATCCTTTATGCGCAATGCTAAAATAGCCCTGACGGTTTCTTCATCCAAAGGCTTGCCGACACCGGCGGCGTGGCTCATCAGGATGTTCTTCTGAAGCCGACGGGTATCGGTCCTGGAAATGGACACATCACTCAGAGCACCAAATCCGGTGGTGATGCCATAAATTCTGCGCTCCTCCTGCACCCAGCGCTCGATCAGATGGCGGCTTTTTTGGATCTGCTTTTCGGCATCAACGGTCAATTTAACCTGTGCACCGCTTCGGGCGATGGCAATCAGTTTTTCAAGGGTCATCCCTTCTACACCCAGATAGATGGTTTTCATGATATTGGCCCCACATTTAAAAGCAATCTCGAAAGTAAATTTACAATAGCCGGGCGAGCAAACCGTTGTCAAATATTACCTTGAAACGACAGGCAATACAAGTTATCCTGCACGCAATTGACGCTCACTTAAATTGAGCGTTTTATCGTCGTCGTCAAAAAAAGCGTTCCGATTGCAGAACGTTTTTTTGCGACAACACTTATGCCGCCATCCTTTTTTCGGAACATTTTAATGACAAGCGGTATAAATTTCAATCACGCAAATTTGGCATGATTTAAATATTGAATTCCATTTGAGCATGAAAGATGAACGCTTCCACGCTTGGCAACTTCAACAAAAATGTGCACCGATACCGATAAAATCCAGCGCTTTTGTCAGATCTTTAAAATTCCAGATTTTTTAATACCATGGCTGGATCGGTTTTTTGAGGATCGCGAAATCGATCTGGTTCTGACAATCGGCGACCAGCCCATGGCGACGGAAGAGATTGCAGAGCGTATTTGGGAAACCATTCGAACAGATCGGGAAGAAAAGCTGTCCTCGTTTTTGGAACGCAGCTATAAGCGTGGCATCATCAATCGATGCAGCGACGGTCGCTTTGAACCCGCTGACCTTCATACCCGCTATGATGTCTGGGCCATGTTTGAAGGCTGGAACGACATCCCCGAGTCGATTCGGGAGCGGCTTAATGAGGGCGAGCTTGCATACTCCGAAAAACACTACCAAAACAGTGTTGAAAAAATGAAAAAGGGACAGCCCCGGGATGCGTCTGATATTTATGCTGAGTATATCCTGCTGCATGAAAGCGAAACCCTCCTTGACCGGGTCGACCACGTATATCTTCTTCCGTGCAATTGCAGGTCTATGATGCAGCGCTGTGACCAAAGCGTCTACACCTGCCTGCGCTTTGACAATTATCGTAGCCTCGGCTGGGAAATTTCAAAATCCAGAGCAAAAGAAATCATACGAGAGGCCAATCAAAAAGGTCTCATGCAAACCGCCGAAGTGGCCTTGGATAAAACGGGGGCGATCACCGGCGCTATTTGCAATTGTTGTGCAGATTGCTGTGTGCATCCCGAACTGGCCGAACGCTATGATGCCCGAACTATCTGGCCACTGTCACGCTATATTGCGCAGCATCTAACCGATCGTTGCATCGCTTGTGGACTGTGCGTCAAACGTTGCCCGTTTCAGGCCTTTACGGCCGAAAAAATTGAGTCCGATAGAAAAGAGAATCCATCACCGGCCGCCGGCAAAAGCAGGAAAGTTTTTTTTCACCAAAACTTATGTCGCGGATGCGGGGTCTGCAGTACCGCGTGTCCGCAAGAAGCGATCGCCATGATTCCGCTTAATTTCTGTAACGAAAGACACTCTTTGATAACGCGTATCGGGTGTGGACCCACACCTGCGTCCCGCAAAAACGATTCATGAGAATAAAAATATGCTTCTGGGATTACACACCTACAGCCTTTACCTTCACGGCATCGGGCAGGCCTGGGCCGATTTCAATTTGCCCTGGCCCCGGCAGATGAGCACTTTTGAGCTCATGGATCAGACGGTGCGCTGGGGCCTGGACGGGCTGCATCTGGATGACGGCGTTCTGGAAAATCTGGAACCGGCTTATCTCTTAGAAGTCGGTGCTGCAGCACGGGAGCAGGGCCTGTATCTCGAATACAATTTTTCTCTGGACCTTGGCGGTCGGGGGATCGGCATTCAGCATGATCCGGCAGCGGCGATCGCCACGGCACAGGCACTGGGCGCAGACATCGTCAAAGTCAGTATGGACCTCATCCGGCCGCGGCCGGTGGCGGCCAGCCGTTTCCATCCGCAGGTGATGGCCCAAGTTAAATCCGTGGCCTCCCGGCTAAAGCAATTGATTCCGGCAGCCGAAGCTGCTGATGTTAAAATTGCGGTTGAAAATCATTGCGACACGTTTTCAGAGGAGATCCTCTGGCTCCTGGACCGGGTCGACCATCCGCGGGTAGGCGCCTGCATCGATACCGTCAATGCCTTTATGGTAATGGAAGATCCGATGGTGGCCATTGAAAATCTGGCACCGCGTGCCTATACGAATCATTTTCGCGACGACCGCATTGAATTTCAACGCTATGGATGCAAGCTGACAGGAACCGCCGTCGGTGACGGTGACCTTGACATGAAACGCGCCTATAAGATTATCAAAACCCAATCTTCCATGAACCGCATCAACATCGAAACCGAAATGGAAATTCCCATCGACGATATGCAAACAGCGCTGAGCGCGGAAAAGCAAACGATCGAGCGCAGCATTCAATATTGTCGGGAAGTCCTGGGTATAGCCAAAGACAACAAGCGTTAAGGAAAAGGGTCATGCACAATAACGAAAAAATTTCAAGGGCCATGACGATTAAACTGGAAGACATGTTTGATGACCTGCCTGAGATGCCGCCTTTTACCGAAGGCATCCGGCGCGCACCGGCCCGCCAGTTTACGCTCAACCGGCACGACACCCAGCTGGCGTTAAAAAACGCCCTGCGCTACATCCCGCAAAAATGGCAGCAACAGCTGGCTCCTGAATTTTTGGACGAGCTGCTCTCCCGGGGCAGAATTTACGGGTATCGCTTTCGGCCCCCCGGCCACATCAAAGGCCGGCCGATCGATGAATACCAAAGTTCCTGTATCGAGGGCCGGGCATTTCAGGTCATGATCGACAACAACCTGGACTTTGATGTCGCACTTTACCCCTATGAGTTGGTGACCTACGGCGAAACCGGACAGGTCTGCCAGAACTGGATGCAGTATCATCTCATCAAAAAGTACCTTGAAACGCTGAATCAAGAGCAAACGCTGGTCATGGATTCAGGCCACCCGCTGGGGTTGTTTGCTTCCTCACCGGAGGCACCGCGGGTGATCATTACCAACGGCTTAATGGTGGGCTGCTTTGATGATCTGCAAAACTGGAATCGGGCTGCGGCCCTGGGCGTATCCAACTACGGCCAGATGACCGCCGGAGGGTGGATGTATATCGGACCCCAGGGGATCGTGCACGGAACCTACAGCACCATCCTCAACGCCGGCCGTGACAAACTCGGCATACCGTCAGATCAAGATCTGACCGGGCGGTTATTTGTCACATCCGGTCTCGGGGGCATGAGCGGTGCCCAGGGCAAGGCCATTGAAATCGCCAACGGCGTGGGAATTATTGCCGAGGTCGATTATTCCCGGATTGAAACCCGGCTCAAGCAAGGGTGGGTCAGCCGGGTAACGGAGGAGCCGGCCGAAGCCTTCAAGATTGCGTCCCAATATCAGCAGCAAAAAAAGAGCATTGCGATCGCCTTTTACGGCAATGTGGTCGATCTGCTGGAATATGCCGTCAATAACAACAACAAGATCGATCTGTTATCGGACCAGACCTCCTGCCATGCCGTGTATGACGGTGGCTACTGCCCTCAGGGGATTTCCTTTGAGGAGCGCACCGAGCTGCTGCGCTCCGGCCATGAAGGATTCGAGGAAATGGTCGATGCCACCTTGCGGCGCCATTACGAGCTCGTCAAGACGCTGGCAGATCGCGGCACCTATTTTTTCGATTACGGCAACAGTTTTCTCAAGGCCGTCTTCGATTCCGGCGTCAGGGATATCTGCAAAAACGGCAAAGACCCCATTGATGGGTTCGTCTTCCAATCCTATGTCGAAGACATCATGGGGCCGATTCTTTTTGATTACGGCTATGGTCCATTCAGATGGGTCTGCCTGAGCGGAAAGGAAGAAGACCTGGCAAAAACCGACCGGGCAGCTATGGAATGCATCGATCCCGAACGGCGATTCCAGGACCGGGACAATTTCGTCTGGATTCGGGATGCTCAGAAAAACAAGCTGGTGGTAGGGACCAAAGCCCGAATCTTATATCAGGATGCCATGGGGCGCGTGAACATCGCCCTAAAATTTAACGAAATGGTCCGTAATGGTGAAATCGGTCCGGTAATGCTGGGCCGGGATCATCACGATACCGGCGGTACCGACTCGCCTTTCAGGGAAACCGCCAACATTAAAGACGGCAGCAATATCACCGCTGATATGGCGGTTCAATGCTATGCCGGCAACGCTGCCCGGGGCATGAGTCTGGTGGCCCTTCACAACGGTGGCGGCGTGGGCATCGGCAATGCCATCAACGGTGGTTTCGGACTGGTATTAGACGGCAGCCAGCGCGTCGATGCTGTCATCGGCCGTGCGATTCCCTGGGACGTGATGGGTGGTGTCGCCCGCAGGGCCTGGGCCCGCAATGAAAATTCAATCGACACCAGCATCCAGTACAACAAGATGCGCGCGGGATCAGACCATATTACGATACCCTATGTTGCCGATGATAAGATGATCGAAAAACTAGTTGTGGAAAGATTCAGAGATAAAAAGCAGAGCATGTAATTGAAAATTCGAAATGCGAAGCTCGAAATCCTAAACAAATTTTAAACTCGAATGCCCCAATGTCCAAAACTATGGAAGCATTCAATACTTTTCTTGTCGCAACCCTGTTTAAGTTTTTGAATTTTGGTAATTCGAGTTTATTTCGAATTTCGAATTTAGGAATCCGGATTTATATAAGTCCTGATAGTTAAATAACCCTGCACATAGAAGAGGTAAGATGGTATGTCTAACATGAATAAGATAATGGAATGTGTGCCCAATTTCAGCGAAGGCCGAAATCTGAAAAGCGTCGAAAAAATTGTAGAACCTTTTCGCGGACAAATCGGGGTCAAACTGCTCGACTATAAGACAGACGAAGATCACAATCGCATGGTGGTGACAGTGGTCGGAGAACCACAGGCCCTGAAAACAGCCGTTACTGCGGCGATAGGTTGCGCCATCGACGTTATCGATATGAATACCCACCAGGGCCAACACCCGCGCATGGGTGCCACCGACGTGGTTCCGTTTATTCCGATTAAAAACATCAGCATGGAAGAGGCCATTGCCTTTTCCAAAGAAGTCGCTCAAGAAGCGGCCCGGCAATATGCGCTTCCCATTTTTTTGTATGAGCGCTCAGCCAGCCGGCCGCAAAGAGAAAACCTGGCAAATATTCGCAAAGGCCAGTTTGAAAACATGGCGGATAAAATCAAACAGCCGGAATGGAAACCGGACTTCGGCCCTGTAGAGCCTCACCCCACAGCCGGTGTGACGGCCATTGGCGCGCGCATGCCGCTGGTGGCCTATAATGTCAACCTTGACAGCAGCAACCTCGAGATTGCCGACAAAATAGCCAAAAAGGTGCGTCACATCAGCGGCGGACTCAGATACTGTAAAGGTATCGGTATTGAACTAAAGGACCGCGGGCTGGTGCAGGTGTCAATGAATATGACCGACTATACCAAAACGGCGCTCTACCGGGTGTTTGAACTCATCAAAATCGAAGCTCGCCGCTACGGCGTCAATGTGGTCGGCAGTGAAATCGTCGGGCTGGTGCCCATGGAGGCACTGATGGATACGGCCGCCTATTATCTGGGGCTCGAAGATTTTTCCATGGAGCAGGTGTTGGAAGCACGCATATTTGAATAAATAGCCGATGCTCGGTGCTGGATACTCGATGCTGGATGCTCGATGCTCGATGCTTGATGAATAGAGGATTGAGTCAGCTCGAGGCTAAATATTAAAGGAAAAAATAGAATGAGCTATAAGAACTTGGAGATTTGGCAACTTGCTCGGGAGTTAGTTATAGAGATACATGCAATGACGCTCAATAAACTACCTAAATTTGAAATGTTTGAGGAAGGGGCACAAATTCGGAAATCTAGCAAGTCAGTTAAATCAACCATGGTCGAGGGCTACGGTCGACGAAGATACAAAAACGAATTCATTCGCTTTCTGACCTACTCAATGGGTTCTAACGATGAAACGGTTGACCACCTGGAAACACTTTTTGAAACGGGCTCCTTGACCGACGAAGACTTATATAGGAATTTAAGAGAGCGTTTAAATAAATTTTTGAAAAAACTGAACTTATTTACTAAATCAGTCTCTAAAAGCCATTTAAGTGAAAAATAATCAGTTTATTCGAAGTCAAAATCGAGTATCCAGAATCGAGTATCCAGAATCGAGTATCAAGCACCGAGCATAAGGAAAGCGTGGTGAACGGAAATCTGATTATAAAGAATGCAGCGCAGCTGGTGACCTGCAGCGGGTTTGCCGCCAAAAAGGGATCGGAGATGGCCGATCTGAAAATCATCAAAAACGGGGCCGTATTGATAAAAAATGGAATCATCGAGGCCGTCGGCCGGAGCAGGGATATCGAAAACCAGCTAAAACAGGGCGACACGGATCAATCTAATTTTGACATCATCGATGCCAGCGGCAAAGCTGTGCTGCCGGGTTTTGTCGATTCGCACACCCATCTGGTCTTCGGCGGCTATCGGGCCGAGGAATTTTCCTGGCGCCTGCGGGGCGACAGTTATATGCAAATTATGCAGCGCGGCGGCGGCATTGCCAGCACAGTAAAAGCCACGCGCCAGGCTTCCGCCGAACAATTGCTGAAAGCCGGCATCAAGCGGCTCAATTCCATGTTGTCGTTCGGCGTGACCACAGTGGAGGGTAAAAGCGGGTACGGACTGGACTGTGAGACCGAAATCAAGCAGCTGGAAGTGATGGCCCGCCTGGATCAAGTTCACTACCTGGATGTCGTGCCCACTTTTCTAGGCGCTCATGCAGTCCCGCCGGATTATAAAAGCAAACAGGATGCCTTTATCGATTACATGATCTCAGATGTCCTGCCCCGAGTAACAGATCAACAGCTGGCGGAATTTTGCGATATTTTCTGTGAGAAAGACGTCTTTTCAATTGAGCAATCCCGCCGCCTGCTTTCGAAAGCCAAGAACCTGGGCCTCAAATTAAAATTGCATGCAGATGAGATCGTCCAGCTGGGCGGCGCCGAGCTGGCCGCAGAGCTCGGGGCCGTTTCGGCCGATCATTTGCTGCAGGCCTCCGATCGGGGCATTAAAGATATGGCGGCTGCCGGTGTTGTCGCTACGCTTCTGCCGGCTACCGCCTTCAGCCTCAAAGAGCCCTACGCCGATGCCCGCAAAATGATCGACGCAGACTGTGCCGTGGCGCTGGCCACCGATTATAACCCGGGAAGTTGTTTTACAGAATCCATCCCGCTGGTGTTTGCGCTGGCAACACTTTATATGAACATTTCCACCGAAGAAGCCATCAGTGCATTGACCCTAAATGGCGCCGCCGCCCTCGATCGGGCGGACCAGATCGGCAGTCTCGATGCCGGCAAAAAGGGGGACGTGGTCGTATTAGAGTTTCCGTCCTACACCTATATTCCATACCATCTAGCGGTGAGCACCGTCGAAAAAGTGATCAAACAGGGTAACCTGGTTTATGACACAGAAAAAGGAGGCATCATCCATTGCTAAAAGATCTAACCATAAGCGAATTTTTGGAGAAGACGGCTTCGTCGGAGCCTTTGCCCGGGGGGGGGTGTACGGCTGCGCTCAACGCCTGTCTGGCAGCCAGCCTGACCGAAATGGTGGCCAACCTGACCGTCGGCCGCGAGCAATTTCAGGCGGTTGAAGATGATATGCAAAAAATTGCGCAAACCGCGGGAGAAATGAGAACAAAACTGCAAACCGATATCGACAATGATGCGCAGGCGTACCAGGCGGTCCTGGCGGCGTTTAAACTCCCGAAAGCTACAGACGACGATAAAAAAAAGCGCTCCGCCGCCATTCAGCAAGCATTTAAAACCGCTGCAACGGTTCCACTGGGCGTTGCCCGGGACGCACTCAAAATAATGGATCTGGCCGCCCGGGCCATCACTCATGGAAATCCGAACGCAAGCACCGATGGGGCTGTGGCTGTTCTGGCGGCACGAACGGCAGCCCTGGCAGCCGCTTGCAATGTGAAGATCAATTTAAGCGCCATTAAAGATACGGCATTTGTGGCTGAACTCTCCCGGGAAATCGAAGAACTTGAACAACAGGCGGGCGCTAAAGAAAAAGAGATTCTGGCAAAGCTAAATTTCTAAACGCTTCCGACCATCTATATCGGCTCGAAATTAATTTCCTTTCCGCTTGTGACCTCACGGCTAATGGTTCGAAGCATCTTTGCAGACAGTGTTTGCGTGATTATGTTATTTTCATTGTTGTTTTATGGGAGAAATCGATATGCGAACACTCAAAATTATGGGTTTAGCCGGATTTGCGCTTCTATGCGTTTCATCATTACTGGTGGTTAAATCGGCCATGGCCATTGAAAAAGCAAAATATTCAGTTCTGGAAAAGGAAGATAATTTTGAAATCAGGAAGTATGATCCCCAGATCGTGGCTGAAACCTTTGTCGAAGGCGATCTTAAAAAGGCAGGCAATGAGGGTTTTCGCCGCCTCTATGCCTACATCTCTGGGGAGAACACCACAAAGCAGTCAATTTCCATGACGGCGCCTGTCAGCCAGGAATCCGGTTCGAAAAAAATTGCCATGACAGCACCAGTCAAACAGGAGAAAAAAGATAATCGATGGCGAATCACTTTTCTCATGCCGGCAGAATATACTCTGGAAACGCTTCCGGAACCCAATGACACAAGGGTAAGGTTGACAGAAGAATCCGGCCGCCTGATGGTCGCTGTGAAGTATTCAGGGACCTGGAGTGAAGAAGGGTACGAGGAAAATAGAGCCCTGTTGGAAGAATACATTCAAAAACGAGGTTTAACCAAAACGGGTGGACCGATCTGGGCACGCTATGACCCACCATTCATGCCCTGGTTTCTGCGTCGCAACGAAGTGCTGATTCCTATAGAAAAATTTTCGAAAGACTTTAAGGTATTGCGATGAAGAAAAAAATGCGCGTGATGACAGAAAAACCCCTCAATGCTGAAACACCAATCGAATCTCTACGTACCTGGACCACAGAAAATAGGGTATTCTTCAAGCGCAATCAAGGCCAAATTATGCAACGACCGGTTAGGCTTTCGGCTTGGAATCTGATCATTGAAGGCTTGGTAAGCCGCGATCTGCAATTGTCCTTTGAGGACATTCGGAGTATGCCCAAAGTGGAGGTGGCAAATACGTTGGAATGTTCGGGTAACAGCCGCTCTTTGCTCAAAAAAAAGGCTTCCGGCAATCCTTGGACCATCGGTGGTGTGGGCAATGCGATTTGGGGTGGTATCTGGCTGAAAGATTTGTTGAAAATGGTCGAACCGAAACGTAATGCCAAGCACGTTAGCTTTGAGGGAATGGACAAGCCTCTGGGATCGGCCGGGATTAAATTTGTCCGCAGTATTCCGCTGGAAAAAGCAATATCTTCAACGATCCTTGCTTACGAGATGAACGGTGAACCATTGCCCCTAAAGCACGGCTATCCACTGAGGGCTTTGGCTTTAGGTTGGACCGGCGCAAATTGTGTGAAGTGGTTACATAAAATTACAGTTCTTGATCGGCCTTACGAAGGATTTTTTATGGACAAGGTATATAGGGTATTTCGAAAAGGTGAAGATCCACGATCCGGTGAGGTCGTTAAAGATATCGTGGTAAAATCGATTATCACGGAGCCGATAAATGGTGATAATTTGTCGACCGGTACTGTGGCAATTCGAGGCTCTGCTTATGCAGGGGGAGCCGGAATTAGTAAAGTGGAGGTTTCTGTTGATAGGGGCCAGACGTGGATAGCAGCAAAATTAATCGGCATTGAGGAAACCTACGCCTGGCGTCACTGGGAATATTTGTGGGATGCTCAAAAGCAGGGTCACTACACCATAATGTCCCGAGCCACCGATTTGAGAGGGCGCCGGCAGCCGGAGAATGCCGATTGGAATGTGTTGGGCTATGGAAATAACGGCATCCGGGAGCATGCCATCCATCTCAGTATTGTTTGAGTTGGTTAATTAGACATTATTATACGGTTTGCAGCAAGATGACCGTAACGGGCACGTTGTATTGACCGGGGGGAGAGCGAGGCATCCTCCCCCCGGCTCGCTTTTACCATAACGTTTCTCGGGAAGACATCTCTTG
>JASFNW010000100.1:0-18903 GCA_050116835.1 Desulfobacterales bacterium
ATCCCTGCAGGACCTTGCTTTGGACCAGATGACCGCTCAGACTCACCGGTGAGGAGTCCGTCTTTAGAGATTGATCAGCGGAATTGCGTATAGCGGATAGCCATGTCTTTCCAGCACCGGTTGAGTAGGCCAAGGCGGCGCCGGTTGCGGCGATCAATCCGATGATGAATACCAGTGATTTTAGACGCGTCGGATTCATGAGATCCTCCTTTCGGTTTTTAAGCCATTATTTTGCAAATGAGTTGTTTTATGTTTTCAATTCTAATCCAATGGGCCTGAAACACAATTCAAAGAAATGTAAAAAGAAATCGAATTTTTTTTACATAACTTTTACTTTGAAATCGGTAGGATCTGATATACTGTCGTTATAGAATCTTTACCGTATGGGGAACGAGAATTTATCTTGGTAGTTACGATTTCATTGAGTTGACATCAGGAGAGATATTAAATGCAAAGACCGAAAGCACGCATTCTTGTCGTCGAGGATGATCCAGCCTTGTTGCGCGGGCTGTTAGATGTGCTGGTTTACAATGGCTATGAAGTCAAAGGCGTTGAAGACGGCGGCCGGGGACTGCATGCCGGCCTGCACGATGCGTTTGATTTGCTCCTGCTGGATGTCATGCTGCCCACCCTCGACGGCTTTTCAATCTGCAAAGAGGTTCGCAAGAAAAAGCCCAACCAGGGTATCATCATGATTACTGCCAAAGGCGCTGAAGAAGATATCCTCACCGGTTTCAATGCCGGTGCCGATGACTATATCAGTAAACCGTTTTCCCTCAGGGAAGTGATGGTGCGGATAGAAGCTGTGTTGCGGCGTACGGGGAAAAATCCGGGCGATGTTGAATTCACATACCACAATATCTTCTTTGACGGGAAAAATCTGATAGCTCAGTCTCAACATGAAACCATCGAACTGACCCGCAAAGAAATGGATATCATTGCCTATCTGTATTACCACCGGGATCGAATCGTATCCAAAAAAGAGCTGTTGACCGATGTGTGGCACTATGCCGATGCTGATATTGAAACCCGTACGGTTGACATCCACATGTTAAAGCTGCGTAAAAAAATGACGCAGTTGATCGGAGACGCCCCTCTGATCAATACGATCCGGGGTGAGGGCTACCGTCTGGAGCCTGAAAGATGAAACGCCTAAAACTACTGATCCTTATATTTTGTGCAGCCCTGTCGATTCCGCTCGGATATTTTGTCTGGCAGACCTATCGGGGCCTGGCACAGGAGGAGGTCGCCACCCTGCGATTTTTTGCCAACACGCTTTTAGACGAGATTGAACAAACGCTGCAAGCGCTCGTCCAGCGGGAGGAGGCGCGGGTTATCGATGAATACAATTTTTTGATGAGCGTTCCCGGCAGCGATCGTGAAGAAAGCGATGCCAAGCGCTCACCGCTTTCCCGTTTGCCGGCGGAAAACTATATTCTCGGATACTTTCAGAACAATCCGGATGGCTCCTTTCAAACACCACTGGTCCCAACTGACCAACCGGCTGATGCTGATCAGCTAGAGACCGTCGTTCAGCTGGAACGTGCCAACCGTAAATTTAATCGCATTCGAACATCAGGCACCGATACAGTGGCCGCTGCGCCGCAACCAGAAGCATTGGCGGACGAGCAACAGGAAAGGGATGTCTTTGCTGAAAAATACCTGGATTTAACGCGTTCCCAAAAGCCCAAGGCTGCTCTGGGTCAAAAAGAAAAACGGTTTGAAGAAATTACCATCGCTCAGGCAAAAAACGTTGCGCCGCAGGAAGCCGGCGAAAGCACCCGGAGTCTGGAATCCCCGTCCCGAGCGGCATCAAAACAGCGTCATAGCCGTCGCCCGGCGGCCCGGGCGCCAATGGCCGAACACGGCTTTGCCGGCAAATCCGTTGACAAACTGCAATCCGAGTCGGCTGCCAGGGAGCCTGATGCGGTTGGCAGAGCGATGACGGCGCCTCAGGAAGCTGAAAGTTTTCAGGTCGAAGTCGCCCCGCTGCAATCGGTTCTCATCGGTAACGATCAAATTTTTGTTTTTCGCCGCATCATGATCAACCAAAAAATTTACCGACAGGGATTCATCCTGAAAGTCCAAGCGTTTTTAAATCACCTGGTGCAAAATTATTATAACAATCAACCGATGGCCAATTTTACCAACTTGCGCCTGCAAGTCATGGATCAGGGGCGACAAATCCAGCTGGCGGAGGCGGGCGTATCCAGCCAGGACCCGACATTTATTCTGCAGCGCGTATTTCCGTCGCCTTTTGCGTTTCTTAGCGCCACGTTAAGCTGCGATGAGATTCCACGCTCGGCCGGACGCCAGACGCTGACGATTATGATGGGCGTGCTGGCGGCCATATTCTTAATCGGATTATTTGCGATCTATAAAAGCGCTCGGGCCCTTGTAGAGCTTTCCGAGCGCCGTTCCCAGTTCGTATCATCGGTCACCCACGAATTAAAGACGCCACTGACCAACATCCGCATGTATATCGAGATGCTGGCACAGGGCATTGCCAGGGATACCGAGCGTGAGCAGGAATATTTTCAAATTATCGATTCTGAGGGTTCGCGTTTAGCCCGTTTGATTAATAATGTGCTCGATCTGGCCAAACTGGAGAAAAAGCAGCGGTCTGTCGATCTTAGATCGGGAACCTTTGAGGAGGTAGTTGCCGAGGTTGAAACGGTGATGCAGGCTAAGCTCAAACAGGAAGGCTACACCCTGAAATTTATACGGGAAGCCATCCGCCCGTTTCATTATGATCGGGATGCCATGGTCCAGGTGTTGATCAATCTGATTGAAAACAGCATCAAATTTGGACAGTCGGCGGCGCACAAAGAAATTACGATTCGGACTTATGCTGAAGGCCAATGGGTGAAAATTGCCGTTTCCGATTTTGGACCCGGGATTCCGCGGCGGGCGCTGAAAAAAATTTTTGACGATTTTTATCGGGCAGACAACTCACTTACCCAGACAACGCGTGGCACCGGTATCGGCCTGGCGCTGGTGAAAAAGTTTATCCGTCTGATGGGGGGGCGTGTCAGTGCCGAGAATAATTCCGGGGCGGGATGTACCATTACGATTTCCCTACCCATTAACAAAAAGGTTGATTGAAAATCAATCTTTTCCATCGATTGCTTCGCGAACGGTTTTGGCCAGTCTTCGGATGGTAAACGGCTTCATAATCAACCCCTGGAGCCCCAGTTCCCCGGCCCGCTGTTCATTTATTCTTTCGCTATAACCGGTACAGATAATGATGGGGATATCGGCGCGGATTTGACGCATCTCGGTGGCCAGGATATCCCCGGTCATGTTGGGCATCGTCATGTCTGAAATGACCAGGTCATACTTGTGCGGATCCGCCCGAAAATTTTCAAGGGCTTCAACCGGCCGGGTCCAGGTCTCTACGCGATAGCCCAGTTTTATGAGCATGTTTTTACCCAGGTCGATAAGGCTGTCTTCATCATCGATCAGCAGAATGCATTCACTGCCGGTTGGCAGCGCTTTTAATTCTTCGGTTTCCGTCACCGTCTGTTTTTCCATGATCGGAAAAAGGATATCAAAACGGCTGCCCTGGCCGGGCGTGCTGTCCACCTGAATACTCCCCCCATGCCCCTTGACGATGCCGTGAACGACGGCCAATCCCATACCCGTTCCCCTGTCCTGGGCCTTGGTGGTGAAATAGGGATCAAATATGCGTTCCATGGTGGGCGCATCCATCCCATGGCCGGTGTCGCTGATGCTGAGCTTTACATAGGGCCCGGCGCTCAGGTCCGGATATCCGGCAGTCGCTTTGGCTGTCAGGTCAACGTTTTGCAGGCTGACGGTTAAAATGCCGGCCGTGTCGGCCATTGCGTGGCCGGCATTGGTGCACAGATTCATCATGACCTGATGGATTTGGGTGGGATCCGCGTAAATCGCATCCAGGTTGGGTTCGATATGTTGCCTGATTTCGATGGTGGTCGGCAACGAGGCCCTGAGCAGATCCAAGGCTTCTTTAATAATCGGCGTCAATGAAACGATTTGTTTGTTTTGTTCACTTTTGCGGCTGAATGCCAGGATCTGTTTGACCAGGTTCTTGGCCCGATGACCCGCCTTGAGCACCTGCTCGATGTTGTAATGCTCCATTGAATCCTGTCGGGTGTCGTAAAGGGCCATTTCCGCATAGCCGATGATGGCTCCCAGAATGTTGTTAAAATCGTGGGCAATGCCGCCGGCCAGGGTGCCGATGGCTTCCATTTTTTGGGCCTGAATCAGCTGGGTTTTCAGTTGCTCGCGTTCATCCTGCGCAGATTTCAATTCACTGATGTCCCGGGTGATGGTCAAAATGTGCGGTCGGTCATGGAGCCGGATCAACACTGCCGACATCAGGGCCGTTATCGTTCGGCCGTCTTTCAGACGGAAACTGGCTTCTAAATTCTCAATCTTGCCTTTTTCAGCAACACCGTCGACGAGTTTTTGACGCACTTCGGGATCTTCCCATACATCCAGTTCGGCAGCAGTTTTTCCGATCACCTCTGTCGCCGACCAGCCCGTCACCCGCGAAAAAGCGCTGTTGACGTCAATGCAGCGTCCATCTTCAGCCTGTATAATGGTAACGGGATCCGGAAATGTCTCAAAAACCGTCCTGAGGCGCTCTTCGCTTTCCTGCAGCGCCTGGCGGGTGCTTTTGTTTTCCAACGCATTGGCAAATACATGGCCAATAATTTTTAGCAGAGAACTGGTGTCTTCGACCCACATTTTTTCTTCACGGACCGAGTCCAATCCGATAAATCCAATCACTTTGCCGCCAATTATCATCGGGACGGCCAACACCGACTGAATCCCCTGTTGCACAAGCTCCGTTTTTAATGAGTCGGCTTCTGGAGGAAGATCAGCAACACGCGGAATGGTCAACATGTTTCCGTTCAAAAACCGGGTCATCGACCATTGAAAGACATCCACCGGCGTATCCTGAATGCGCTCAATGGTCGGCTCAATTTGATCGGCGCACCATTCATGCGTGCAGGATATGGATTTTTGATCATTGGAGAACTGAAACACATAACTGCGATCCGCCTCGGCAAATTCGCCGATATGCCGCAGGGTATGATCGATTTCATCATCAATTTGCGCCGGGTGCAGGTTAACAAATTGGCTGGAAACCCTGGTGATCAGATTCTGAAATTTGAGTCGATATTGCAGTTCTTCTTCGGCGCGCTTGCGCTCGCTGATGTCGGTGACAATGCCCAGAATGGCCGCTTCGCCTTGATATCGGATCAGCTTGGTGGTGATAATGGCTGCAATTTTATTGCCCTTTTTGGTAATCAGATAATATTCATAAGGTGTAACTTCCTGACCTTGCCCGTGTTTTTCAAAATTGGATCGCACCAGATCGACAGACTCCGGAGCAATCAGCCTCATGAAATCAAAATCCGGGGCACATAAATCCGTCATGCTATAGCCCATCATCTGCGTGCACCGGCGATTGGCATACACGACACGTCCCCCTTTGTTAATGAAAATCATGTTGGGGGATTGCTCGGTGATGATTTGAAACGCTTTGCTCATTTGATGGTCAGATGAATCGATGCCCCCGGACGCGGGCCGCTTTTCCCGTGCCGGCTTGCGCTGAATCAATTCATTCCGAGTGGACTTTGCCATCAAGCCTCCAAGTTACACCTCACAAAATTCGTATCCTGCTTGCATTGAGGACTGCATGCAAAAAAGCGCATACACGTGCACCGTTCCAATGTATGCGCCAATCACCATACCACTTTGCCCCAATGCCCCTAAATTCGCTTAAGTTAAAATTTGTAATAATTCTAATTAGTTTATACCGTATTTGGCCACCAATTGTCAAATATTTCCTGCTTTCGATAAAAATTGAAATTAAGGGTTGAAATTTTTTAATTTATAGCGCATTAATTTCACCTTAATTTGACGACGTTCATATAATGTTACGGGCAAATCATTTCTGCCCCCGCTTGTATTTGAATAAACGCCTGTATTCCAATCGAAAATGGAGTCCAAAATGCAGAAGGTGGTTATTTTATTGTTGTGTATCGTGACAGCGGTCGTTTTTGGCTCGGTGATGGTTGTATCCGGTGAAAAAGATCCTGAAGACATGTGTGTTCCCATGGGGACCATCGTTCTCAGTGCTCCTGATGGAGTGGAGCAGAAAAGGGCTTCGGTGGACTTCCCGCATTCCCGACATTTTGGTTTCGAATGTCAGACCTGTCATCATAAATGGGAGAGCACCGATCCGATAAACGGGTGTATGACGTCCGGCTGTCATGATGTAATCGAGGCGGCCACAGAACCCGGAAAGGGAACGCCTCCAAGAGCTGAAGAGATCCGCTATTTTAAAAAGGCCTATCATGAATCTTGTATCGGATGTCACAAGCTGATGCGGCTTAAAAACAGAAAAATTGAAATGTCCGGCAAAAAGATAGACGGTCCGTTACCCAATCCGGGACCCACCAGCTGTATGGGATGCCACCCGAAAGAGGAATAAAGCGCTTCGCCGGTATTATACCAGCCAGCTGCCGGGGGACGAACATCAATGCAGGCGGTTTTTTTTAAGCCGACTGAACTTTTCGAGTCGAATGGTCAAATTTGCTGATCGACAATTCGTATCTTGGAAAAACACAATTAAGCGCAAGGAACGGTCGTCCATGCCAAGATAAAAACCACTAATTTGAGTGGCAACTGAAAACAATTTTAAGGCCCGGTCGATCTGATCGGGCTTTTCTGTCCCTGACCGGATCACCGCTCCAAAAAACCGCCTCGAATTTTCACTGTAAAACATCCGTTCTGCCGCCGGGTACAAATCTTCATATTTAAGCCAGGTAAAATTCTCGAGTACTTTTCGAAACTGCTGCTGCAGGGTCTGGCTTTTGGCAAAACAGCCCATTCCGACCATATGCGCCGCATTGTGCATTGCAACCCTCCCGTTTTCTCACAGCATTAATCTCATGTAACTAATAGTGACCGTGGTTTCAGGTGTCTGAGAGCAGAAGACAGAGGACAGGTGGCAGAATACAGATAAAAATTCGCCTCTTGCTGATCACAAGCCCCGCTTCTTCTCTGTCTCCTGACCTCTGACCTCTGATCATTCGTATGTGCAGCAGTGCTCATTAAAGTATTCCGCAGCCTCTTGGACCGTATCGAAGGTGATCCAATCGCGCCATACCGTAATTTCACCCTGTCTGCGCGTAAGCTCGATGGTTGTATTGCCGTGGTACTCGTAACACTCGTCATATTCCAGACTAAAATTGTGTTTCGTCATTTTTTGATCCCCCTTTGGTGGTTTGATTGCCTTTTTCCGAAAATAGTTTTCATTTTGATGACAACGGTAACACAGGGATTTGTCAGATACGGACAAAGCGCAGGCAAAATAATATTTTTTTCAGACGCTTGACCATTTGGTTAAAAGCAGGTTTATAGAAAGTGTTAAAAAAACGTTCGGGTGTTCACATATTTTTTTCAAAGCCCTTTTTGAGACAGGCAATCATTTTGTTAACGATTCACGCAATGGAAGGATATGAATGGCACGGGGAGATCAACTGGCCAGACAGTGGCGAATTTTGCAAAGTTTAATCGCCTCACGCCGAGGAAAATCCGCTGCTGATCTGGCCCGGGAACTTGAATACCACTGGCGGACGGTATATCGGGATCTTGAAGCCTTGCAGCTGGCCGGTTTTCCGATTTTTACCGACCGGGTGGATGGGAAAAACCTGTGGTCGATTCTAGATAGTGCCCGGCAGAATGCTCCGATTCCGCTGGACCTGACTGAGGTCATGGCGCTGTATTTCAGCCGGGGATTGATGCGGGTCCTAAAAGATACGGTTTTTTATGAATCCCTGGAGTCCTTTTTTCAAAAGATCAAAGCGACGCTACCGGCCGAGACCATTCAATACCTTGAAAAAATTGAACAAAGTCTAGAGGTGGGCTCGAAACCGTATAAACGCTATGATCAGTTGCGGGATGTCATCGACCGCATCAGCCAGGCGCTGGTTGATCGTCAGATGGTTGAAATTGACTATTACACGATGAGTCGCAAAAAACGGACGCGGCGCAAGGTAGCGCCTTACAAAATCTGGTTGTTTGACGGGGCGTTCTATCTGGTAGGCCATTGTGGACTACGGGAAGATATCCGAATTTTTGCGCTGGATCGGATCAAATCATTACGGTTGACAGATGAAGCATTTGAGATACCTGATGATTTTAGGGTAGAGGATTTTATGCAGCCCAGTTTCGGCGTGTTCCATGGCAAGCCTCAGCCCGTTAGAGTCCGGTTTGCGCCTGAAATTGCCGGGTACATCAAGGAAAAAACCTGGCATTCAACCCAGAAAATTAAACCCCAAAATGATGGATCCGTTATTTTTGAGGCCCGTGTAGCCGGCACCGATGAGATCAAATACTGGCTATTAAGCTGGGGCGGCAAGGCTGAGGTGCTCTCCCCGTCAACGTTGCGCGATGAAATATTGGCGGAAGCCAAGGCGATGCAGCACACTTATCAGCGCTGAAAGTCGGAACATCACCATTGATATTTGTGTTTGTTTCGACCCATTTTATAAAACCAGGCGAAATTCGGATTTCGAATTTAAGAACGCTTTAAAAGCCTAAAAAAAAAGAAAGTATTTTTTAGTCAAAAACTTGCATAATGAAGCACCTAAGGAGTTTTAAGTGGCCAACTTCTTTATGGCTTCCTGTATCAGACTTGCAATCGGCAACCCCTGGGGACATTTGCGCTCCGCCATTGAATAATCCAGGCGCAACAGGCGCATTCGGATTTTTTGGGGAATTGTTCTAAATCCCTCCGCGGCCAATGCATCGTCTCCGTAACTGTTGGCGTACATCAAATAACGCATCACATCACCGATGGGGGCTTCTCCCTCCACGCAGGATTCGCAAATCGCGGTGCACCCGGTACAGTAAGCAGAGCGTGTCTCTTGTGCATAGCGCTGCAACAACGCATTGTCCCGGGCGGACAGTTGGGTTTTATCCAAGGCGGCAGCGACATTTGACATCAGGAGCGACATATTCGGCATTTGCGAACAAATGCTGGCTATTTGTGGATTATGCCACACGGCTTTCAATTTGGCCTGGGCGTCGGTGAATCCTTTTTGCAGAAATCGTCCGGCCAATTCAAGCTCGGTTTCCGAATCCGTTCTGATCTGACCGCCGCCCTGCGTTTTCATGGCCGTCAGGCCAATGCCGGCTTCAACACAGGCATCGACAGCGCGCCGCATGTCATCTGAATGCATCAGCCGGTAATTGTAAGTCATCATAATGCCGTCAACCCATCCCAGCCGGGAGGCTTCCAGCAGACATTCTTCCATGTTACTGTGGGTGCTGAAACCAAAGAAACGGATTTTGCCGGCGGCTTTGGCTTTTTCAGCCCAGACTTTTGTGCGCTCATCCAATTCATCAATACGATAGATGCCATGCACAAAATAAAGATCGACATAGTCCGTTTTCATGCGATCCAGGGATCGATCTAAAAGTCGGGTCATCCCATCCGGGTCCCGGGCATCGGATTTGCTCACGATAAAAAGCTTTTCGCGGACATCCGGCTGGCGGCTGAGAAACTTGCCAATGCCTTTTTCACTGCCCCTTTGATAGCAATCGGCCGTATCCCAGTAGGTGACGCCCCAATTCATCGCCTGTTTCATTAAAAGCTGATTGGACGCAATGTCAAACATTCCCCCCAAAGATAGAATCGATACATTGACGCCTGTCTTTCCGAACGACCGGGTGGGAACCACCGACGGTCCGTCGGCGGCACGGGCCAAGGAGATCATGGGGGTCATCACGGATCCAAGGCCGGCCGCCCCGGTTGTTTTTAAAAAGTGTCTGCGGGACCAATGCGTCTTATATTTTGGCATCTGCTTTATTCTCCTTCTACGATTGTGTGCGTTAAGATAATTCTTTTATTGCCGTCTTTACCAGGTTGCCAATTGCTATTTTACGGGGACATCTTTGTTCCGCCAGCCCATAATCCAGACTCAGCATCTGCGCGCGAATTTTTGCAGGAATTTTTTTAATCAAAGTGCCGGCTCTGCGATGATTGCCATAGCTGCGCGCATACATCAGGTACCGCATTACATCTGCAATGGGAACACGGGTGGGGGTGGCAGATTCGCAAATGTCCGCGCAGCCGGCACAATAATCCGAGCGCGTTTCCCGGGCGTATTCCTTCAGCAGTTGCATGTCCCGGGCCGACAGGCTAATTTTGTCCACCGCCGCAGCGACATTGGACATCAATTGGCTCATATTGGGCATTTCCGAACATATGCTGGCTATCAGCGGGTTTTGCCAGACCGCCTTGAGTTTTGCCTGGGCATCGGTGAAGCCTTTTTTTAGAAAAAGCCCCGCCAGCTTGAGCTCGGTTGCGGTGTCGGTCTTGACCTGACCGCCACCCTGAGTTTTCATGGCGGTTAAGCCAATGCCGGCTCTGGCACAGGCTGCCACGGCGCGTTTCATCTGATCGCTCTGCATCAAGCGAAAATTGTAGCGCATCATGATACCATCGATCCAGCCGAGGCCGGCAGCCGTTAGCATACATTGTTCCACGTTTCGATGGGTACTGAAGCCGAAATAGCGGATGTTGCCTTCGGCTTTGGCTTTCTGCGCCCAGCGTTGCATTTGCGCATCCAATTCAGCACCATCTCCGACACCATGGGCAAAGTACAGATCGACATAGTCGGTTTGCATGCGCTCAAGTGATTCGTGCAAATCACGGGTGCGGCCATCGGCATTCCACGCATGGGACTTGGTCACCAGAAACACCTTTTTGCGGTCTGCAGGGTATTTTTCGAAATATTTACCGATCGCTTCTTCGCTATTGCCGCCCATGTACGTGTGGGCCGTATCCCAGTAGGTGACACCCCATTTGACCGCCTGTTTGAGCAGCAACTGGCCGAAGGCAACATGCAAACTGGTGCCAAATCCCAGTATCGGAACCGCGACGCCGGTTTTGCCAAATGGACGGGTCGGGACGGTGACAGCCTCGCCGACCGCCAATGCCGGTTTATGCTTAAGCGTCAACATGGATGCCGCTCCACCCGTCCAGGCGGCTTTTAAAAAATATCTGCGGGTCCAGTTTGAATTCTTGTCCATCCTAAATCCTGTTTTCCGGTCGATCAGGGTTGAAAAATGCCGGTCACCATAAAGATCGATTGCAAATATGCACGCGCAAGGATATCAACCTTCAATCAGCAAGGCATGCTCGCGGGCCCGCGACTCGTTTTCTGCGGTAACGCGAATGGCGCGTTTACCGCGCACCGGGCATTCATGCTCGCATACGCCGCAACCGATGCATAGCTTCGGATCGACATAGGGCTGTTGCAGCCGTATTTGAATGGTTACCGTACTTTGGACCCGCGGCGGCGGTTCAAACGGAAAGTTACCGTCTACCGTCAGACTGCTGTTTGTGTTGGCGATGATTTGTCGTCTTTGGCGTTCCGGACTCCCCGGTACCACGCAAAAATAATCCCCAGTGGCATGCTGATTGGCCACCAGGGCCTCGGTTTGAAATTCTATCCGGGTCGCATCAGCAGATCTCACAATCAGTGGTTGCTGAAGGCGAACATCATTGTAAAACTGCCGTGTGAAGATGGCCTTGGGACTGACCGGGCAATTTTCCTGGCAGACGATGCAGGGTCGATCCATCGCCCAAGGCAAACAACGACCCCGATCGATAAAGGCGGTGCCGATTTTAATGGGACCGTGTTGGGCATATCGATCGCGCCCCTGACGTTCCGCAAGGCTGACCGGCCGAATCGCAGCGGTCGGACAAAGATTGCCGCAGGCAACGCAATTATGCTGACAGCCGCTGGTGCCGATTCTAAAATTGAGCACCGGTGTCCACAGACCTTCCAGGCCGGCCGTCAGTCCGGCCGGATGGATCACATTGGTCGGGCAGATGCGCATACATTGACCGCACTTTATACAGCGGGATAGGAACTGGTCTTCAGGCAGACTGCCCGGTGGGCGCACCAGGCGGGCATTCCAGTTGGGCCCCGGGTTGCCGGCGATTCTTAACAACGGTATGGCAGCGGCACCGGAAACAGTTGCCGTTAAAAATTCCCGCCGGGACAGATCCGGAGAATTTATCTCGCCACCGGCCGATGGTGCGGTATAATAGCCCATCAGGCCATGGTGGCAGTCGTCGATACAATTTAGGCAGAGCACACATTCTGCGGTCCGAATTCGACCGGTCGGCTGACAGGCGCCCTCGCAGTTTTTTTCACACAGGTGACAGTCGGTGCATTCTTCTTTGGATTTGCCGATGCGCCAGATGGCAAAACGACCCAGCACGCCGAATAACGCCCCCAGAGGACATACGAAACGGCAATAAAAACGCGGTCGGATTAAATTCAACAGGATGGCTGCTACAAATATGGATGCAATCAGCCACGTGCCGGCGTAAAGTCTTGAGGCGCTCGAGGCCACCAGAATTGTGTGGTCGATTAGCGGCAGGAGTATGAGATTAATCGAGCGGTAGACCAGCGGGATGGGGTCCAGCAACCCGATTTGAAGAGATGCCACCGGGCGCCATTCACCGTGAAATAATAAGCTGGCCAATACCCAGCTGCCGCCAATGATAAAAATGGCCAGGATGATTTTCGGGGCCTTTAGTTTTGCCTGGCGGACCGCCAAGACAATTAGCACCATTAGACCCAGAATCAGCACTATCGCAAAACCGGCCGGGGTTGTGCGCGGCAAACGCACTGCATCAGCAGCCAGTGAGGTGGCAGCCATCATCAGCAGAAAAACCAAAATCCAGTATTTTAGCGACTGTGCCGGATGGTAGCGATTGAGCACCATTTTGGCCTTAATGGTGCGTTTGCGCCGGGACAGATATCCGACAAATTGGTGGATCGTTCCAAACGGGCACAACCAGCCGCAGAAAAAGCGGCCCAGCAGAATCGTCAGCACGATCGTAGCCAGACCCCACACCAGACCGGCATAAAGCGTGCGGGTCGTCAGCAGGGTGCCCAGACCCACCAGCGGGTCTAACTGGATGATCCAGTTAACCGGCCATCCGCGCAGCTGGAACCAGCGTTCGCCCAGTGTGGCGGCCAGGCATAACCACAGAAACAGAATCAGAAAAAATACCTGGCTAATTCTACGGGTGGTTATAATGTTCATCGTGGCTGCAATCAGAGGCCCGAGGTTTCAGATATCAGGGCGGTTAAATCATTTTTGTTTAATTTGTTTGATTGGTTTAATTGGTTCGATTCGTTCGATTGGATATGATCCAACCAACAAAACCAACAAAACCAATAAGACCGATAAAGCTAATGAAACTAAGGCAACTATCGATTAGGCCTTTTGCAATCCAGAACCCGGAACGCAGAATTCTGAACCTATATTATAGAGATTCCATCACCGGATTCAATGACCTGAAATCAGCGGTGCCCAGTCCGGCTGCGTCTGCCTTTTTAATGAAAGCCAGATCGGCAACAGTTTTATCCAGCAAACCGGCGCCATAGGCGTCGGCGGCTACCTGATCCGTGCTGACAATCATGGTATGGGTATGCTTTAAATCCGAAAGCGAGCCACCCGTCGGGCCGTTGTGCATCATCGTGGTGGTGCCGTCCAGAACCACCAGGGTCGGCTTTATCATCATGGCCAGCTCTTGAATAATCGTGTGAATGTCCTGGTGGAATATGTTGCGCCGTCCGCCCAGCAACCCGTACCAGTTTTTCATGATCATGGATGCCCCGCTGCGATGATGGTCCTTGACCGGTGCGGTTCCGATAATTTTGTCGACGCGGCTCAACGGATCGAAAAATACCGGCCAGTTGCGAATCAGCTGCCCTTGCGGCAGGCTAAACAGTTTAAAAAATTCATTTTGCGGCAACACGACAGTTGCCCCGGCCGAACGCGCGGCCTGCTCGATGCCGGTTAATCGGAAACAGCTGGCCGGATCGTTGATCGGGTTGTCAGCGACCACGACCGATGCGGCACCGGCCTTCAAACACAAGCGGGTCAGCGCCGCAACTATATCCGGATGGCTGGTTGCTGAAAGCATGGGCGCTGATGCGAAGGCGGCATTCACCTTGAGCAGAACCCGATCTCCCTTTTTGATAAACGCCTCCAGACCGCCGACGCTTTTTAAAGCCAGCTCCAGGGTTTTCAGGCGGTTGTCACCGCGCACGATACTCATCCGCTCGCCGAGCTCCGGCATTGAAAAATCCGGTATCTGAAGCGCTTCCGCCTCTGTTGTCTGCCGCCCGGGGCCGGCGCTGTCATAAAACCAGTAACTGATCGAACAGGCAGCGATAATGGATGCCCCGGCTTTGGCCGAGCGCACCATAAACTGGCGCCGGTTGATGTGATGATTGCTCAAGTCTCAACCTCTATATTATAAGCGTCATCAGAAAGTAATGCTTTCCAGCTAAAATTTTAATAACAATCACGAAAACACGAAATTTAAAAAACACGGAATTATATATTCTTATCTTAGAATTTTTTTTTTTCGTGCTTTCGTGGTAAGAATTTTTTTCAGTGCCGAGCAATGAACGCAATTTGCCATCTTAATTCCGAACATCTGATTCGCGGGTGGCTTCTTTGATGCGATTGTACAATTGCAGGGCTAAATCCTGTGCCGGCTGCTGGGCAGCGGCCTCGCGCACTCCGGCCAGATAGGGACCGTGTGAAAATACGATCTCATAAGTATCCAGAATATAGATTACTTTGGCCGACGGGATTGCCAGATCCGATTCTGCTGCCGAACCGCCAAATGCCATCAGAAAATCGGCGTAACCGCCGTCCAATTCCTGTGCTTCACCGGGTGACTCGCGGCGTGAAAAATAGGCCATCAACTGGGTGTCTTCCAGTTGATAGGTTGCTGTGAATATCCGATTAAAGCGCTCGTAGCCGAAAGCATCGGCAGATACCAATGAAATGCTGTCTTCAATCAACCCTGTTTCGGGAAAAAGCGCCTTCTCCTGAATGGTTTGCGTCTGGACCGCATGGCTCGCAATGAATGTTTCGGCAAAGGTGCGCATCGACTGCCGGATGGCTTCAGAAGGATCTGAAGCGATAATCTCCACATAAAAGGGACCGTGGACAAAAAATATGGCATTCGCGGTTTGATAGCCATATTGGCCCAGGTCCAGTGTTTGGGCGTCCTCTCTGCGCTGCGCGCTGAAAACCGAAAATGCGTTTTGCGGTGTCTGCATGTCATAAACGAAAACTTCCATCCACACATCCCCGGTCTTTTCAGTTTTCAGCCGCTGGCTGTGAAGACGTTTGAAACCTGCTGACAGATACAGCTCGGCTTTGCCGTTGATTTTATCTGAGAGCGTGGCGGCGTCAAAAGCTTCCATCGGCGTTATGGGTATCTGCCCGGCCGGCGGCGTGATCAATGCAGGCTCGGCAGCAAGCGCAAGGGTCGGTTCCATTTTATCACCGGCCGGCAATTCTGACGCCAGCTGTTGAACCGCCGGAAAATAGCTGAACTGGGCGGTAAAAACGCCGCCGGCAATAATTGCCAGGACACCCAGAATGATCAGGCTCAGAAGAGTTTGTTTTGGAGCCGCTTTGGTTTGTAATTTATGCTTCACGCAATCCTCAAATCATCACAGCGCTATAAGGTGCTCAGTTGTCGATATGGTCAGTCAAGAAAGAACTGTCGGCTGAGAAACGTGTCTGTTCCCGGCAATGGTTGCAGATATGGGATGGGACTTCACAGACAATACTTGGATCGGGCCCATCATAAAAAAAAGGTGGCGGTGTGTCAATTGGAAAGCTATATCACACTGTGATACCCGATATGACCTCAATTTAAGGAAGATGGCACAAGGTTAAAAAAATTAACATGGAATACAGGATCACAACGGGGTTGTCGCTATCCGGGTCTGAGCTTGACCTGATAAGTTGAGGTCTTATTGTTAGAGTGATCATTGATGACTGAAAAAAATGTTGCCCAGGCCTGGTATATAACCATCGGCCTGACACGATATTAACATGAGGAGGGTTCAATGGACGCTACTGCTTATTGTGATACGCTGGAGGAACACCTGACGGGCTGGAAAGCCAAACTTTACGATGTCATCCGGGTTGTTGATGGTCTGCCGGAAAAGGAAACCGTTTTCTCATCGATCCGGGGGCTGCATGCCATTGTGGATCAAATCGATGCCGAAGTTGAACAGCTGCGAACCGCCTGTCCGGCCGACTGGTCCCCCAACCGACAAATCCTTGACAGCAAAATGGCTGAATTACAGCAGTCTTTAAAAAATCTTTCCGAAGATGTTGGCGGGCCGGTGATTCCGGATACGTTAGCCTGGGTATCCAAGTAGGATATACCAGCAATTTACAGGTTAATAAAAGAGAGCTATAAATGTATTCCCCGGCGAACGCGGCAATGGAGCAGCGGAGTAATGGAGTGTTGGAGTATTGTATCAGGGTATGATATTGGTACTTCAAACTTTTGTCATTCTCATTTAACCAATTCTCCAGCACTCCAATACTCCATCACTCCTTTTAAAATTTATTGCCAAGATTTGATATAGGCGCCATTCCTATAACAGTTCGAAATATAGGTTACACCTTTAACAATATGGCCCCTCAAAAACGACAATCTCTGCTTTGCCCCAACTGCAAGAAACTTATCAGCACGTCTGAGAGGCGCTGTCCGCATTGCGGTACGGCTCATCCGGCGGCCTGGTACAAGAATAATATCTGGACCCGCGGTTTTAGTGATCCCCACCTGCTGATAAAATGGATTATTGGTGTTAATGTCGGCATTTTTGTAATTTCTCTGCTATTGAACCCCAGGAGTTTTGGACTGGCAATGAACCCGTTGACGTTTTTATCGCCTTCCGGGCCGATCCTCGAATTGCTGGGCGCAACCGGAACCGTTCCGATTGATGCCTACCATCGTTACTGGTCATTGATTTCCGCCAACTATCTGCACGGCGGAATTTTACACATTTTTTTCAATATGGCGGCTTTCCGGCAGTTGGGGTTGCTGGTTGCCCGTGAATACGGCGTTTATCGGATGTTTATCATCTATGCCCTGGGCGGGATGATCGGCTTTTTCGTATCCTATCTGGCGTCTGTTCCCTGGACCATCGGTGCCTCTGCATCGGTTTGCAGCCTGGCCGGCGCTCTGATGTACTACGGCAAAAGCCGCGGTGGTGTTTACGGACGGACACTTTATAAACAAATCGGCATCTGGGTGGTGTTGTTGTTTATATTTGGTATCCTGCTTCCGGTGATAAACAACTGGGCGCACGGCGGCGGGATTGCGGCCGGCATCGGCCTGGGTTTTGTGTTCGGTTATCAGGAGCGCAAAAAGGAAAATATCGTGCACAAAATGCTGGCCGGCGGTTTGGCGGTTTTAACGCTGCTGATCCTGGGCTGGGCGATCTTATCGGGTATCTATTTTCGCTTCACCATATGACAGTACCGCAAGCCGAGACTCAAGCCTTGATCCTGACTCAAAGAATCCGAGCCAAACTGAATCATACTCCTCCATTTTACCGCAGTATGCGCAATCCCAAAATAAGATGGCTGCTTGCGCGCAGTAAAAGACATAATCCGTAAACATTTTTTTATGAAATATGCAGCGCCCATTCATTTCAGGCTGAGGCACGGATGTTACACTTTAAGGCAGGCCGAATTTTGTTTTATTAGCTGATGATTTATACAATCGCATACCTCGGGCACTTGTGGTGCACCGATGGTACCTACATTGACCAAAATTAACGATACAGGTTGATTTCTCTGTATGTTTCATATCCTCAAATTTGAAACATCCGGTTGGTTGGAACCAAGCATTTTACTCCAATTTCCTCATCCCAGCCTTACATAAACCATCCCAGATCATTTCCACGTGTTTTTCAATGACAAATAGGACTTGATGTATTCCTTGGGGTGTTTTGCATATTCAAGCTTTATCTGGAGCCCTTCATTAATGTAGACTTTCGCTTCTTTTGTTCTGGCAAGCTTTCCCAATTTAGTTGCCCGGATTGTCACTATTCTATCTGCTCAATCAGATAAGGGGACAATATACCCAACTTTACCAGGTACAAATTTAAGGGACTATTCTCAACCCGGAGTCGGGATTGAAAGCGATGCTGGGTACCCCTCTCTTCCAGGAACGAGTTTCAGAGATTATTCTCGATCTGTCGTTTAGATGAAAGGAAACAGATCTTCCCCCTCCTTATTAAGCCGGAAAACGACACATAGGGGCTTCAAAACGACATTCCAGATCGAAAAACGACATATAAATGAAAGGCTCAACGGTTGTAGGTTCAGAATTAAAAGTTGTTTAATTTCACCTGCCATTCAACAGCCGCATCACCTTCACCCTTAATAGTCTGGAAAACATTCGTAAATTCTTGGGGGTCTGTGAGCTGCCGGCCTAGGTCAGCCTAATCCAACCTCTTGACAGTATTCACAGTTTATTGATATTTAAAATTTAATTCCATAATGCACTAACCCCAATCACGAGTTAGCCATGGCAGGAACATCAAAAGCTCCATTTTCTGTGAGGAAATTAGGAGCTTTTCTTGTTTAAAAACCAAAGGGAATATGTGAAAGGCCAAATTAATAATCGCTGAAACATTTGATACTAGTTTGTATTAATGATTGTTCGACGCAAAACAGATAAACAAGGATAAAGAGGTGAGCCATGTCTGTTCAAAAGCAAAAGGAGCAGAACAGTATTAGATGGGCGATGCGAAATACTGAAATAAGATCATTTCAGCAAATCGCTAATCCATGGATCGATTTAATACAGCTTCCAATTATCATATGGTCTATTTATCCTAAGGACCAATCTTTAAAAATAAGAGCTTACAAAAAAATTCAAGCGAGGCGTTTAAAAGAAATAACTACTGTTCTAACCCGCCCGGGCATGCTTGAGAAAATTATCACCTACGAACGCCAGCTAATTCATATAAATCT
>JASFNW010000101.1:0-18603 GCA_050116835.1 Desulfobacterales bacterium
ATTAGCCGGGTGAGTTACAGGCGCTTTTTGGCAAATGCGCGGCCGGAATGGGATTTGAGGTATTTTTCGAAATTTGCAGCCTTCTTTGGACAGCTAAAGGCGATAGCCGTTTCGATTCTCCAGGGGAGATATTTTGAAGTATGGGGGACCTGTCCGTTATTGTGGGCTTTAAGCCTTGATTCGAGATTTTCAGTTGTTCCAGTGTAATGGCGCGTTTCATCAGTCTCACTGACCAAGATGTAGACGTAATGAAAATTAATCAAATTTCCTTTTCCCCCAAAATTACCCGGATGTAAAGCGTAATACCGGGTGAACATTCATGCTTGCCAAGGTAAGCTGAAGTGATGTGATGTTGGAATGAAAAATAGATAGCCCGGCTACGCCGTGGCAGAGGCTTGCCAAGGCGTAGTTCGAAACGCTTTCACTATTGTCTAATAGTCCGGCTTCGCCTAATGGCTACGCCGTGACAGTCTTCGTTCTGCACTGCGTTTCGAACGAAGACTGGTGGAAGCGACGAGAGTCGACCCTAAGCGGACACTACAACCATGGGGATTTACGAAGATTTAGCGAATGTTTACTGAATGACAAACATTTTAATATTCTTCGGTACATATCATTTTTTCAACAGTGCCTAAAAACTTCTTGACATACCACTATGTGGCAAATACTATGCACCTGATGTCTCGAGCCCGCTCTTAAGAAGAAGATTAACGTGCTTTTTAACAACTGCGACTTTCTTATCCTCTGAGATTCTTCCATCTTCTTCCTGAATGTTGTTCGCTCCGTTAACATTAAGTGGGCTATTTCCAACCCGACAGGCCTATCAATGAAACCCAAAGAATTTCGTCTGGATAAAGCTCAACTAACGCCCGGTGTTTGTCCTTACTGCTCAGTAGGTTGCGCCATCATTGTTTACACGATCGATGGCCGAATCGTTAACATCGAAGGCGATCCTCAAAGCCCCCACAGCGAGGGCTGTTTGTGCCCTAAAGGTGCTGCAACGTTACAGCTGCACTACAATCGTAATCGCGCCAGCCGGGTGCTTCATCGAAAGCCTGGTGCCAAGAACTGGGATGAGGTAAGCCTTGATTGGGCGATGAATCGCGTGGCTGAGCTCGTTAAAAGGACCCGCGATGAAACCTTCGTAGAACACTTGGAGGACGGAACACAGGTTAATCATACAACGGCCATCTTTGCTCTTGGAGGCGCAACCCTGGACAACGAATGGAATCACCTTCAGCAAAAGCTGATGAGAGGCTTGGGGGTGGTGGCCATTGAGAACCAGGCACGCATCTGACACAGCTCAAGCGTCCCCGGTCTGGGGGCGAGGCTGGGTCGAGGCGCTGCAACAACTTATCCCCGCAATTTGGAGCACTCTGATTGCATTGTGATCCAGGGATCCAATATGGCCGAGTGTCATCCAGTGGCTTTTCGCTGGGCGATAAAGGCAAAGCTAAAAGGTGCCAAAATCATCCACATTGATCCTCGATTTACACGCACCAGTGCCAAAGCTGATATTTATGCTTCGATTCGAGCCGGTTCGGACATCGCATTTCTCGGAGGTATTATCAACTTTGTTTTAAATGACCGACGGTGGTACGCTGATTCATTTTTCAAGCAATACCTGCTGAACTATACCAACGCAACATCGATTATAAACGAGGGTTTCCATGATACAGAAGATTTTGATGGTATTTTTTCCGGATTCACACAGAATTCTGACATTGAGAACAAATGGCCATATAACGGTTCAAATAGCCGCTATAACAGCACTTCCTGGCAATATGCGCGTCAGGGCAAAAATCTGAAAAGCAAATTGCCATCAGAGGGTATGCCACTGGAAGAATTGATCCGTTCCCTGAAAATGCCACCGGTGCTCAAAGATGAAGAATTGCAGCATCCCCGCACCGTTTTCCAACTAGTCAGGCGGCATTTTAGCCGTTACACACCCGAAATGGTGGAAAAAGTTACCGGATGCCCAAAAGAGACATTCCTCCAAGTTGCCCGTACTGTATTGGAAAATTCGGGCCGCGACCGCACCACGTCATGGGCATACGCTGTTGGATGGACACAGCACACATATGGACCCCAGATTATTGGTTGCTGCGCGCTTCTTCAGCTTCTGCTCGGCAATATCGGGAGACCCGGAGGCGGGATATTGGCACTGCGCGGTCATGCCTCCATCCAGGGGTCCAGTGACATACCGACATTGTACCACAGTATCCATGGATACATGCCGGCGCCATCGGCGCTCAAGAACCACAGTTCTCTACGTGCTTATCTTGCCTCAGAGGCGAGCGCTACCGGATACTGGGCGAATATGCCTAAGTTTCTGGTATCTTATTTGAAGTCCATGTACGGAGCGGCCGCCACACCGGAAGATGATTTCGGCTACAGCTGGCATCCAAAGATCAGCGGGGATCATTCGCATATGCCCATGTTTCTTGCAATGACAGAGGGACACGTTAAGGGCATGCTCTGCATCGGCCAGAATCCGGCGACTTCGATAAACGCAAGCCTGGAACGTCAGGGATTGCGAAACCTCCAATGGCTGGTGGTAAAAGACAACTTCATCACGGAAACGGCATCTTTTTGGAATAAAGCGCCTGAGATCGAAAGCAACAACATCAAACCAGAGGAGATCCAGACTGAGGTATTTTTCTTTCCCTCCGCGCAAGTCGCCGAATTGGAAGGCAGCTTTACAAACACCCAGCGTATGCTGCAGTGGCACTTTAAAGCAGCCGAGCCGCCGGGCGACTGCCGGTCAGATGCCTGGTTTACTTACCAGCTGGGCTTACGTTTGAAAAAGTTATACGCTCACAGTTCCCTGCCGCGCGATCGTGGGATCCGGAATCTCGTCTGGGACTATGACCCGGTTGTGCCCGAGAATATCCCCGGGGAGCCCGATGTTGAAAAGGTTCTCAAAGAAATAAACGGATTTCAGACCGACTATCCTGGTCAGCACCTTAAAGGATTCGCGGAATTAAAGGACGATGGATCGACAACATGCGCATCCTGGATTTACAGCGGCGTTTTCCCTTCACCGGATCGCAATCTGGCCAAGCGCAGGGAGCCCGATGCGACGGGGGTGATTGGCGCGCATTTAAACTGGGGATGGGCCTGGCCGGCGAATCGACGGGTGATTTACAACCGCGCTTCGGCCGACCTGGAGGGGCGACCGTGGAGTGAGCGAAAAAAGTGGATCTGGTGGGACGGCAAAAAATGGACCGGTTACGATACGCCGGACTTCTCCATTCATAAACGGCCCGATGCGCCGGCAGATCCTGAAGGTATCGAACTTGAAGGCCTTTCCGGCGGCCAGCCCTTTATCATGAAACCTGATGGAATCGGATGGCTTTTTACACCAAATGGATTGGTGGACGGACCGCTGCCGACCCATTATGAACCGGTCGAGTCTCCGGTTGAAAATCTACTCTATAACCAACAGAACAATCCGGTTTTAAAGTATTGGCGGCATGTGGATAACCGACTTGCAGAAGTTGCCGACGAGCGCTTTCCCTATGTGATGACAACATATCGGCTGACAGAGCATTTTCTTGCCGGCGCCATGAGCCGCTGGAATTCGTGGCTCACCGAGCTTATGCCCGAACTGTTTATTGAGATTAGTCCCGAGCTTGCCGCAGAAAAAGAGCTATACAACAATCAACGGGTGCGCATCACCACGCCTCGGGGCGGGATTCAAGCCAGGGCTCTGATAACCGGCCGCATGCGGCCGTTTTTAATCAACGGCCGACGCGTACATCAGGTCGGCATGCCGTGGCACTGGGGCTGGCAGGGTGTTGTTGCCGGTGATGTCGTCAACCAGCTTACTGCGATGATCGGCGATCCAAACGTAAGTATTCACGAAGCAAAAGCATTTGTCTGCAATGTGGAGAAAGCATGATGACCGAGCGTATGGGATTTTTCACTGACACCACTGTTTGTATTGGCTGTAAAGCCTGTGAGGTTGCCTGTAAACAGTGGAATCGTCTGTTAGCAACGAGCGGCGGAGTGAGTCGCATGTATGGTTACGGTTACGACAACACGTTAAATCTGGACGGCTTCCACTGGCGTCATGTCAAATTTATTGAACAGTTTAATGCAGAGCGCAGTGAATCACGGTGGCTGATGATGAGCGATGCCTGCAAGCACTGTGCGCAAGCTCCCTGCATTGATGCGTGCCCGGAGGATGCCATCATACGCACCGAGTTTGATACCGTTATAATCGATCCAGAATTGTGCAAAGGGTATTTCGCGTGTGCGGGTGCGTGCCCTTTTAAAGTCATCGAGGGCGATCCGGATATCAGAATCGCCCGTAAATGCACGCTGTGCTGCGACCGCCTGCAAAATGGATTGATTCCGGCATGTGCCAAAACCTGTCCGACAGATTCGATTCAGTTCGGCCCCCTCAGAGAACTTATTCCAAGAGCAAAAGCGCGAGTCAGGCAACTACACGAACAAGGCGAAACAAAAGCTTACCTGTATGGAGTTGACCAAGATTATTTAGGTGGTTTAGGCAACTTTTACTTGCTCATCGATCAACCGGAAGTGTATGCATTGCCGCAAAAGTCACAATTATAATAGAGAAAGAGTAATATCCCCGGGGTGTACCACATATCCTTCCAACACTTTATCTCCGAAATCCTTCTGGAATGTCTTCACGGCAGAAGCCATGGCCGGGCGCGGGGTGGCCGAGAGTTTTACCTCAATGGGCACAAGCTTTGCTCCGGCTTCCACCACGATATCCACTTCTGTACCGGCAACCGTCCGCCAGAAGTAGGCCTGTGGATCGATCCCACGATGTGTTTTTGATTTCCCTCGCCTATTTTTTTAAACAAGATTTACTTGACTTGACAAACACCAACTATGTTATGTGTATTTTGAGCAAAGTTTGGATAGTCCCAATCTATATGTAATCGGGCTATGTATGAGGATCTTTTGACAGATAAAAACATAAAAAAACAGCCTTCCAAAATATTACATTTCTTAATTCAGCTTTTTCAAATCGTCCTTTATATACCGATTCAAATAATCTTCATTCCCTTTGCTATTATTGGAATAATAGTTGGAATTTACAAGGGATTGGGAAAAAGCAAGAAACTGGGTATTTCCTTCACAGCATGTCGAGCGCTTCAATATAGGTGGTTCATGCATTATTTTAACACCAGACCGGACCCCCTTTCTGTTGCATTTACAAAAAAATTTCCATGTGAATCACATTTTGGTTTGTGGTCGACTATGGGAGCACTTATCATTTCCCAGCGGCTATTTGGTTTCACCACCAAGCTAGGAAAAGTTCCCGAACCAGGTGAAGAGACCTTAGTTTCTATGGTTGGTCGTCGGTTGCTCATGTTCGATAAAATAATGGAAAAATATGTTGATGAAATGGAGCAGATTGTTCTTCCTGGAGCTGGCTTTGATCTAATAGCTCTGCATTTTACAAAAGGAAAAAATGTAAAGGTTTTTGAACTCGATCAGGTTAAAACACTAAATGTTAAAGTTGAAACATTGAGAAAAGCAGGTATAAAGCATGATTGGATCACCTATATCGCAGTTGATTATTCAAATGAATCTTGGGATGATAAACTATTAGGAGCTGGTTTTGACAAAACAAAAAAGACGTTGTTCGTTTGGCAGAGCGTTTCTTTGTATTTAGAAGCTGATAGTGTCAAAGAAACACTCAGGAAAATGGCTGATTTATGTGTAGATGGAAGTATCATTGCTCAAGACCTTTATTCCAAAGCATACATATTAGGTGAAATTTCAAAAATTGCTAAAAGATCTTCAATAATGATGGGAAGAATGGGAGAGCCTTGGATATTTGGAATAGATATGTCAAATGATCCTAAAGCAGCAGTTGCATCATTCTTAAAAGAATGCGGATTAAAAATGACAGAATATATCCAATTCGGTGAAAAACTAGATATCGAACCATTTTACTGTATTGTTGAGGCTGAAAAACTGTAAGTTCCATGTCCCGACCTTTGATGAAACAAGGGTCGATGACGAAAACTTTTTAGATTGGAAATTCATCAATGACTCCGTAAGGCCGAATTTGTTCCCTTATCGTAATCATTGTTGTAAAGGCTCAACGTCATTTAATATTGAAGGTTTTAGCTGTTCGGCAGTTTCCTGGTCTCTCTTGTCGCCGGCCATCAGCTCCAGATAAACCCGCACCGGCGATGCCCACCAGAAATTTCCCTCCTGCTGGGCATCGAAATAGACCGTTTCATCCTCCGTCTCTTGGAGTTCGATGTTTGGGAATCGATCCGACTGACTTCCAGGCAAAGCTTCAAGCAGCACCTCCACTTTCGGGCAGTAAACAGACAACAAATCTCCGCGCTGCATCAAGGCATATCTTACAACGGATGATTTTCCTGAAGCCGTAAGGGGTAAATCCAGAGCCTGTGATTGTTTGGACAGTAATTTCCAAACCTCCCCATTCTCTTCCGATACCTTAAGACTCACCCTTTCCTTTACTGCAGGAGGGTCATAATTTTCGCGCAATTTTTCCAATAGCTTGTCAGGCTGTATCAGGCGAATGGTTTTTTCACGTGTGATAATCAGATCCTCTTGCAACGTTTTCAAGGCTTTCGACACCGTTGAGAGACTCATGGGTTTTTTATCATAACGGTTCACCAGGAGATTGCGCTGGTTGATTTTTGTCCGGATTTCCTGAACGGTTTGATAGCCGGAAGCATGGGAAGCATGGGGACGTCCGTGCTATTTAGCTTTTTATAGAGTTTATCATCATGCCACAGCAATGCCGGTGATTAATTATCCAATATCTGTTTTTGAATCATTTCAATTTCCGGCAATTTGCTGCCTAATCTTGCCGCTCGACTGGCCGTGGTCGCATCGATGCCCACTGTTTTAGAAATATCGGTACATTTATATCCTAATTTTCGCACAGCTATGTAGCAAAGTGCTCGACGTGCATTTGTAATGACACGCTCTTTGCTGGCAGACTTTAGATCCTCAGGATCAATTTTATAATGGTGAGCCACTTTATCAACAAGTACAGCCAGGCTGATACCTTTCACCTGAAGCCGATATTTTTCTTCTAACTGTTCATCGGCTTGTTTTAATACCCGCTCAACAAAATCAGATGAACCCAGTATGCGTTCATCGCCTTTAATACGCACCCCGATATCACTAAAGCCTCTCAGTTTAGCCCATCCGCCAACTGATCTCAACAAGCCGCCACCCACTAAATCAGGCCGCCTGCCCTGCTTTACCCCTTTGGCTACATAGTTTTCATAGGCCCGGCGGGCTTGCCTTAAAGATTGGCCAAATAATTTCAAAATAAACTCGGTATCCTGAAAAAGCGCCTCAGTTTTGCCCATCAACACGCTATGGCCGCACCAGCGATAGCTTTTCAGCTCTTTTAGATCTTTTACCGCTTTTGCACGCAGCGGGTTCAGGTGAATGTAGCGCACCAGCTCCATCAGGTACAGCTCTTCTTCGCACAAAAACGACTTGTAGCGGTTCTGGAACAGATGACCGTGGCGCCGATGCCTGCGGTTAAAGGATACCGCATATCCGGTCAGCAGCCGACGCATGACTGTAGCGATGGGCCCAAGGCCGGTCTTTAACAGCAAATGAACGTGATTTTCCATCAGCACCCAGGCATAACAGATAGTATCGGTTTCTGAGATAATCAAAGATAGCCGCTTTAAAAAATTCTTGCGATCCGCGTCGTCTTTAAAGATCGCTTTGCGCTCGATTCCACGGATAATGATATGATGTAGGGCACCAGGGGCATCGATGCGGGCTTGGCGGGGCATAAAATTTGACTATCACATCAAATACAGCATGTAAATAGCTAAATTGCACGGACGTCCCACTACTCCCACTACTCCCACGAAGCATTGGCCCCAGAGCCGCCCGCCCGTCCCCCTGCCGCGAAAACGGGGTCCTGCCGGACCCTTTGAACTGGATGTCGTAGCGCTCACCTTTCGGCGTCACCTGCTCGCTCAGCAAAATGGCCCGCCCATCGCCCAGCATGGTAAAAGAGCCGAATTGATGCCCCGCATAAGCCAAAGCGAGAGGATCGGCCCCCTCGGGGATGCGGTTGCCCGAGAAAACGGCGGCGCCTTCGTGGCCCTTCAGGGCATCAGGGTTCAGCCCCAGAAACTGCGCCAACATCCCGTTGAAAACCACGAGCTTCGGTGCGCGTACCGGCACTGGATTCAGCCGCACATAGAAAGCCTCCGGCAGCCGGGCGTAGCTGTTGTCGTATTTCCACCCGGCGTCCGGGCGGTTTTTTGTGCTGCTGGGCGTCATAAAATCCTCTTTGCTTTCAATTACCGTAAACGCAAAATATTGGGCCGGGATACCTCGAGGTCAAGAGCGAGCAGGCAAAAAACAGCGCGCGCATACCGATGGGGCTGCAGCATGTGATGGCGCTCGGGCAGCGGTATGTCATTGACTATGCTTAATCAATACCAAAATCAGAGTCATTTCGGGGCCGATATACTCATTTTTTCGCCGTCTGCCGGTCGGCGCAAATCAACTTATTGAAAATCATCTAAATGAGTGCTAAGTGAGAAGTTGTTTCGGGTCTTGGCGCCGGCTTTTTGCCGGCAAAAAAGCGACTTTGAGACAGATTCATACTTGAACCGGGTTTTATGCAAAGATGAGCCAACGACCACCCGCCCAGCGGGTGGCTTGGATTTTACCGCCAAAGGCGCTAAAAGACAGGGGCACGCAGTGCCCCGATCGTTGCGGGTGATACCGGGTGCAAAGCGCCCGGTTTGGAAGGCCCAATCATAACGCACAACTAGACCGCCGGGTCCGACAGGATACGGCTGAGGAATATCGAGGTACAAGATGAAACCGTCAAAAAAGGAGGCTTCCATGAAAAAGACTGTGGTTACCTTTATCGTTGCTGTTTTTATCTTAGGCGCAGCAGGGCTTGCCCCGGCGGCGGACGAGATCGTGGTGGGTGCCGTAACCCCGCTTACCGGAAAGCTGGCTGTCTATGGCGAGGGCTTTCAGAAGGCCATGCTGCTGGCACTCGATGAGGTCAATGCGGCGGGCGGAATCAACGGCAAGACGATGAAGATTGCTTTCGAAGATAACAATTCCACATCCAAAGGCTCTGTTTCGGCCATTCAGAAGCTGATCACCGTCGACAAATTCCCGGTCATCTTCGGCCCGGCCGCCAGCTCCAACTTCCTGGCCGTCTGCCCCATTGCCCAGCAAAACGAAACCATCCTGATCGGTGCTGAAAGCGCCGCCGCATCCATCAGCCAGTGCGGCCCCTATGTCTTCAGAGTCTTTCCCTCCGATCTGCTTCAGGGAAAAGGGGTGGCAGAGCTAACCGAATATCTGAAATACAAGGAAGTGGTGCTGACCTACATCAATAACGACTGGGGTGTTGGCCTGGCCGAGGTTTTCAAGGAGAATTTTTTGAACAGCGGCGGCAAATTGATCGACGAATTTGCCTATGATGAAGGCAAGACCGATTACCGCAGTGAAATTTTGCGCATTAAAAAGAATTCGCCCAGGGCAGTGGTCAACCTCACCTACATCAAGGAAGGCGGCACCATGCTCAAGCAGGCCTACGAGACAAAAGCCGATGTTCAATGGCTGATGGGTTCGGCGGCAAAGTCGCCCAAGCTGGTGGAGCTAGCCGGTGTGGCGGCAGAGGGTGTGATCGGGACGTATCCCACTTTTTCCCAGGATACGAGCCAGTATCTGGCGTTTAAAAAAGGATGGGAGAAAAAGTACCCGGGCCAAAAAACCCCGATCTTCGGCGAGTACAACTATGATATGGTCAAGCTGACGGCCGAGGCGCTAAAGCGTGCGAAATCCATGTCTTCATCCGACATCCGTGTCGCACTGATCGAAGCGAGCAAGGGGTATATCGGCGCAACCGGCGACAAAACCTTCGACCAAAACGGCGATGTCGGCGCCACCTACGGCCGCTGGACCGTCAAAGAAGGCAAGATCACCGATTACAAATAACGTCCGGTATGGAATATTATGCCCAACTGCTTTTAAATGGCATCATCGCCGGTTCTATTTATGCGCTGTTCGCGGTGGGCCTCACCATGGTCTACGGGGTCTTTCGGTTTATTAATTTTGCCCACGGAGAGCTCATTGCCTGGGGGGCCTACCTGACTCTTTTTTTCACCCGATCCCCTTTCCTCTGGCCCATTTATTTCGCCGCCCTGCCCGCGCTGCTGATCACGGCGCTGATCGGCCTGGCCCAGGACCGATTCGTTTTCGAGCCTCTGAGGCATGGCAACCGGATCACGCTCCTGATTGCCTCCATCGGGCTGTCCTATTTTCTGAGAAACGCCATCCGGCTCTTTTGGGGCTCGGATTTGCAGACCTACGGGTTGACGCCGAGCAGGGGGATTGAATTTGCCGGCTTGAGCATCACCTCGGCTCAGATCACCATGATGGCGGCCGCGGTTTTATTTCTGGGAACCCTTTATCTGATCCTGACCCGCACCATGCTGGGCAAAAGCCTGCGGGCAGTGGCCGACAACCTGATTCTGGCCCGGATTATGGGGATCTCCATTAAAAGAGTGAGCGTAGCGGTATGGGTCCTGGCCTCTTTTTTTTCAGGCGTTGGCGGCATCCTGCTGGCGGTCGATACCAATCTGGAGCCCCTGATGGGACTGACCAACCTGATCAAGGCCTTTGCCGCCGTTTTGCTCGGCGGTGCCGGAAATGTGTGGGGCGCTTTGCTGGGCGGTCTGATCATCGGTGTTGCCGAAAATTTAAGCGTGGCCTTTATTTCTCCGGGCTACAAGGACTTTATTTCGTTTGCCCTGATTATCCTGATGCTGCTTTTTCGTCCCAGGGGCATTTTTGGAATATGGGCAGGGGTTCGCTAAGCGATGGACTATTTCCTGCATATTCTGGTCGTATCTCTGATCTATGCCATCTTTGCCATATCCCTTAACCTGGAGCTCGGCTTCACAGGCCTGTATAATTTCGGGCATGTGGCCTTTTTCGGAATCGGGGCCTATACGTCCGCGCTGCTGAGCCTTGCCGGGTATCCGGTGATGCTGGCAATGGTCTGCAGCATGATCGTTGCCGGGGCGATGGGAACCCTGCTCGCCGTACCGGCGCTGCGGCTGTCGGGGGATTACTTCGGCATCGCCACCCTTTCCTTTGGAGAAATTATCCGGCTGTTCTTTCTCAACGAACGCTGGCTGACCAAAGGCCCCATGGGGCTTCCCGGAATTGTGCGCCCGGCATGGATCGGGGAGGGGGTTGCCGGCGTTCCCCGGTTCCTGCTCTTTTGCACGCTGCTGACGGCAGTCGTTTTCCTCCTCACCCGTCACCTTGCCCGATCTCCCTTCGGGCGGGCGCTCAAGGTGATCAGGGAAGATGAATATGTCGCCCAGGCCTTCGGTAAAAACACACTGTCTTTCAAGATCCGGGCCGTAACCCTCGGCTCGATTCTGGCGGGACTGGCCGGAAGCCTCTGGGCCCATTACATTTCCTACATCAGCCCCGCCGATTTTACGCTCACCGAGACGATCCTGGTGCTGCTCTGTGTGGTGCTCGGCGGGCGAGGGACGAATTGGGGGCCGATTTTAGGCGCTTTTGTCATTATATTTTTTCAGGAGATCATCCGGTTTCTTCCGATACCCGCCGACTTCGACCGCTTTGTCGCCCCGATTCAGGGAATGACATACGGTGCGGTTCTCGTTTTGCTCATGCTGAAGCGGCCGGAAGGGCTGTTGCCCGAATACAGAGAGTAACGCATGCTGAAAATCGATCATCTGTCAAAAAGCTTCGGCGGCCTGACGGCCGTCAATGATGTTTCTTTCCAGCTCGCCGATACGGGCATCACGGGATTGGTGGGTCCCAACGGCAGCGGGAAAACCACCCTGTTTCATCTGATCACCGGGTTTTACGAACCGGACAGGGGACGAATCTATTTTGACGGCAAGCGGATCAGCGGGCTGGCGCCGCACACCATCAGTCGGATGGGGCTCGTCCGCACGTTCCAGCAAACCCGGGTTCTGCCGTTCTTGTCCGCGGTGGAGAATTTAATGGCGGCATCCCCGGGACAAAAGGGCGAATGCCTCTGTTCTGTTTTTTTTCAACCGCACCGGGTGAAACGCGAGGAGCGCAGCAACAGACAAAAAGCGGTGCAAATCCTTGAGCTCTTAAAGCTCAAGACCCTGGAACGACATCTGGCCGGCCGCCTGAGTTTCGGCCAGCAAAAACTCCTTGAGCTGGGAAGGGTGCTCATGGCCAAACCCCGAATGATTCTTCTTGACGAGCCCACCGCTGGGATCAACCCGACGCTGACCCGCCAGCTGATCGGCGTCATCCGGGAGCTGGCCCACAAAAAAATCCAGATATTTCTGATCGAACACAACATGCCCCTGGTGGCGGAGATTTGCGAAAAAGTCCTGGTCATGGATTCGGGAAGCCTCATCTTTTCGGGCACGCCGTCTGAAGCCAGCCGAAACTCCCGTGTGATTGAAGCGTATCTGGGAAGAGAAAACCATGCTGCTTGAAGTGAATAACATCGACGCCGGTTACGGGTCTCTCATGGTTTTGCGGGATGTCAGTCTTCATGTGGCCCGGGGAGAAATCGTGTGTATCATTGGACCTAACGGAGCCGGCAAATCCACGGTGTTGCGGGCGGTGGCCGGTCAGATTACGCCGGCCCGGGGAAACGTCCTGCTGAACGCAACGGATGTGACCGGCGTCGGCATGGCCGCAAAGGGTCGCAACGGATTGATCTTTATCCCCCAGGGGGATAACATCTTTCCCAATCTGACGGTTCTGGAAAACCTGGAAATGGCCGGTTTGCTCCTGCAGGACGGCGAAAAGCGCCTGCGGGCCATCGAACAGGCGCTGGAAAAATTTGGGGACCTGAAAAAGATGAAAAAGCGGCCGGCCCGGGAACTGTCCGGCGGGCAGCGGCAGATGTTGGCGCTCAGCCGCATTCTGCTTATCCGGCCGCAGCTGGTGCTGCTGGATGAACCCTCCCTGGGGCTTTCGCCCATGGTCGTCGACCTGATCTTCAGGGAAATCCAGGAAATGAACAAGGCGGACATATCGTTTCTGCTTGTCGAGCAAAACGCCCGCAAAGCGCTCTCGGTTTCCCACAGGGGGTATGTCCTGGAATTGGGCCGCAATCGGCTGACCGGAAGCGGCCGGCAGCTTTTGGACAACCCCGACGTGCAGCGTCTTTATCTGGGCGGATGACCTCAAAACCGCAAAGCGCAAACCCCTGGCGGGGCAGCGCGCTGTGACGGCAGCGCTTGACACAATCAGCACCGGTCATGCCGTTGCCCCAGAGGCGACAATGAATCCAAGGGATACGATCATTCCAAACAAACTTGCCGCTTTAAAGCAATCCGGATTCAGAGCGAAGTTTGCGTTAACCCGAAAGGATCGGGATTATATTGCCGCCAGAGGCCTTGACACCATCAAAGATCACGCGTTTCAATTTGTGAAGTCAAGGATTGCGCCTGAATTCCCCAAAAATGACGGCAAACAGACACCGATGAGAGGGCATCCGGTTTTTGTGGCCCAGCATGCAACGGCCACCTGCTGTCGCGGCTGTATTGCAAAATGGCACCGAATTGAGAAAGGCCGGGCGCTGCGTGCAGAAGAGGTTGATTTTACTGTTGCGCTCATAATGGGCTGGATAGAAAGTCAGATTCTTGAAACTTGAATCCCGGCTTGCACGTCTGAAAATTAATGACCGGGAAAGCAAGTAACGCGAGGGACGGGCTTGATTTTTTGCGAAACTTTATCCTGTTTGGGGCTTCGCGCAGAGCGCTTCCGACTTCGCTCTTTGAGCTACGACGGAACAAGACGAGCCCACAAGCAGGATTTCGAGCCGCAGATTATTTGATTTTAAATTAGCCACAGACACAAACAGACTGCACAGACGATCAAACAAAATAATTTCAGAGATTAATAGCTCAAAGCTCACAGCTCATAGCTCATAGCTCATAGCTCATTAAAGGGACACAGATACATCCCAGTGAAATCCTATCTTCGATAGGGTCCGCTGTGCGGAATTTCACCCCGATTAAATAGGCTCCGCATTTAATTGGGCAGTCTGTGCAAGCACAGATGATCTCAGATAAAAATCAAAAAATAAATTAATAAAAAAATCTGTGCTTAACCCACGCCCGCCATGCGAGACCGCAAGGCGAGGCGGGCGGGTGTGAAAATCTGCACCCGATTCATTATTTAAGGTAATTATCAACAAAATTTCGAGGGTTTACAATCACTATGCCTTTATGGCCCGATATTTTCAACAGGTGTTTATCTCCTGAAACAATTAAATTACTTTTTCCGGAAAGTGCACATTCCAAAAATTTATCATCATCCGGATCTTCACACACCTGAGCGGTCATCTTTTTAGGCTGGACAAATTCAGCATGGATTGCAAGAAGTTGGAGGACGGGAGCAAACTCGATGTCGGGAAATTGTTTTGAAAGCAATACCCCAACGCGACGATATTCTTCAATTATTTTCTTTGAAATCAGAATTTGAATTCGCCCATCACGCCAGGCTTTAAGAACCTCGTGTGGCGGTCCTGCAAAGAAGACCCCTGAAATGAATACGTTGGTGTCCAGGACAATCTTCAATTCTTGCCCCGCACTTTAGCAATGGCGGCAGCAATGTCTGCCCGTTTCATCCCGGACCTTTTGGCTTGCCGGCGCGCCTCTGCAATGATTTCATCAAAATCCTCCATGGAAGGAGGAGATATTGCTTTGAGAATCACAACGTCCTTTTCACCTACGACGACAAATTGATCGCCGGTTTTTAGTTTAAGCCGCTTTCGAATTTCTTCAGGAATGACGACCTGGCCTTTTGAGGACATTTTTGTGGTAGCTACATCTGACATGGCAACTCCTTTTTATGTTCTTACCAGTAAGATTATAAGTCGGCAATGCATATTTAGCAAGAAAAAAATGTAATCGAAAGGGACGGGGTTGATTTGTTGCGAAACTTTATCCTGTTTGGGGCTTCGCGCAGAGCGCTTCCGACTTCGCTCTTTGAGCCACGACGGGACAAGACGAGCCCACAAGCAGGATTTCGAGCCGCAGACTTGTCCGCCAACACGGATGTCCAAATTGACCTATTGAACTATTTTAGGCCTTAAACAGGCCCTATCGCGTGATTACAGGCACTTTTTAGCAAATGCGTGGACCGGAATGAAATTTGAGGTGTTTTTATCACCATAATCGTTTCTTGGCGAAGGCGTGACCTGAACCTGATTTGAGATACTGCTCAAACGCAATAGCCTTCGATCTATCTGAAAATGCTAAGTAGGTTACGATTTCCCAGGGTTTGAACTTGGATGTGTGTGGAGATTGGCCTAGATTGTGGGCTTTTAGTCTATCTATTAGATCAGACGTGATTCCAATATATTTCTTATTTGGATGCGACAAACTCTGTATTAAGTATACATAATGCATTGCTAATGAAAGCCCTCCTTCGCTGAAGCTATGGAGATCAAGAAGCTATGGAGGGCAAGAAGCTTCGGAGGGCAGCCTTCGCCTTTCAGGTTAACAAAAATTTTACAACAACCTATATCGTCTTTTCTCAAAAGATGGCATGCCAGCCGAAGCCTTGGCGGAGGCTGGTGGAGGCGGCGAGAGTCGAACCTACGCTCATGTGAAATATTACCAATAATTTCGATATATTAATTTTTCGGTGAACAACCACCGAACAACATCTGAACAACTTTCTCCCTGTAAACTGGTTTCATTTTTAAGCAAAGAGCGAAATTTTTGTCATCTCTATCTACAAGATCCACCAGATTATTTTCCAAAATGATGGCAACATGTGTTTACTGCCAAGCCATTTGACACTTATTTTTAATTATGGGGTATCGTGGAGAATTGCTCTATTTGCCCGATTGTCTTTAATGTCTATGAACAGCTCAAAGGTGAACTCTCGCATTCGGACGATGATGAGTTTGCAGATGACCAGGAGGATATTTTTTATTAATACCTGAAACAGGGGCCGATGATGAAAAGCTTTTTAAATTGGAAATTCATCAATGACTCCGTAAGGCTGCTGTTGTTCCCCTACCGCCCACTTTATACGGTTAGCGATATTTTCTCCAATACCCTGAACAAATTGCAATTCTTTACAGGTCGCTGTTACGACGGCCTCCACACTTCCAAATTCATCCAGCAACCGGGCCGCTCTCTCGCTGCCGATACCCGGCAGGCCCTGTAAAATGAAAAGCTGTTTCTTACGCTTACCTTTCGGCCGGCTGCCGTGTCTTTGAACCGCCCCTCTGGCAAAGGATTTGACCTGCCGTGCTGTATATAAAATCAAATGGGCAGATTCAGAAGGACTTTTGGACCGCAAAACAGGAACCCCTAAAACTATGCTGACAGTAATAAGAGCTCCCTGCATTGCCTCTCTGCGAATACCGGTTTCGGTCAACTCTTTCCCAGTACCTTCTAATATCAACACACTGTTATATTTTGAGCTAACCAACCGTATCGCCTGGCTGAAAAGTCTACCGTCAATAATGGATAACGCAAAGTCATTCAGCGTCTTTCTCTCAAATACCAGCCGATTATCAACAAGGTAATCTCCAATAGAAAGGCGCTGAATACCCACCGAAACATTTTTTATTTCCGACAGAAACTGAATAACTTCGCTTTTTCTTTCACGATCATCGGCAATTACTGTTATTCGATAGTCATTTTTGCTCATAAAAATCTCTCTTCATTCTCAAACAACATAAGTGGCACCGATATCAAGTCGGATGCAAAAAGGTTTCCTGTATTACGAATTTAGCAAAATCTGTGAGCCAATTTACAGTTCAGAAAATGGAAGGGCCTTTATACCTGAACCAAGAGGAAGCGTAATGTTTCCGGGGTGTACAACATATCCTTCCAACACTTTATCTCCAAAATCTCTCTGGAATGTTTTCAATGCGGAAGCCATTGCCGAACGCGGCGTGGCCGAGAGCTTTACCTCAATGGGCACAAGCTTTGCGCCGGCTTCCACCACAATATCAACTTCTGTACCGGCAACTGTCCTCCAGAAATAGACCTGTGGATCGATTCCACGATGTGTTAATGTCTTTACGATTTCGGAGAGCACAGCGGTTTCCATGATCGCACCCCCCATGGGGCCTGAAGCTGCGTGCGCTGGGTCCTTTAGGCCAGCGAAATAGCAGAGTGTACCTACGTCCGTAAAGTAAACTTTCGGTGTTTTGACGAGCCTTTTTCCGACATTTGCGTAATAAGGGCGAAGCACGGTCACCTGATATGTGGCTTCGAGAACTGAGAGCCACGCCTTGGCCGTGTTGACGGCAACACCGAGATCTCGCGCGAGATCAGTTATATTCAAAAGTTGCGCGCTCCGGGCGGCCAGCGCTCTGAGAAAGCTCTGGAATTGAGTCAGATCCCCGACCTGGCGGAGAGTGCGCACATCTCGCTCGAGGTATGTTTGGACGTAACTGGCGTGCCAAAGATTGACGTCACGCCGGGGATGTGTCTTGAGCTCCGGGTAGCTGCCCCGAAGAAATCCTTTCCATAGTTCACGATACGAGAATTTTGATGCCTTAAAAGAGGACCGTTTGGACTCCCACGGCAGGGATGCCTCCGGCTGTCCCTCAACCTCTCTTTGTGAAAGCGGTAAAAGTCTCAGCATTGCGGCACGACCGGCGAGAGACTCGGTTACCCGTTCCATGAGCAAAAGATTCTGTGATCCTGTCAGCAGGTACTGGCCGTTTTTGTCCCTTTCGGCGTCAATCTTTTCCTTTATATAAGGAAGCAGGTCGGGAGCGTACTGCACTTCGTCAAATATCACAGGAGGCGGATATAGCTCGAGGAAACTGCGCGGATCTTCATTAGCAGATGCACGCACGTCAGGCGGCTCTAAAGAAACGTACTGGTGGCTTTTGCTAAAAAGGTGTTGTAAAAGCGTCGTCTTGCCGGACTGACGCGGTCCGGTTAGAACCATTGCGGGAAATTCGGCGGCAGCCTTTTTAAGAACTGGCTCCAATGATCTCTTGATATAGGTCTGACTCATGCATAATCTCCTTAGTGGAAATTATGCATTTGAAATGCATAATGTCAAGTAAAATTTGGACATTTGATCACTATTTGCTGCTTGTTTAAATAGCCCCAATTGCAAGTTTTCGCAATTTTGTTATTTTGTGCAGGTTTTTTAGATTGGAAATTAGGCACCTTAGAAGGGATTATTTTAAGGCAATGGAGGTAGTGATGAAAAGAAATGCAGATTTTTAGCAGACAAGCAAAATCTAAGTATTGCTAATCTTCATCCTCACCGTACTGACAAACTTCTGAACAACCGAATATCGGGATTTTAGAGGAAGGAAACAGTTTAACCATTTTATATTATTATAAATAATTTGGTGGAGGCGGCGGGAGTCGAACCCAAAGGTCAATTTTAACCTGTCGTCAATATATTTAATAAAACGAAGTAATTAAAAACTTTTATTCCTCCTTTCTATCTGGTTTAAGTCCGTATTAGTTCATTTAAGTTCATCGAAATTCAGTTAATATGGTGAAAGTTTGGTGAAAGTCACTCGATTTTCTGTTTTGTCATATTATGCCTGATCACCACTCCCCTGCCCCATAATTTTAAAGTCGCCAGCAA
>JASFNW010000102.1:0-18252 GCA_050116835.1 Desulfobacterales bacterium
TTTAACAACTGCATACAACCATACCCAAGGAGGCGCCATGTCCGCCATCGTCGACAATCCCGAAATTTATTTTAAGCAGTTTGTTCCCGAGAGAAGCGCGTTGCTGGTGGAACTGGAAGAAGAGGCCCGGCGGGATGCCATACCCATAATCGGACCGGTCGTTGGTGAATTGCTGTATATTCTGGCCCGTGTCAGCGGGGCCAAACGTATTCTCGAATTGGGCACGGCAACCGGCTATTCAGCCATTTTTCTGGCAAGCGCCTGCGATGAGGTCGATGGTCAGGTCGTAACCCTGGAGCATGACGCCGCCATGGCTGACAAGGCACTCAAGAATTTTCAGGCAGCCGATTTACAGAAACGCATCGAGCTGAGAGTGTGCGACGCATTGGCGGAACTGGCGCACCTGGACATCGTCTTTGACTTGATTTTTATGGATATTGAAAAGCAAGATTATCAGCTTACGTTGCCTCATTTTCAGAAATGTTTGCGGAAAGGCGGCTTGCTGGTTGCCGATAACGTAGGGTTTAAAGACGCCGATGGGTTTAATCGTTCGATTGCCGGCCACCCCGCTTGGCGATCGGTGTCGCTATTTTCCTACCTACCGGCTCACTCACCGGAATATGACGGCATCTGTCTGGCAATCCGCCAGTAAATGGCTACCACATGGTTGAGACCGCTTCCCCTTATCCCGTTGGCCGGTTGAAGTTGAAGGACAGACCAGTGAACAATCCGGCATCGCAACGCAGAACATGGATCAGACAATTAAATGTTAAACCTTAAGCGCTTGTTTGCAAAATTTATCGTTATGGCCGGCATGCTGTTGGGACTGCCCCTGTTAGGAGTATTTCTGGCCGGTTTCCCTGTGGGCCGATATTTCCAGTTTCCACCGCAAACCCAATATGTCCGACACACACCCTTCTCATGGCCGGCCTTTGCAATTTTTGCTTTTATGATCGCAGCGGTGGTCCTGCCGATTACCATTAACGGCATTCGCTCGTATAAAAAAGAACCTCCGACTAAATCTGAATTAAATTCTGCGGTTTTCCCCAATTGGGGTTGGCTCGGCGTAGCAAGCGGCGTTATCATTTGGATTTTGGCCTGGACACGATTCCAATGGTTCGCAGATTGGCAACCCCACACATTCAGCCCCTTGTGGCTGGCGTACATCATCGTGGTAAATGCAGGTTGTGTGCGCCGGACCGGTCATAGTCTGATGACGGATCACACTCTGTTTTTTCTGCTCCTTTTTCCGGTAAGTGCGATATTTTGGTGGTTTTTTGAATACCTCAATCGCTTTGTGCAAAACTGGTTTTATGTCGGCGTTAACTTCCGCCCATGGCAATACTTCTGGTTTGCCACGCTGGCGTATTCCACAGTTTTACCGGCTGTTTTAAGCACCCGGCAACTGTTTCTTTCCTTCAATTGGATACAGAGGGGATTCGATAACTTCCCTCCTCTCTCCGTTAGACATCCCGCGCGCCTGGCACTTGTAATTCTTTTGCTGGCGGCAGTTGGATTGACGGGTATCGGAATATGGCCTAATTACTTATTCCCGTTTTTGTGGGTGTCTCCCGCGCTGATCATCATAGCCCTTCAGACGTTGATGAAAGAGGGCCACGTTCTCACGGAGATGGGCAAGGGAGACTGGAGAGGTGCCGTCGCTGCGGTCCTGGCAGCATTATTTTGTGGGCTCTTTTGGGAAATGTGGAACTATTATAGCCTGGCCAAATGGAAATACAGCATACCCCTGGTCCATCGCTTTGAAATATTTGAAATGCCGCTTCTCGGATACGCCGGATACTTTCCCTTTGGAATGGAATGCATTGTGGTCGGAACGGTGATTGAACGTTTTGTCAAAAAAATCAAAAAATTGCCAAATTGAAATGTATGTTAATCTCAGGGTAATATCTTGAGGAGCCACAATCGAATATCTTCGATTTCTTCGGCACAAACCGAATGGGGCATGGGATACTCATGCCAGTCGACCGCATACCCCAGATCGCTGAGGGCCTGTCGGGTTTCAAGTGCTTTGGGCAGCGGGATGATTGGATCCGACTGACCGTGGGCCATCATAATGGGCACCTGTCGGTTGGCCGAGCTGAACGCGGCAGCCGACTGCGCGACAGTGGGTAAATGCATTGACAGGGCCAGAATGCCGGCCAGTTTATTTTCATAATGCAAACCGGCGTGCAGGACAATTGCACCGCCCTGAGAGAAACCGGCCAGGACAATTCGATCAGAAGCCATACCGGATTGTAATTCGTTTTCAATCAAAGCCGACAGTAAACCGACCGATTCACGAAAGTGCTCATGGTTGATCGAATCGGCCGTCAGATCCACATCATAAATATCAAACCAGGCGCGCATGACGACACCGCCGTTGACAGTGACCGCCCTTTGAGGTGCATGCGGAAATACAAACCGCACGGGTAACGACGCCGGCAGACGCAGTTGCGGGACAATAGCTTCAAAATCATGGCCGTCCGCTCCCAGACCGTGCAGCCAGATAATGGCTGCCGAAGGATCGCCGGCGGGGTTTACTTCAATGCAGTCGAGCAGATCTGAATTCAATTTGATATCCCCCTTCCTCCGTAAAGTTTTGCCATCTTGACAATTCTGAAGGCGGATGTCAAATTGCGCATATGGGTACCGATGGCATCCACATTCATGAATTGCCTGATTTGAAGAATCCGCTGTTAATTGCCGGATTTGACGGCTGGGGCAATGCGCTCAAAATTTCAAGCGGAATGGCCGCTTACCTCATTCGGTCGTTCGAAGCGCAACAATTTGCCGTATTGGACCCCGATGCCTATTATCGATATGATGAATCGAGACCCGTGGTGCATATCGAAGATGGGGTCATGAAGCGCTTTTCACCGCCCGAAGGCGCCTTTTATGCTGCGCGCACCGCACCTGATCAACCCGATCTGGTGATTCTCAATGCTGACGAGCCCAACCTCAAATGGTTCGGCTTTGTTGATGAATTTTACAACCTGTGTGAAAAAATTCACGTTGAATCCGTTATTACCATGGGCAGTATGTATGATCACGTTCTGCACACCGATCGAATCATTTCGGCAATCGCATCCAACACGGCCGTGGCGTCGATTCTACAAGAAAAAGGCGTAAGTTCAATAACCTATCAGGGACCCAGCGCCATTCATTCCATCATCCATTCGGAGGGGACGGAGCGCAACGTCGCCTGCATGAGTTTGTGGTGCCACTGCCCGTATTATCTGCAGGGAACGACCCACTTTGGAGTTTTGGCCCACCTGGGAAAATTGCTAAGCGAACTGGGAGGCTTTGATCTCAGCACCGAAGACCTGGAGTCCCGCTGGGAAAAATTGCATGTGCAAATCGAACAGCTGATCCAGCACAATGTAGAACTGCAGGACATCGTCAAGCAAATACGGAAAGCAAAGGTCAGGGGTACGGCCGCTGAAATGAAGGGCACCCTCAAATCCGGCGAGAAAATTATCGATATTCAGGATTTTTTGCAGCCCAAATAGAGGCCGGTTCGCTGCCCATCACATCTATCCCTTCTTGTGAACAACCATTTTCGTTAACCATCAGAAACGACCATGGCGCCCCCGGAAGGCAGCAGACCTCGCGCGATGGGATGTATAACGGCCCCGGGTCAGGGAATAATGGCTTCTGACGCTGTGGGGGCGATAAGGAGGTTTGTTGTATTTTTTTATTGAACGGTACTTTTTGTAGAGCCCTGATATAGCGGGAGACCGTTTATGCCTTTTATCGTGCCTGTACGCGTAAGGGTGCTTGCGATACGGGCGCTTGTAGCGGTAAGGGCTGATATAATATTTTTGGTCATCAATACGGTAGTAAGGATAATAGTAGCCGATACTGCTCCGTTGATCGTTATCGTAGGCTTCAGCTGCTGCTTCAGCTTCCTGCAGGATCTGGTCGGCTTGCTGTAACGCCGCTTCAGCGCGGGCGTTTGCGGCTGCAAGTCGCCGCTCGGCTTCCAGTTGCTGTTGTAACAGAAGTGCTTCTCTTTCAGCCAGTTCCTGTCTGGTCAGAGCAAGCCGATCTTCTTCAAGGCGCCGTTGATGGGCCACTTCATCGTGTGAAATTTCAGGCGATTTGATCAGCAGTTTGGCATCTTTCGGCGGTGTGCCGTTGGTAAAGTGTTGAACGCCGTTTTCATCCGTCCAAGAGTAGATATCCGCGCTTGCTGCTGGTATTGTAAAACCGGCAAATCCAAGGAATGCCAGTATCAATGCTGCTATGTTTAACCGATTCATGAATGCCTCCCTTCAGTCCATTTCGGACTTGTCCGGCTGAATCGTTTCCTGTTACCCATGTATCAACCTAAGCATCGAATCTTTGCCTGTAAATCAAATAGCGCCATTCATACCTGTAGCCTAAGACGCATCGGGCGTAAAGCCGGTCGACATCAATTTATCCAGAAAATCGGAAAGCTGGCCAGCGTTAAGTGCTCTATCATCCCAGCTTTCCAACTTCCCAGCCTTCCAGAGCTTAATCTTTTGAGACAATAGCACATCAAGCGGCTAACGGGCTCGACGCAATAGGATTCTAATTGGTTTCTCGAGACACCTCCGCCCCCTGGATCCCCCCGGTCATCTCATCTGCATGACCGTTTGTCTGTTTCCTGCCGCTGGCAATCTCAGAAGCAATTCTGCGGTGCAGCCGCTCCTGGCGGGAGGAAAACAGCCGCCGATTTAGCTTGCGAACCTGGCGGGCCTCTTCGAGGAAATAGGCCAACACATCGAGGTCGGCGGAGATGTTACGCCCGGATTTTCGAGCGGTTTCAACTTTGGCCAGCATAGCGACGATTCCAAATAGATACAGGCTAAGGGTGGTCACGCGGCGCAGAAAAAATTGCTTTTGCGATATGGAACGCCCATAGATTAAAAACCCCGCAACCATCATCAATCGAATCCGGCGTGCGCTTGATCTGGCAAACCGGGCAGCGCGGTTCATGGTTTGCTCGTCAAATGCCAGGGGCCAATTGCTGCGGCGAAACATCGCCTTGACCAGTGTCATCAATTGAGACAGCCTGCTGGACGCTTGCGGCTGAATGCGCTTGCCCAGCATTCGCAAAGCAAACATGGCCGGATACATCGAATGAATTTCGGTTGTCCCTTCGAAAATTGTGGCGACCCGAAAATCACGCATGCGTTTTTCGTAGGGCTGGGTGGTCAAATAGCCCGAGCCGCCGGCAACTTGAAGGGCATCATAAAGGGTATCCCAGGCCCGGGTGGTGCCAAACAGTTTGCAATGCGAGCTTTCCGCTGCCACCAAAGCGGTGGGGTTGGCTTCAAGCATCCCGGCGGTAAAGGCCGTCATTGCAGAGACCGCATAACCGTGGACCTTTGCTTTAACCATTTTTTCCTGGATCAGCTCAAATTCATTGATCGGAACACCAAACTGCGTCCGGCTGGCGGAGCGCTCGACCATATCCGCCAGAGACTGTTTTATCATGCCGGCCGACGCCGCTCCCAGAGCCATCCGTCCGTAGTTGAGGATGACCATCGCTATTTTAAAACCATCACCGGGTCGCCCCAGCAAATTTTCCCGGGAAACTTTGACATTCTTGAAATGGATAGTGGCCGTGGAACTGGCTTTAAGCCCCATTTTGGGCATATCCTTGCCGATTTTGACACCCTCCCAATCGGTCTCAACGATAAAGGCACCCATAAACCCAGGCCGGGTCGGATCCATCTGCGCAAATACCGTAAGCCCGCCGGCATAATTGGCATTCGTAATGTAAGTTTTGGTGCCGTTCAACACAAAATGCCGACCATCTTCAGTTTCGGTGGCAGTGGTTTCAATGTTCTGGGCATCCGATCCTGTTTGGGGCTCGGTCAAGGCATATGAAAAAATCATGTCGCCGGTGGCAGCCGGAGCCAGATATTTGCGTTTCTGCGCTTCGTTGCCGAAGAGCACGATTCCTTTAATGCCGATCGAAAGATGAGCCAAGGCCAGTATCCCCAACGACAAATCTTGGCTGGCCAGCGTTTCGACGACATGCAGATACTGGTTCAGGCTCAGCCCGACCCCGCCGTATTCACGGGGAATCGTGAGGCCGAAAAAATCATCGCGACCCAGCTTTTTCATTAAGTCGGCAGGCACCATCCCTTGCTCTTCCAAAAGGGACGGCGGGTATTCCGAATTTGCCTCAAGAAACTTACGAATAACGCCCCGGGTGGTTTCAGTGGACTCAAAATCTTTGAAGCGGTTGAACGGTTCGCGGTCTATCCGGCCAAAGTACGTATTGATCAGAAAATTTTCAAAGTCCATCTGCGTCTCCTTGGATGCGGATGACAGTGGCGACGTTCGGTTTCAACAGCGCCGAATGGATTGAAGCCTGTATCAGTTTTATGGTATACAGTAAGCATTACCGCTTAGGGGTCAATTTAAACTGCCGGTCGGATGGGCATCTTTGATGCCTCTAGCGGCGGGCGGTTGCGCGCTTTAACAGAAGGGTACCTGAAAATTGATCAAGATGATAGCTTGAATTGATCTGGATGAAGATGAATGCGCGAAGGGAATAGCCTGATGGCAAAAAACAAAGGCAATCTGGAAGTCAGACATTTCGCTGCACCGTCCGGCCAGAACCAGTATCTGTTGATCAGCGGCGGCGAAGCTGCATCAATTGATGTAGGTGAGGCGATGGATGATGTGAGCCGGATAACAGCAGACAGGGGGCTGGTCTTGAAATATGTGCTGATCACGCACGCGCATCCGCCCCGTGTGCAGGCGCTGCCAGAGCTCAAAGAAAAGTTCGGTGCAAACTTTTGCCTGCACGAATATGAGTATCAGCATCTTAAAGAAACAGACGTCGACATCGAACCGGACCGGATTTTAAATGATAAGGACACCCTCAAGCTCGGAACGATTCATATCCGGGTTTTGCTGACGGCCGGACATACCAAAGGCTCTGTCTGTTTCTGGATCAAAGAGGCCGATGCCCTGTTTAGCGGCAGCACCCTGTTAAAAATGGGCTACGGTCAAATCCGGGGGCCCAGCAGCATGTCGCTGATGCTTTTTAGTCTCAAGCGCCTCGGTTCCATCATACCGGCGAAAACCACCATTTATACCGGCAGTGGTGAGTTAACCAAAATGGCAAACGAGGGCTGGATCCATTGTTTGCGCTCGGCCTGAGCGCAGGTATCTGCCGAATGAGATCCGGGCGCCATTGTGAATTGTATTTGGGCGGGCACTCAAACGTGAATCAAGAAATCCACCTGTGAGCATAAACCATGACCGATGAAAAACACAACAAGCGCAAGCGGAATCATCCCGGTAAAGCATTTACCAGAGAAATGGCCCGAGCTCGATATGCGCAACTGAAGGATGATAAGTTCAAAGAACCTGATGACCAGTTTGAGGATCCGGTAGAAATCAAAATACGACAGGCGATGTCCGAGGGCGCCTTCGACAACCTGAAAGGTAAAGGTAAACCACTGAATTTAGATAAATATCAGGCAATACCCGAACACCTGCGGACCGCCTATCATGTTATTCGAAACGCGGGCTACATACCGGAGGAGGTCCGACTGAAAAAGGAGATGGAAACCCTGAAAGCCAAAATCAAGCGGTGTCGGTCAAAGCCGGAAAAAGACAGGCTCATGAAAGAACTGGCCGATATATCCCAACAATTCTATTTTTACATGGAATACAACAAACAGCTGAAGTAAGCCCGCCGTTAGCGCATCGTTTTCAGTTCCAATCCCGCAGAGTGCCAAATCTTTGTGCCAGGGGCGCCCCGGTCATGCCGTCGCCCCACCGGTATGATGGATTTATTGGCGTGTCACCTGCGATATAATTTCCCAGGCTTCTTCAGCGGTTTCAACATACTGAAAAAGATCTAAATCCTGGGCTGAGATGGTGCCTTCCTCAACCAGGGCATTGAAATTAATGACCCGCTCCCAGAATTTTTGCCCAAACAACACAATCGGAATGGGTTTGACTTTATGGGTTTGAATCAATGTCATGGTTTCAAAAAGCTCATCCAGGGTGCCGAATCCACCCGGAAACACCGCCAGGGCCCGGGCCCGCATCAACAGATGCATTTTGCGGATTGCAAAATAATGAAACTGAAAGGATAGTTCAGGGGTAATATACGGATTGGGTTTCTGTTCGAAGGGCAGCACGATGTTCATGCCGATGCTCGGGATGCCGGCTTCATGGGCGCCGCGGTTTGCGGCCTCCATTATGCCCGGTCCCCCACCGGTGACGACCACCATTTTGTCTTTACCGGTGTTACTGGAAATAAGGGCGCCCAGCTTGCGGGCTTCATCATAATACTTGCTGTTGGCCAGCGCTCGCCGAGCGATGTCCACTTTCTGTTTGAGGGTATGATTTTGTTTATTATCGCGGTACTCGGCTTCCGCTGAAACCAGCCGGGCTTCGGCAGTTGCCGGATCCGGAATTCGCGCACTACCAAAGATGACCACCGTTGAATCAATATGGTTTTCCTGTAGAATCAACTCAGGTTTAAGCAGTTCCAGCTGCAAACGCACCGGACGCAGCTCATCGCGCAAAATAAATTCTTTATCCTGGTACGCGAGTTTGTATGAAGCTGAACGGCATTGCGGGGTATCCGCATGCAGGCGCGCTGAACCCGCATCATCCTGTGCTGAGATAAAAAGTCGGGGCCGGGGTTTGGACTTTTTAGGTGACATCGATAAGGCTCCTCATCCGTAAAGTGAACAGGCAGATGCCGATTTTAAAGCTCTCATGTCCCGCTGTTTAATATAGGATTATAAGAAAAGCAAGCCTGCAAACCGAACGCAGCAAAATCCCGACCATTGTTGGTTGAGACAAATGTGGGCGTTTGTCAACCCGCAAGGAAGAAGGTGGTGACGGGCTCAACCGAAGGGTTTTACATTTTATCCGATGGTGTCCAGCAGAGAACCCAGCATTTCATCCTGGGCCTCGATGGTCTTTAAGTTGGCCTGGTAGGCGCGCTTGGTGAGCATCAAATCCGGTATCTCATCGATCAGGTCGACATTGGAGGTCTCTTTTTTAACTTTCTCCCCGTCTTCGATACCATCGTAACGCAACCCAGGGCTTTGGTCCTTAGTCAGTTCCACCCGAACGCCGCCATTGTCATCTTCATGCAGGACGGCGCGATTGCGCTTAAATCCATCCGTATTGACGTTGGCAATGTTGTCAGCCGTAGCGCCCAGTTTGGTGACAAAAGCTCTTAAAGCGGATATGGTACCGTTTAATGCTGAAATCATTTGCCCCCCTGGACCGTCATCATTCGTTAACACCTTTAGAAGAATTAAAACTTCCCAAAATGCCGTTATTCCAACCGGAACATACTCCATCATGTATGGTTGTGAGAGCCCGAATAAGAAGATGCACGTACATCTGAGAAGTTTTAACTAAATTCTATTTTTTCAATTTGAAATACAATATCTGTGCCAAATTCAAGATTTAATTAATCTGTAATAATTTTAATAGATTATGAGATTAACCGAACCTATAAAATGTAAAAAATGACAATTATCGTCAATTTTTTTGCCCTAAAATGTCAAGCGGCAGCGGCCTTCCTTGCCCGCCTCCCGCCGGATCACAGGCCGGCAAATGATACGGAGTTGAGGCAGAAATTGCCGTTCACATTGGTTTTGGGGATGGGATACAGGCGTGAAAAACGCAAAAAAAAACACGATGCAGGGCCTTACGGATCGAATTATTTATGAGGAAAGCGAGGTTGCACACGGGGCGTTTGACAACAGGATTATCTAAAAACAAACGGAGGGGCGTCATCATCCATGGTGACTTGTTTTTTCGCGCGGTTGGGAGGCTTGAGATCCTTTTTGGGCCGGGGCTGTCCACGGCCGGCGAACAGGCCGGTAAAGATGTAAACACCAACGCGATATACCAGCCGCCACAGCTGCAAAACCAGGTAAAACAGGCCCATCCCGAACGCGACTTGCAAAAATGTCGGTTGGGTGGAGGTCCAAACACTAAAGCCCTTCCAGACTTCTACCAGCCAAAGTAAAGTGGGATCCATCTTAGTACTTCTTTCCGTTTTCGTCTTCTGATATCCCTGTCCTGTGGCAATGTCAAGCAAACAATCGAGCACCGCTGCGGTCAAAAATTTGACAGCTCTCACACGTTTCTGCTCAAGCCCCTTCGCCGACCCCTGCAAAGCGTGCACGAACACTATCTAATTTGATAAAAGTACAGCCAAATCCATTTGGCATGAAAGTTGAATATTTGATAGCGCAGTTAACATGCGCGCCCGGACAGTGGGTTGCCATGTGGCTTCCGTCCCCAAGCACTATATCCAGTGGGACGCTCCTCCTTTCAATGCCCCCGGGGCTTAGCTCACCCCGGGGGCTGCATGGGATTTGCTTGAGGAAGGCCAAAGACCCTCGGGGTGAAAGGACGAAATGATCATGATTTGTGTTGTTGAATATGGCAAACACATCGGAACCCTTAGAAATATTTTTTCCGACAGGCAGCAGGCACTGGCTTTTGCCCAACGCATTATTGCCCTATCTGAGGGAGAATATCAGAGCATCGGGCCGCATCAATGGTATTGTCGGGAAAAAAAAGAGTTTGTCAAAATCGAAGCCATGCGAAACTAAATTTCGATCTAACGCTTCAAAATAATGTGTAATTGAAGATTTGAGGTAAAGTTTTACAAGCGAATACCGATATATAACCTAACAGTGTGCAGGCGGGCACGCTGTTTGGTATAATTCCTTAGGGAGGGGGCGGTTCATTGTGAGCCGCCCCTATTTTTTGGCCGATCTAAAGTCGGGCGGGTCGAATTGATCCCATCGGCCACTTTACAAAATCAGCTGCCGGCCTCGGGATCCATCTTTGATCATCATCAGCTCATTCAAACAATTGACCTCCTCAACCTCAATTCATATAATACATCCAGAACTGACGAACCTTCACAGCCAATTAACCCGATTCATTTTGGGGGTTCAGCCATGAGAATTCGAACGCTTCTTGCAATCAGCTGTTTTTTGATCGTCCTACCGGCTGCCCCGGCACTCGACTGGACAGCAGCCCGCGCAGCTTCCATCGAGGTTCCGCGCATTTCCACCGAGCAGGCAAACCAGATGCGTGGCGACCCGGATGTGATTTTTATCGATGTCCGCACGGCCAAGTCATGGTGGCGAAGCACCGCCAAAATTACCCATGCGATTCGAGAAGAACCCGACGCCGTAGTGCAGTGGGCCCCAAAATATGGTAAAAACAAAACCCTTATTTTATATTGTGCCTGAAAAAATGAGAGAACCAGCGCCCGGGCGGCGCGCCACCTCATCGAAAATGGATATCCAAGCGTTTTTGTCCTCCAGGGTGGGTGGACAGCCTGGACAAAAGCTGGCTATCCGATTGAAAAAAAATAGAAGCATTAAAAAATTTTGGTCTTTAAAAGCAAGCTCTCAGGTTTTATGAAGATTTACCAAGGTATTCATATTGATGCAAAGCATATAATACGAGAAATCGTAAAATGAGTGGTCTCGATAATTTAATAGCCTTTGTCGATAACGGCGGCACCCGTTCCGGATCGGAGCGCCGGGGGTCTGTGGAGATCAGGCATCAACCCGAAAGAAGAAAACAATACGATCGGCGCAGCGGCGCCGATCGCAGAAGAATTCTTAACAAAAAACGCAAAGCGGGCAGAGAAAGACGCACTGTGTTTAACGACGAACGCTAAAAGCCTTCTTAAAAGGCATTGCCGGTAAAAAAATTACAGTCAGCGATCCATCATCTGTCTGAATGCTAAACCGCCCCCCGACCAGCCCCACCACCAATTTGACTTTTGTAACTTCAGATCCCATCTTTGTCTCATCACTTAATCTGGAAACTGCATCGGTAAGCGGTTAACGTGTTTTGATCCCTCCCGTCTGTTTTTTTCTGAAAAACGATTTGGGTGAAATCTACGTAGATGATTGAGTGCTAGAGACGGCACGATTATCTGCCGGCACACGCAGCCTGGGCCCGATGTCAACGCTATTGGGATATGAGCCGTCCATTGATTTAGACCCATATACAAGTTTCGCGGCCGTGATACAGGGTGACGGCATGCGGTTAGCGCTGGTTGAACCGGCAGACAGCCAACCGCTACGTATACAGATAGAACAACCGACCACAGGGAGAAAACGACAGGCGCTGCAATCCTGAAACGGATGCCTTGCGCCGCCCCCGGGATGGTTTTACAATGGCGAAATGCATACCGAATAAAAAAAATAATTGCCTGCTGCTGGAGGATAAACCCGATCTCAGGCTGGTCAGAACGAATTACTGCGTGCCCGGTGTCATGTCGCGCTGCAGCGCAGGTGCAATTTGGGATAACCAAAAAAGATGCAAATACGCACGTAAATCGACAGTTTGTGATCGCTGCATGTTCTATATCGAGGCAATCGGCGGACATTGCGACTGCGTAGAAGCGCAGCGGGAAATGAGAAATTCTGTGGACAAGCAGCAGGGCTAAACGACACCCTTCGGTCGACCGACAAAGCGGTGATGTAATCAATTAAAAAACCCCCGGGCAGCCCTCACACTGCCCGGGGGTGATTTAATTACAGCCATAGTGAAATAAAAAAACCTGAATTCAGTTCAATATCGTATACGATGCCCAGTCGCCGTTCACTATGACCATATTGGGCAAGGTTCAGCATGAACCCTGCCCTGCCTGCCCTCAAATGATTATCACCAATGGCCAGCAACAATCATTGACATGCTGAAATTACAATATCACAATATATTGATAAGTGTCAAGAAAAAATACTATATGTGGTATCTAAATGCCCTTTTAACTGATTTAAGAGTATTTTGAAACCATATCCAAACCGCCGTAATCGAAAGGCCGTTCGGCAAAATTTGCAGAAATACCGCATCATGGGCTTTATTCTGATTATTTTGTGCTTATCGTAAGTCCACTTATTGGTTTGAGCGATCTTGTCCAGGATACCAATATTGCGGCTCATTACCGATGAGGTGAAATATTGAGCAGTTAGACGAAATCGTAAGGCTAAGATCGAAGCAGCGACTTTAATGGCGGATTGGATCTTCGTTTTGGCGACCTGCGAGGGCATTCATTGTATTGATGTGATGTGACCGATTTTGAATCCGACGGGCAATGCGCGTGAAGTTTAGTGTTGCCGGTAGGGGAAAACCGTGTCATTAGTCATATGGGCGGAACACCAATGAAATTAAAGATTCAATTTTTTTTGGCGATTATTCTGGCGATTGCGACGGCAACGAGCGCAGTGGCAGCCGAAGATTTAACTGAACTGGTAAAGTCCATCCAGCCGGCGGTCGCCACGGTTGTGGCTTTTGATGTCAACAACAACGTAACGAATATCGGTTCCGGGTTTTTTGTCAATAAATATGGTCATTTAATAACGAATCATCATGTGCTTATCGGAAAATTCGGCGCCAAGGTCAGGACCGCCGACGGTAGCACGTACCGTGTCAGATCGGTTGTGGCCGAGAGCCAGGAAACTGACTTGATCAAGGTCAGCGTCGATATCCCTCCTGAAAAGGTTCGCTGGTTGTCGGTCAGCGATGAAGTGCCCCCGGTAGCCCAGAAGGTGGTTGTCGTGGGCAGTCCGATGGGACTGGAGCAATCGGTCAGTGACGGGATTATTTCCTCGGTACGCGAAATTCCGGGACTGGGAACCTTCTTTCAAATGTCGGCCCCCATATCTCCCGGATCAAGCGGCAGCCCGGTTGTCAATATGAACGGTAAGGTCGTCGGCGTGGCCAGCTTCCAGTTTTTACGGGGCCAAAATCTAAATTTTGCCGTAGCCGGCAAGTCGATTCGCAACTTAAAAATAAAGGCCAGCGCGCAATCATTGTCGGAGTGGACTTTCAGCACCAGTAATCAAAAGCCCCTTTTAGCCGCCGAACTCTGCCGCAAAGGGTACAGCCTTTCGGTAAACGGCCAGGATCAGGAGGCCCTTCAATATTTTAAACTGGCCGCCGAAAATGATCCCGGCAGCACCACCGCCTGGTACGGTCTCGGCTACTGCTATGCCGGTAAAAATTCTCACACAGAAGCCATTGCGGCATATAAGCAGGCCATCCGAACAAATCCGACCAACGCGGAATCTTATTTCCATCTGGGAAATTATTACGAGAAAATCGGTCGCTATGATGAGGCCATTAAATCCTTTAAGAAGGTCGTTGCCTTAAATCCGGAGTTTGAACCCGCCTATTTTCAACTCGGAATCATTTACAATAAGATGGGCCGCTTTGACGAAGGCCGCGAAGCTTTTGAAAGTGTTGTTCGCATCAATCCGCGGGCGCAAAATGCCTACTATAATATCGGTGTGGCCTATACCAGAACCGGCCAATACGATCTGGCCGCCCGGGCCTATCAAAAAGCCCTTGATATCCAGCCCGAATTTCCTCAAGCCCTGTATAATCTCGGTGTGGCATTTGGCCAACTGGGCAATGTCAATGACGAGATGTCGGCCTATAAAATGGCCATCCGGATTAATCCGGATTTTGCACCCGCGCATTTTGCCATCGGCCAGGCCTATCTGCAGCAGGGAGATAAGGCAGCCGCCCTGGATCAATATAAAATCCTGCGAAAATTGGATACCGTACTGGCTGAAAAATTATTTGAAAAACTTTACCGTTAGGCCGCACTGCATGGATCAAAAACCCGCTGCCTTAAAACCGCTGCCCAATAATCGCGATCAAAACTGTTTCGGATGCAGCCCGACCAACCCTTCCGGTCTGCAGATGTCCTTTTTGGCTGGCAATTCAAGCGTGACCTCTCATGTTACCGTCCCTGAGCACCTGTGTGGCTGGAATAACCTGGTGCATGGTGGTGTCCTGAGTACGATCTTGGATGAAATTATGAGTTGGGCCACGATCCATTTACTCAAGCAAATCCCCATGACAAAATCGATTGCCGTTGATTTCATCAAGCCGGTGTATGTCGGTCGCCCGCTGAAAGTTGAGGGTCGCGTGCTGGAAAAAACCGGTCGCCGCAACGCCTTAATGGAGGGTAAAATATTAAACCCAGACGATGAGTGCTGTGTCCAGGCCACCGGGACATTCGCCCTGTTTTCACCCGCGTTGGCCAGACGATTCAAGATCACCGATAATAAATCGCTGCGCTGGTTTGAGCAGGTGTTCGATCTCAAATAGCTCGTATCTTAGTCAGATAAAATTCCTACCCGCGTTCTATCCAGAACATTTTTAAACTGCTGCTGGCCCCAGGCTACTGGCAGCTGGCTGCTGATTTTTTTTGTCTGAAGGTCCGTCAGAAACAAGCAGTGAAAAGCCAGGCGAAAGCCCCTGCGAGACGTGCCCTGCCGAATTTCAGCCGTGTAAAAACCAACCGGATCCAGGTGCCGCAATTCATCACACAGTCGCCGAAAAAGGGTCGTCTTACCCGATCCCGGCATTCCGGTTATCAGGATGTGTCGGTTACTCATACTAAGCTTTTCATAGTTATATTGTATTGTCCATGTCTGCACCGCAAATGCTCAAACTGTTGCGCGTCGCGTGTTCCGCGTTGCGGGTCGACAGCTCAGAATCATTAGACTCGTAACACGAAACCCGCAACCCGTAACCGAAAATTAGACCCGACAATCAGGTTTAAGACCGTATGATAAATTTCTCCCATTACATATCGTAAGAACTAAACCAGCAGATGCTCATTTCCCAGCCGCACTCGGGTCAGCCCGCAATCCCGGGCGGCCTGAAGACAGTTCATCGCCAGTGTTTTTGAGGTCACAGGCATATCGGACATTAAGAATTGCGGGTGAAAGGCCAGCAGGTTGTAAGGGATATCGGGATTGAGCCCGGCGATAAATTCAGCGATTGCGACGACTTCTTGCAGGTCGATATACCCCGGCACCAGGAGCGTGCTAGCGACCAGCAACGGCGGCACCGGCCGCTGAGAGATTTTTTCAGCTGCGCACCTAAAATTGTCCAGGGTGTCTTGATTGGAGACACCGGTGAGGGCCCTGTGCAGCAGCGGCTCCCATGCTTTAAGATCGAACTTTACACAGCCGCCGGATTCCATGGCGATCTCCATCATCTGATCAAGCCAGTCCCGATTGAGGGAACCGTTTGTCTCCCAGCAGATTCGCAAAATCCGGTCCGTCGCTTTTTGACGGGACTGTTTAGATGCTTTAAGGGAAAACGGCATCTGCGGAGAAGGATCACCCCCGAAATAACAAATACAGGATGTTTGCTCATCCACATCCGCCAACAATTCTTCCACAGAATCATAAGGTGCTGCGAGTGTTTCGTTTCGAAAATGCCAGTTCTGGCAAAACAGGCAGTTAAACGAGCAGCCCTGGAAAAAAACCGCCAGGTTCTTGAAGCCGATTTCAGGACCACGGCGATAAGCATATCGTGGAAAGCCGCAACCGGTGCCGCCGGGGCAAACCCGATCGGCTACGCAATTGGTCGGCAGCGGATCATGATACCATGACAATTTACCGCTGGTAGACGTAGCGCCCACCAGATGGTCGTTTTCATTGCGGCGCAAGCCGCAATACCCGGTGTCATTTTCAGCAATACGGCAGCGGTTCATACACACCCGGCATCTCACACCTTCGGGTGCATCCGGCGGCGCGGCCGGCAGGCCGAATTCCAGCCGGCTTTGCCGGTGGACCTGTGCGGCAATTTCCAGCGCCTCACCCGGCTGCCGGCGAATGCACGCCAAACAGACCTCCAGGACTTCAGCAATGTCTGGTGAGTTGCGCTCACATATGGTGCAGTGTGCCATCGTTAAATTCCAAGATGTCAGAGGTCAGATGACAGAAGGCGGAAGTCGTAGGTCAGCGTTTTTATCATCCGTCCTGAATTATACTTAAATTGACAGAATCGGAAAGTGAGTTAAGACTTCGTTTGGCGCAATGATATCACAGCTCAATAGGAGTCTACCAGAGTTTAGATACGTTTATATTATCTGTAATTTTTTTGGACGGAATATTTTGCAGATATGCATAAGAAGTCCACATTAAATGGGAATTGGTGGTTTAGGCACGCAACCTACAATTTTAGGCAAGCCAAAATTTGTTCTATTAGCTAACGTTTTATGCAATTTTACTCCTTAGACACTTTATATTGATCTTTCCATCATTATTTCATAATTAATCCTATCAGCACCTGCGAACTTACTGTAAGGGTGGGATGTCACAGTTGCTGAAAAGCGTTATTGCAAGGCCTTGATGGTCTGGTTACTAAATTATGGTCTAATGATATTTACAGAAAAGCTGAAACATGGCAGACGAGACAAACATCGGCATAATCTTACGTACCAAGTTGCACCGGCCACCCGCGCCAAGAGACTATGCGCATCGGCCGCGGTTGCTGGAATATCTTGATCAAAGGCCTGAACGGCCATTAACCCTGGTCTCGGCTCCGGCCGGGTACGGCAAAAGTACGCTGGTGAGCTGCTGGCTGGATAGGTGCGAGAGTCCCAACGCCTGGATATCGCTGGACGAGAATGACAACGACCTGCGTCAGTTTCTTTCTTATTTTCTTACCGCTGTTGAAACCGTGTTTCCAAATTCCGTCAAGGAGACTATGACCCTGGTTAATGCTCCGACCTTGCCACCCCTTTCAACTTTAGTGGGCACCCTGGCTAATGAACTGGACATGATCGAGCAGGATTTTATCCTGGTGCTGGATGACATTCATACTGTTCGGGAAAAGTCGGTGCACCATTTACTCTCTGATCTGCTACACCACCCGCCTCGGCCCATGCACCTGGTATTAATCGGCCGGCGAGACCCTTTGTTAAACATAGCAGCCCTTCGTGCCCGAAGCCAACTTGCTGAAGTTCGCCTTCAGGATCTGCGATTTACAGCGGGAGAAACAGCGACCTATTTGAAACAGATATTGAATAGGCAGATCGATGAAGACTTAGCCACCGCCTGGTCGGATAAAACAGAAGGCTGGGTTACCGGTTTACGTCTGGCAGCCCTTTCCATGCAGCACCGGGGTGATTTCAAAACCATACTGCCTGAACTCAAGGGTAGTACCCAATACGTGATGGAATATCTTTTTAGTGAGGTACTTTCACATCAGCCCCCTGACCTTCGAGACTTTCTTTTAAAAACATCCATATTGGACCGTTTCTGCGCCCCGCTGTGTGATGCCATGATTGGAACCGGCGTCGCGCCGGGAAATGCACAAAATGATGCCTGGCAATTTATTAATCAACTGAAAAAAGAGAATCTCTTTTTAATCAGTCTGGATGTAGAAGGCCAATGGTTCCGTTACCACCACCTTTTCCAAAATCTGCTTAAAAGG
>JASFNW010000103.1:0-18088 GCA_050116835.1 Desulfobacterales bacterium
GACCGCCGGTTTTGGGTTGTCTCCTCTGACGCTATAATTGGGTCGTCCATTGTTTTTGATCGGTTTTCAAAGTTAAATTGCTGACATACGGTACCGGCTGCCATCAAATAGATCGACAGCGATTCAATGATATGCATGCAATCTCTTAAATTAAGCCCTAAAGCAAAAATGGCAATCTTTGCGATCGGTCCATTATAAAGATTGATGCGCTTGAAGTAAAGGTCTTCATCCAAACAAAAACAAAGAATGAAATTTTTCGTCCTCCGGCAGGGTTTTCCTTTGATCATTGCTTCGGGTATTCATTGCTTTCACCTTGTCTATTGTTGAGTGTGATGCCGACAGGCTTCCGGGTTTATCCGCCCGGAGCCCAGCAACGAGCTCCGGGCAGATCTTTGAGATGGCTGCTAGCGCGATTTCCGCATTAGCATCCGAGCCTGCTCTTTGGTGATGGTCCCGTCGGCGAGGCCTTTTTCTACCAGCTGACTCATGATCTCGCGCTGCTGGCTGCGGGTCTCCATTTTTTCGAGGATTTCCTTTTCCTGTTCTGCTGTTATGCTTCCATCGGCAACCGCCGATTTGATGCGCTGTTTAATTTTGACCTGCACGGCCGCGCGAAATGCCTCGCGCTTAACGCCCAAATCTTCCATGACGGTGCGCATTCGTTGGCCGTCGAGTTGCGTCTCAATGGTTTCCACCGATTGGCCTGTCATTTCTGAAAGGGTCTGGAGCATCAGGTTTTTTTGTTGATATCTTGCCAGCAACGTCAGCCCCCCGCCTGAACGGTGATGTTTGAATCCAAAACCCGTGTGTGCACCTTTAGCCGGGCCACCGGCCAGCGCCATTCCCGAAAAAATGATGCCTACTGCCAGCATGCAACTTAAAATGATCGTGTGTTTCGTTTTCATGAGAACCTCCTTCAGTTTATCCGTTTCAAATTGAATACTTGCCGTCGACCTGCATTCACTTTAACCATTAATTGTGAAGCAAATATGAACTATCCGTGTTAAGATTGTAGAGATTAAGGATAACAATCAATTGTGAAGACAATGTGAAGAACTGATGTGAAAGCTATGGAGGGCAGGGTATCGGTTTGAAATTCATGTTAAATTATAATAAAAGGGGTTTTATAGTTGTTGTCAAAAAAACGTTCCGATTGCAGAACGTTTTTTTACGACGACACTTATGCCGCCATCCTTAAAAAAGCAATGCCAGTATCGAAAGGCGGGATGAGAAATTAATAAGTCGCCAGACAATACAGTGTGATGAAATTCAAACTGTCTTATAAAATTTTTATCGCTTTTACCCTAACATCGCTGTTGGTGGTGGCGCTGATGGTCGGCATCATGCGATATTATGTGGCCCGCAATTTTGCCGACTATGTCCATAAATCATTGTTGGAGCGCTACAGTGATTTTGTCGACGTCCTGACTGCAGAATATCAAACGCAGCGGGGATGGCAGAAGCTTAAAGACAATCCCGTGCGCTGGGAGGACTTATTGCGCGCAAGCCTACCCCGAAAAGATGTTGATTCCGGCCGACGTCCTCCACGGCCGCCCGAAATTAAAAGCAACAGATCCGGCATCAGCGCTCGGGACCTGCCGCCGCCCAAGCCTCGCGGGCGAATCGAGCGCCTGGCCCGCCGACTGGTGCTGTTTGATGGTGCCAAACAACATGTGGTCGGGGGCCGCCCCAGCACGCTCATTGACCGTTATGTCTTGCGTAAAATTGCTATCGATGGCCAAACCATCGGCTGGTTGGGTCTGCATAGACGAGAACTGCGGACAAATCCGCTGGCTGTGGGATTTTTAAAACAGCAGTCGCAGATGTTTTACCTTATCGGTGGAGTCATCTTGATGCTGGCCGCCATCGTGGCGTTTATTTTATCCAGACACCTGCTGGCACCCGTCCGCAAACTCACTGCCGGAACCCGTGCTCTGACGTCACGTCAATTTGATACCCGCATCACAGTTGAGTCCAAAGATGAATTGGGTCAATTGGCCGCTGATTTTAATATGATGGCGGACACGCTGGAAACATACGAAGGCATGCGCCAGCAATGGATTTCCGATATCGCTCACGAACTCAGGACGCCCCTGTCGATTCTACTGGGTGAGATCGAGGCGCTGCGAGACGGCGTGCGGGAGGTCAACCGTGACAGCCTTGAATCCCTGAATTCGGAAGCCCGCCATCTGAGCAAAATTGTAAACGATCTCCACGAGCTTTCTCTGGCAGATGCCGGAGCGCTCACCATAAAAAAAGAACGAATCGATCCGTTGACGGTCTTAGAGGAGGCCCTCGGGCATTTCGAAAAGCGCTTTGCTGAGAATAACATTGCGATTGTGAAAACCCTGTCCAATTTGCCCTCCGTTTCGATCATCGGCGATGCCGATCGTTTAAAGCAGCTGTTTTCCAACCTGCTGGAAAACAATCTGCGTTATGCGGATGCTCCCGGTACGTTGACCATCGGCCAGGAACGGGTTGATAATCGATTGGTAGTTTTCTTTGAGGATTCTGGACCGGGTGTACCTGAGGAATCTCTGGAACGCCTTTTTGACCGGCTGTATCGGGTGGATCAATCGAGAAGCCGCACCAAGGGCGGAAGCGGCCTGGGCCTCAGTATCTGCAAAAGCATCGTTCAGGCCCTGGGCGGAAAAATATGGGCCATCAACGGAAAGTCAGGCGGTCTGCGGGTCAAGGTTGAGCTACCGTTGGCATAAATGAGGTATCAGATTACAGATTTGGTGAAAGAGGAAAACCACATTCATGCGATATTTGGGTTGTTGTCATGACCAGTAGACACATTCTTGTTGTCGAAGACGAAGAAAAAATTACCCGCCTGCTGCGCGATTACCTGAAGCAAGCCGGATTTCAGACATCTTCTCAGGCCAATGGCCACCGTGTTATTGCCCAGGTAAAAAAAGAACCGCCAGATTTGATTCTGCTGGATATTATGTTGCCGGGAAAAGACGGCATGGCATTGTGCCGGGAGATCCGGCAATTTTCAAATGTTCCGATCATTATGATCACCGCGCGGGTGGAGGAAATCGACCGGCTGTTGGGTCTGGAGCTGGGGGCCGATGATTACATATGCAAACCCTTCAGCCCCCGGGAAGTGGTGGCCCGGGTCAAAGCGATTTTCAGACGGGTGGACGCAGCACCCCGGGCAAACCAGGTGGTCGTCGGTGCGATTTCACTGGATGATGAAACCCACCAGGTGATGATCGACAAAAAGGTGCTCAACCTGACGCCCAATGAATTTGGAATTTTAAAAATTATGATGCGCCAGCCCAACCGGGTGTTTTCGCGAAATGAACTCATCAACCGCGTTCAGGGTTACGATTTTGAAGGATATGACCGCACCATCGACACGCATATAAAAAATCTGCGTAAAAAAATTGCACAAGTACTGCCCGACCAGGAAATTATCAGCACCGTTTATGGTGTCGGTTACCGATTCAACGAACCGCTCGACTGATCTTGCACTCACAGGAAAAATGTCATATTGAAATAATGAATGCTTTGTATTCATAGTGACCTTCGTGGTTATATGGGCCTTTGGTTTTTAGAACGCAAACCACAAAATTCACGAGTACTTACAAAGGATTACCAATGCGAAACCTGGCTTTAGCGGTAACGCTTCTGGGCGCCATATTGGTGTCATGGTCTATTGCTTTTGCGGCCGGATCAACGGAAAAATCCGAGGGCTTTAGTGGTCGGATTTCAGCGGGGGCCGGATATATGACCAGTACCGATCAGTTGAAGACCACCGATGAAAATAAGCGCATTGATTCTTTAAGCGCCGATGCGGAGCGGTACGATAAAATTATTCCGCTGGCTTTGTTTGACCTGCGTTACACCTTTGCCGAATCCGGCCGACAGGTCTATTTTGGAACCCCTGCGGAACTCAGCGGCCCGCCGGGGCTGTCGCTGGGCTTTGTGCAACCCTTTTCAGACGGCAGCCGCCTGGACGTATCGGTGTTTACCCGCCTCTTTTCAAAGGCTTGGCGGGATCCATACTTGATCAATACCAGCCGCAAGGAAACCCGTGAATACAATTACGGTACCCGGATTGCCTACGAGGAGATACTGGGCACCGGCTTTAAGCTCTCCTACGCATTTTCCCGGGTGGACGTTAATGTCGACGATATCGGCGATCGCTTCAACGACCTGGAGCGCGACGGCTATATCCATAAGGCAGAAGTCGCATATGACGTTAAACTGGGCCAGAGCCTGTCTTTGACCCCCGGCTTTGAGCTGTCCGTTGGTGACATAGATGGTGAGGCCAATGCGTATAAGGGATATCAGTTCGGTCTGGGCTTGCGCAAATTTTCAAAACCCTATCAGCTCATGCTCAACGCAGCCGTCGGGTGGGATGATTACGACGATAAACACCCGATTTTTAGCAAAACCCGCAATGATACGAATTATTCGGTGTTCGGGATGCTCACCCGCTCGGATCTTTTCGGGATCGATTTTCTTTTCGGATCGTTGATGGCCGGATACCGCTACCGGGACGCCAACATCGGCTTTTTAGATGCGCAAACCTTTATGAGCGGCGCCGTGATCGGGATCGAGTTTTAAGGACCAATGGGCTCTGATTTTATGCCGTTGCCGGGTTGCAGTTGATCCCAGAAACGGATTGGCAAATGAGAAGATAAATGATTAACACGGAGATCATTATGAAGGATTCCTTAAAACCCGGCCTGACGTTTGCGTTTCAATACATCGTTCCAGAAAACAAAACCGTTCCTTTTTTGTATCCTGAAGCAGCGGAGCTGCAGAAGATGCCTAAAGTTCTGGCCACCGGATTTATGGTGGGCCTGTTTGAGTGGACCTGCATCCAGGCGATCAACCCGCATATCGACTGGCCCAAAGAGCAGACCGTGGGCATCGGGTTAAACCTGAATCATCTGGCCGCCACACCACCCGGCCTGACGGTTAATGTCGAGGTTAAATTGGAAGCGGTGGACGGAAGGAGACTGGTCTTTTCGATTACCGCCGACGACGGTATCGACACCATATCCAAAGGCACCCATGAACGGTTCATCATCGATGCTGCCAAATTCAATCAAAAGGTCGCTGATAAAGCCAACAAAGCAGCGGCGTCATAGCGCTTTTTTGATTCCGGCAAACTCCACGCGATTCGGTGAAGCGAAGAGGTGCGCTGAACAATGCCGGGCAATCTGGTTGATCACTGTTGATAAGACGGCTTCGACTGCCCGTTAAAGGCGCTGACCACATCGTGTGGGATTTTAAAAAAGCCGCAAGCGCCTGATTTTTGCAATTCATCTTTCGTACCGTAACCCCACAGAACGCCAAAACCAGCCATTCCGTTTTCTTTGGCACCGATCATATCGTGTTCGCGATCTCCGATCATTGCTGCCGCAGAGGGTACAAATAATTCTGTTTGCAGGATATACGCTATCAAACTCGTCTTGTCACCCCGGGTTCCATCGAGCTCACTCCCGTAGATACGCTTAAAGAAATGCTGCAGGCCAAAATGATCGATAATTTTGCGCGCAAAAACAGTGGGCTTTGATGTGGCCAAGTAGAGCGTATGGCCTTCTTTCTGGAGGGCTGCCAGCATTTTCGGAACGCCGTTATAGACTTCATTTTCAAACAACCCGACGGTGCCGAAGCGCTCGCGGTAAAACGCAACGGCCTTTTCGACAAGGGCCGCGTCATCCGAAGCCAGCAGTTTGGCAAAACTGTCGCGCAAGGGAGGGCCGATACACCAGCGTAAATTCTCCCCGGGGGGACATTTCTGGCCCATCCGATCCAGGGCATATAAAATGCAATTTGTAATACCGGCAAAAGGGTCCGTCAGCGTGCCGTCCAGATCAAATAAGAGATTCATCGTCATCAAAATAAATAGGGGACAAACATTTTCGATTGTTTCATATAAGCTGCATATGCGGCCCCAAAAATATCAAGGCATTCCCGCTCATCCATCTTCGCTGTGATAATCAATGCAGCGGTTGCCACAATGGCGGCAATACCGCCGGCAATGGTGATGTGCTTCAGGAAACCACCCCAGGCCAATAATAGCAAAGAGCTGTATAGGGGGTGGCGAATATATTTATAAATACCTTCGCTTACCAGATTGGCCGTATTTTCAAAAGCAAATGTTTCCGGGCTGTCCGTTCTTTGAGCCGAGCCCCCCATTTTGCGCAGCCAAAAAATCCCCTGGACGACCAGGACAAGTGAAAAAATAAGCAGGAGCCACGATACGATTTGCGCAGGAGAAAAAGGCTTCTTTATCCAGAAGGGAATATTGAGCACCAAGATGCCAAGAATGGCTTCAAAGGCGAAAAATCGATAAAACCCATGACATCTGGGGTTTGTCAGAGAGCGCCAGGACAAAGCAGTTACTGCAATGGATCCCAGGAGAAAAGCGACGATCTGGAAAATGGTAACGGATTCCATTTTTTCTCCACGCCGATCTTCATATTAGAAAAGGCTGGCTTGCGGTTTACGCATCTGTAGAGATGGATGTCTGTAGCATGAACCGATTACGATCGTCAATAAAGGGCATTTCCCTCCTTTTTCCAACCAAATTCCAACTTGACGTATACCACAATGTGGTATAAACTGCGTTTTGAGAAGGTGACTTCAGGTTGCTAAACAGTTGATTGGGTTTCCCAAACCGGGTGCTTCGCACCCGGTTTAACCCGCAACGATTGGGGCACTTAGTACCCCTGTCTTTTACCGCCGATGGCAGTAAAATCCAAGCCGCCCGTTGTGCGGATGGTCGTTGACTCCTCCCGTTTAATTTTACGCTGGCCCTGAGCAGTAGTGCGAATATAATCTTTAAACTCGAATACGACAGCCGATAAATGGAGGTGAAACATGGAAGCTGCGATAGACTACCGAAAATGCAAACGGTTTTACCATCATTCGACCATTTTGCTGGAGGACGAGCACAAAGGCACCTTTGCCTATGGTAAAATAAACAATATGAGCGGTGACGGGATGTTTTTTGTTACCGAATTTGCCTTCCGACCCGGAACCCGGGTTAGATTTCGACTTGATAACCCGCCTTTTAAATCCTGCCCCACAGAGTTTTGTGGAATCGTTAAATGGTGTAAAGATACCGGCGATGAGGACGGTGCTGACTATGCGTATGGGGTGGGCGTCGAATTCTGCTAAGATCTGTCCTGAAAATGCATCTAACGTCCGAGTACCATGTTTCCCCGATTAGAGGGATGGATGCCTTCTACCGAAAAGATATAATCCTCATAGACGGCTTTCGCCCCTCCGTGAACCGGGCGGCACCAAGCTCATTTGAATTCAATCATCACCCGGCTGCCTTTCTGGCGGTATGTTCCGCTTTCACCGCCGGCCCTGGTGGTCTGGGAGTCTTCGGTGGCCGTTAATATTTTCGCGGGCGCAACCCCTTTTGCAATCAGGTAGTTTTTGACGGTATTGGCGCGAACTTCCGACACCATTTGATCATAGGATGAGGTACCGGTTGCATCCGAAAAGCCGATGACGTTAACTTTTGTTTGCGGATTTTTCGCCATAAAAAGCGCGACGCGGTCAAGCCTTTCATATGCTTTGGCGGTCAGATCATTTGAGTTGGAATTAAAATAGACGATTAAGGGCGTTTCGGGATTGATACCGGAAACCGATTGGAAAGCTGGGGCCTGTGCCGGTGTGCTGGTTTTAACTGCTGCCGCGGCACGGGAGTTGTCTGCAGCCGCCTTTTTGTTCACAAAAGGAAATACGTCTGTATAGCCGGCGATATCTGTGAATAAAAGCACGACAAAAACCAAAAAAATAACGACAAGAAATGTTTCAAAAAAGCCACCACCGGCCGGTAGCTGATCCATCTGGTCGGCGATGTGTTCGAGCTCGGCGTTTGTCAGGCTATCCATTCGGGCTTGAACCTCTGCCGGATCGATGTCCCGGAATTCCAGAATTGCTTTGACATCTTCTCTCATCAGGTAATTGTTCAAACAATCCCGCATGCGCTCTCCACGATTCGTATGCATCATTGCCTCTGTGCTGATGATTGCCGCCCATGCGGATTGATAGGGTCCGGACAGCATCAGCATATGGAACGCCAGCATCCAGACAGCGGGTTTTAATATCCTGCGAATGATGTTCAAGTGAGATCTCCTTTCACCAGTCAGAAAATGACATGGCCGGCTCTTAATTTGTTAATTGTTTCAAAAATACGACACTAGCAGCGATTTTATAGTCGTTTTCAAAAAAACGTTCCGATTGCAGAACGTTTTGTTGCGACTACACTTATGGCGCCATCCTTTTTGCGGAACATCTTAATGACAAGCGGTATAAAACCCTTGTAGACAAAATTTCTGATTCAGCAGCGGCCGGAAATCGAGGAGTCCAAAAAGTACAGGCTATCCCAGTCGCCCAAAATGGAACAACCGAGATAGCCTAACCATAAAACCAAACCGCAAAAAAGAGGGCAGGCATTATGGATCAACCAAAATTTTAACATTATTCGTTGGTCAAAAACAATAGATAATATCGCTGGAATTATATTTTTATCGCAACCAAAGCTAAAATCAGAACATCTGTTACCCCAGGATCCCTGCGCCTACACCAGCCCTGCATCCTTGAACAATTTTTTCATCCCGGATTTATTCGCAAATATCTCTTCACGGGTGAGGCCTTCCAGTTCATGGGGAAACACCAGCCACTGATCGGTCTCGTGAATATAATAATCCGGCACAATGTCGGTTAGATTATATTTGGGTTTAAACCAGGCTGTGGCAACTCGAATGTCTTTGGGCAGGTTACGGCGCATTTTTGCAGTCAAAACTTCGATGATGGCCTTTATGCTGCTGCCGGTATCAAAGACATCATCAACGATCAGCAGGCCGTCTTCCCAGTTGGCCTGCTGAATGACATACTCGAGTCCGTGAACGCGAACCGTTTTGTCTCTTTTTTTGATTCCGTAATAAGAAGAGGTGCGGATGGCGATATGATCGGTTTTAACGCCGAGATGGTCCAGTATTTCCTGAACTGCGATGCCCACGGGCGTACCACCCCGCCAAACACCGATAATAAAACTGGGCCTGAACCCGCTTTTGAAAATGCGCAGGCCCAGCTCAAAGGAATCATTTAACAGCTCCTGAGCTGTCAGGTATCGTTTTGCTTCAACCATAAACGGCGAAAAGGGTTGGATATCATGGGATCAGTTCGGTATTTGTATTATATTTTTCAAACCGGTTTTTAGTCAAACGAAAAATCGAGCTTTTCTACATAACAGACGATTCTTGCTAAATTTCATTAAACAATCCGGCAGAAAAAATATGCACTGCAATTAGTGCGCAATTAAGTGCGTGGCGAATATGGCAACCCGTGGGCATTGAGCCACACTTTGTTGTAGGGCAGAGATGCTGTGGAATGCCCCGGCTTGGTTTCATCCGGATAGCCGATGGCGATGATGGCTTCTACCCTCAGATGCGCAGGGAGGTTTAAAATTTGCGCAATGTAGACTTCGGCTGTTTGCCGGTCGTCATGTTTCCTTTCCCTGATCTGAATCCAGCAACTGCCCAGTTCAAGCGATGCAGCCGCCAGATGGATAAAAGCCGACGCAATCGATGCGTCCTCGATCCACACATCGCTTATTTGCGGGTTGCCGCAGACAACGATTCCCAGTTTCGCGTTTTTTAAAAACGTCGCTCCATGTGGCTTTGCATTGGACAGTTTTTGCAGCAAATCGGGCTCGGTCACAACGACAAATTCCCATGAATTTTTACCCATGGATGTCGGAGCGCGCAGCGCTGTCTCCACCAGTTGATCGATCGTTTCCGGATCCAGCTGCCGATCCTGGTATTTTCGGATACTTCGTCTTTTTTTTAATAGTTCTAAAAACATCGTCTCCCCCTTAAAAGCGATCTTAAAAATGCATCTAATCAATTTGAATTTGAGCGGGGGGCATGATAAAATTTTTTTATTGTACAGTCAAAGGAAATACGGCTGATGATGCCAGCTAAAAAATCCAGCTTGATAACGTTCAGGGTTCTGGGCCTGGTTTTGACCGTGTTGATTCTGGTCAGCGTTGCGGCAGCAAAAGAGGCCGCGGTTATTAAAATTCAGTATCGGCGGGCGGCGGAGCTGGTCCCGGTTGTCCAGAGCCTGCTTTCAGATGACGGTAGCGTTACCGTCAGTGAACGGGTCAATTCACTGGTAATCGTGGATAACGCCGAGGCGATCCAACGCGTGTACGCCTATCTCGAAAAATTTGATACGCCGGTTGAACAGGTCCGCATCCGAGTATGATTTCACACCGGCCACAGCGGCGACCAGGAGGCGCTTGCCCTTCGCGGACGGTATTCCAGCGATGACCTCAGGATTGATGCTGGGGGCCGCAAAAAAGACGGAACAAGCATTCTATACAGAAGTCATGAGCGTCAGACCAGCAGCCACGCCGACAATCGCTGGCGATAATGTCATCCTAAAAATCGTTCCGCGCATTGACTAGGACGACGGTGATGATTCGGTTATCCGTTTTTTCGGTGCCCAGACGGAACTGACAGTGCCATTCGGTCAGTGGGTGGAGATCGGCGGGGCGAACAATCAGCGAAACGAAATTTTCAGAGAAATTCTTTCCCAGCGCACCAGCAGGGGGCAGTCAACGACATCCATGTCGCTGATGGTGCAGCGGCCTTAAAACCAGAGGACAGATTTCAAAGGTCAGAGGTCAGAAACCAGAGGACAGATTACTAAAGACAAGGAGAGCGTTCCATTTTGTCTTCCAGTTTTCCAGCTTTCTTCTGTCGTCTGACCACTGTCATCTGACTTCTGAAAGAAGGCACCTCGCCTCACCGACAAACCTCAAAGCGCAACCCGTAACCTTTTCCTTGCTTCCCAATCCCTGAACCTTATATACAGTAGACGACGTACAATAAATGCCATTAAATTCCCGAGCTGATGAACAGTGCATCAAAATGTATTCAACACCCTTCCAAGGCAATAAACGGGGGGAAGGAGGGGATTGTATGAAGCCGCTCTCAATAGCGATAATCGTGGCCGTTTTTCTGGTGCCGGCTACTGCCGGGTCTGCCGATTGCGGCCCCATGAACAGCGGCCATAATCTTTTGGCCTGTATCGAAAGTGGCGATCCACAGCTTTACGGTTATGGTCTAGGATTTATTTCCGGTGTGACATTTGCCTATCGAGCGATATATGACGGCACAATGAAGCCGGATAAGATTTGCATCCCTAAAGGCATTAAAATAAAAGAGGTTAAGCTGGTTGTCGAAGACTATCTGTCCAGCCATCCCGAGAGACTGGATAAAACACCCTGGATTCTGGTTTCTGAAGCAATTCAAGAGGCCTTCAGATGTTACTAACCAAGCTGTATTTGAAAACCTTGATGAGCTCAAGCGCAAAGGGCTCTATCGCGTCTTGATTCGGCTCAGAAAAGAGAAAGATGCAAAGTGATGCGCCAGGGGTTTGATGCGGCACAGGAATTGTCCGCTTGCGCCGGACCGGGAACCGTCCATTATAAAAAAGCCATATGTCGAACTGACCAAACGGGCTTCAGGCTCGGGTTTCAGACAGGGCTATGAGATCGCCAATCGAACCCGGATTGATAAAAGCATGGGTCAGGGTACCTTTGTCAAAACGGTTTTAGAAACGGTACTAAATTCCCTTGAAACGACGGTCTTTAAGTCGTTATCTGACGAGCTTGACCCAATGAATGCACAATATCCGGCGTTTGATAGCTGGTAAGTCTTCGCCGATGGTGTTGCCAAAGGTGCCGGCGAAAACTTTTTGGATCGCACCGTCGATCAGAAATAACGCACCGGTAAAAAAAGGCCTCCGGCAATTTTTATCTTGTCCACGTATCCGGATTGCCGGCCACAAAGCAGAAGTTGCCCGTCGATTGCGGTATTTCATTTGCTACCCTCGTCTGAGCAGAACACTTTCCAGATACACCCATGGGTCTCTTTTTCTTCACCGGCTGCGCCAACCCCCTGATTGCTGGATGAGTTTGGCCACCAGTCCGGTCCAGCCGGTTTGGTGGCTGGCGCCCAGACCGGCACCATTGTCACCATGGAAGTATTCGTTGAAAAGAATCAGATTCTGCCAGTGCGGGTCTTTGTGAAAGATGTCCGTGCCGCCGTATATCGGCCGCCGACCGTTGCGGTTGCTCAAAAAAAGCTTAATCAACCGGTGTGAAAGATCGGTGGCTACCTGGCCCAGATTCATCATGTTGCCCGAGCCGGTGGGGCACTCAACTTTAAACTCATCACCGAAGTAATGCTTAAATTTTTGCAGGGCTTCAATCAGCAAATAATTAATCGGAAACCAGATCGGCCCGCGCCAGTTGGAATTGCCGCCAAACAGACCGCTTTCAGATTCAGCCGGCTGGTAATTGATGGTGTGGGCGGCGCCATCGACATGCAACGTGTAAGGATGGTCTTTGTGATATTTGGAAACAGATCGAATACCAAATTCGGAAAGAAATTCGTTTTCATCGAGCATGGGTCTGAGTACGCGAATCAGGTGATCCCGATTGACGATTGACAGCAGCCGGCGCGAATGCCTTCCCGGTGCTCTAACACAGGCGACATGGCCGCCGTCTCTGAGATAGATGCGGTTTTGAAAAAACCAGTTCATGCGGCGCTTAAATTCCGGCAGCCTTTCTACCAGATCAGCCTCAAGCGTCTCCACAGCCAGCAGCGGCATCAGGCCTACCAACGAGCGCACCTTAAGAGGAACGATTCCACCATCCGGCAAATGCAGCGCATCATAAAAGAAACCATCTTCTTCATTCCACAGGCTGACGCCCTGACGATATTCACCGGTCATCGCGCGGGCAATGCGCAAAAAATGTTCGAAAAATTTACTGGCGCTGTCCTGGTAAACCGGGTTATGCTGGGCCAGTTCAAGAGCTATTTTGAGCATAACCAGACAATAAAAGCCCATCCAGGCGGTCCCATCGGATTGGTCAATACGGCCTCCGGTGGGCAACGGTGCGCTGCGATCAAAAACACTGATGTTATCCAATCCCAGAAAACCGCCCTGGAACACATTGTGGCCCTCCACATCTTTTTTATTGACCCACCAGGTAAAATTGAGCAGCAGTTTGTGATAGATGCTCTCCAAAAAATTCAGATCAGCCCTGCCCTCTTGCTTGGCGTCTATCTGATAAACCCGCCAGGCCGCCCATGCATGCACGGGAGGATTGACGTCGCCAAACTTCCATTCATAGGCCGGCAGCTGCCCGTTGGGATGCATGTACCATTCGCGGGCCATCAACACCAGCTGGCGCTTGGCAAAATCGGCATCGACCAGGGCAAGTGGAAGGCAATGAAATGCCAGGTCCCACGCGGCATACCAGGGATATTCCCATTTATCGGGCATGGAGATAATATCGAAATTGTAAAGATGCTGCCACTCGTGATTGCGCCCGGTTTGCCGGATCGCCGGGACCGACCGAAAGCTTGGGTCGCCCCTCAGCCATTGCTCCACGTTATAATAGTAGAATTGTTTGGTCCAGAGCATGCCGGCCAGCGCCTGCCGTTGCACTTTTTTTTCGTCTTCGCTTAGCTGCGGTTTTTGAATCGCAGCATAAAATTCATCGGATTCGAGCCGCCGCTTCTCAAAGATAGCGTCAAAATCATTGAATGCCGTCGGCAAAACTTTATTGCTGAGGCGCAATCGCATGACGCGGTCCTGGCCGGAAGCCGGCTCGATGCGGTACACGCCTGCCATTTTGGTGCCTTCGCGCTCAGGATTGACGGCACCTTTTTCATTGTGCACCAAGTAGCGGTGAAAAGCATCCTTGTTAAATCGATGATTGCCGGGAACATTCGGCAAGCGCTTTGAATTCGTTTCATTTTCGGTGAAAATAAACTCTTGGACATCTTCGGCATAAAGATAATACGTTCCGTTGGCTGAATGATAGGCAGCTACCGTTTCCGTATCCGACGCCCCTTGAATCTGCTTTAGTTGCGGTTTTTCCGTGACCTCGCCCATGGGGCCATTTTCATATCCCCAGCTCCAGGTATTGCGAAACCAGAGTGTGGGCAGTACATGGCAGACGGCTGATTGCGGTCCCCGATTGGCAACCGTGATCTGAATTAAAATATCGCGTTCATCGGCCTTGGCGTATTCAACGAAGACATCAAAGTAGCGGTTGTCACCAAAGACGCCGGTATCCAGCAGCTCATATTCAAAATCCAAAGCATTCCGTCGCCTGTTTTCAGCGACCAGATCGGCATAGGGGAACTTTTTCTGGGGGTATTTATACAACGCTTTCATGTAGCTATGGGTCGGCGTGCTGTCCAGGTAAAAGTAATATTCTTTGACATCTTCGCCGTGGTTGCCTTCGGCGCCGTTCATTCCGAACATGCGCTCCTTTAAAATCGAATCCTTGCCGTTCCACAAGGCAAGCGCAAAGCACAGGTATTGGAAACGATCCGATATGCCTGCTATTCCGTCTTCCCCCCAGCGGTAGGCCCTGCTGCGGGCATGGTCGTGGGGAAAATATTCCCAGGCACTGCCATCGGTGCTGTAATCTTCGCGCACGGTGCCCCACAAACGCTCACTCAGATACGGGCCCCATTTTTTCCAGTTGGCTTTGTGTTCGCGGTATTCGATCAAGCGCTGGTGTTCTGCTGTGATTGTCATAGCATGTCCTTACCGGGATAGTATGATCGTTTAGTAACCACTAAGCGGCGCTTGTCAACTTGGCTGAAACAGGTGACGGCTGCTTTCTCAACAAAAGCAAAATTATCTGACAATAGAAACGTAAGGTTATAACAGGGGCGAGCGACTATGCTGTAAAACTAACCGGCCTCCTTTTTGACAGCGGTGTTTTTCTTCTTATTTTCCAATAAATTGGAAGTATTGTTTTGGTTTTTTCAGGCAGCCGGCAGATGATCAGGACCGGCTATTGAGAAAGGAACGGCGATGCTAAATCCATCTCATCAAAAAATCGACCCGAGTGAACTTCCCCAGGTGCGGCCGTATGACGCCCATAATCAACGCCTTGTCGGGAATGTGCACCCCGCCGACTGGGTCAATCCCGAGCCTGACGGTCGCTACAACATGGTGGTGATCGGGGCCGGAACGGCCGGTCTGATCACAGCCGCCGGCACCGCAGGTCTGGGCGGCAAGGTGGCTTTGATTGAGCGCAGTCTGATGGGCGGTGACTGCCTGAATGTCGGCTGTGTGCCTTCCAAGGCACTGATCCGGGCCGCGCGGGCTGCAGCCGACGTGCGCGCTGCCGGGCAGTTCGGTATCCGCGTGCCCGACGGCACGCGGATCGACTTTGCGGCCATCATGAAACGTTTGCGGCGCCTGCGTGCCGATATCAGTCAACACGACTCGGCTGAACGCTTCAGTGGGCTCGGAATGGATGTATTTCTGGGGTCGGCCCGGTTTACGGCGCCCGATACGGTCGAAGTCGACGGCAAGGCGCTAAAATTTGCCAGGGCTTGCATTGCAACCGGTTCGCGTGCCCTGGAGCTGCCCATTCCCGGGTTGGCAGACGTTGATTTTCTGACCAATGAAACCGTATTCTCACTAACCGAATTACCGCCCCGGTTGGGCGTGATCGGTGCCGGCCCGATCGGCTGCGAGCTGGCGCAAGCATTCGCCCGTTTCGGCAGTCAGGTGATCTTAATCGAAGCGATGCACGGCATTATGCCCAACGACGAGCCCCGAGCAGCTCAAATTGTTGAAACGGTAATGGCGCAAGATGGCGTCAAACTGCGCTGTTGCGGCAAAAATATTGAAATCCGCAAACAGACCGACGGCATTCATCTGGTGGTCGACTCTCATGGCACCCATTACGATGAGAGGGTTGACCGGCTCCTGTTGGCTGTGGGGCGCACGCCGAATGTTGAAGGCTTGAATCTGGAAGCCGCCGGGGTGTCATTTGATAAAAAGGGCGTTCAGGTCAATGAGCGCCTGCAGACCACCAACCGGCGAATCTATGCCGCCGGCGATATTTGCTTTCCCTACAAATTTACCCATACCGCCGATGCCACAGCCCGTATTGTCATTCAAAATGCACTGTTTTTCGGGCGCTCCAAATCCAGCGCCCTGACAGTCCCCTGGTGTACCTATACCGATCCAGAAGTGGCCCACGTGGGCCTTTACCCCCGGGACGCCGAAGAAAAAGGCATTGCGGTCGACACCATCACCGTTGAAATGAAGACTGTCGATCGCGCCATCCTCGAAGGCGATGATCACGGGTTTCTGGATGTTTATGTTAAGAAAGGAACAGATGAAATTCTGGGCGCCACCATGGTCTGCCGCCACGCCGGCGATATGATATCCGAAATTTCGGTGGCCATGGCGGCCGGTGCCGGATTGGGCACCATCGCGCGCACGATACACCCGTATCCGACTCAGGCCGAAGCGATCAAAAAAGCAGGTGACGTTTACAACCGCACCCGGCTGACGCCCCGGGTGCAAAAAATCTTCAATACATTGTTAAAGTGGCGGCGGTAATTTTTAAAGCGCTCGAAGCACTGTTTCGCTGCTGATGATTCATGCAGCTACCGAATTCAAAAAATTCCCTGACCCTTCATTTACATAAACAATATATTACGATGGACGTATCGAGCGATGCCGACAGCCAAGACCAAAGCCCAAAAAAAACAAGCCAGCGTGCTGGCCGGCGATATCGGCGGCACCAAAACCCGCCTGGGACTGTTTGTTGCCGGCAAACAGCGCCCTGTGGCCCGGGCGACTGCGGAATTTTCCAGCCGTGAGGCCAGCAGCCTCGAGGTGATTATTGATCAAATGCTCGCCCGCTACCCGGCGAAGATAAAAAAAGCCTGCTTCGGTATCGCCGGACCGGTAATCAACGGCGTTTGTCGCACCACCAACCTGCCCTGGGTGGTATCCGAGCAAAAACTGCAAAAGCGCTTCGGCTGGCAGCAGGTGCGGCTGATCAACGATTTGAGGAGCACCGCCCTGTCCATCCCGTTGCTTGCTCACCGGGAAGTCAAAGCGCTTAACAGCGCAAAAGTTCACAAAAACCAGAACATCGGTCTGGTGGCGCCGGGTACCGGCTTGGGCCTGGCGTTGCTGGTTTTTGTGGATGGCCGCCATCGGCCGGTGGCCTCCGAAGGCGGGCATGCCAGTTTTGCCCCAAGAGATGAAGCCGAGATCGGTCTTTGGCAATTTTTGCGAGCCCGCTTCGGTCACGTCAGTGCCGAGCGCGTCCTCTCCGGACGGGGTCTGGTCAATATCTATGATTGGCTGAAATTTGTCGGCGACATTGGCGAATCACCAGGCGTAATGAAGGCCATGCGCACAACCGACGCCGCTCGCGTCATTACCGAAAACGCCATTAACGGCGATGATCCGCTTTGCCGCGCTGCGCTGCAGCGATTTTGTCGTATCTTCGGATCCATCGCCGGCAATCTGGCCTTGACCGGCATGACCACCGGCGGTTTGTACCTGGGCGGCGGGATTCCCCCCAAAATCCTACCCGCTATAGAAAATGCGGATTTCATGGACGTTTTTATCGCCAAAGGTCGCTTTAAGGAGTTTATGGAAAAAATTGCGGTGCGGGTGATTCTCAACGACAGAGCCGCTTTGCTGGGCGCTGCCCATTGCGCGCTGAATTTGTGATACCGATCTTTTATCCACTTGTTTTCCAGCAGTTTTCCGGATCCTAGGGTGTATTCCAGTCTTGCGAATCGCCGCGCCTTAGGCTATAGAAAACGCATGAGCCTTCTTGCGGTCAGGAATCTGTCTTTATCTTTCGGTGGCCTGCAGGTGTTGTCCGATGTCAGCTTTGAGGTCGTCCCGGGTGAAGTCTTCGCCATCATCGGACCCAACGGCGCCGGCAAGACATCCATTCTAAACAGCATCAGCGGCTTTTATCATCCCGACGAAGGGCAGATATTTTTTGAAGACCGGGACATCACCCGCATGGCCGCCCATCGGCGCGCTGCCCTGGGCATCGGTCGAACCTTTCAGAATATCGCCCTCTATCGCGGCATGTCCGTTCTGGACAATATCAAACTTGGCGCCCATAGCCATCTGAAAACCGGCTTGCTGGCATCTTTGTGCTACTGGGGGCCGGCCCATCGAGAAGAGATGGCGCTCAGGCGCAAAGCCGAACAAGAAATCATCG